>MGYT01000014.1:4067-16440 GCA_001801865.1 Gammaproteobacteria bacterium RIFCSPLOWO2_02_FULL_61_13
GCCTGCGGATGATCAGCTCATGGGTGCGCACCCACTGGCTGAAGATCACCGCCTTGGCCTCGGGCGGCTCGAACAGCTCGCCAAGCAGCGTGGCCAGTTCGTCCACCTTGGTGCCGTGGTCGGTCTCGTGATCGAGCAGAAAAGTGCTGTTGCAGGACATGCGCATGTTCTGCAGCGCGCAGGTGAGCACGCGCTGGTCGGTCTCGGACAGGTGCCCAGTCCTGCGCCAGCGCTTGACGATGCGCGCCACGATGTCGGCATTCTCGTTGTGATGCAGCATTTGTTGCGGCGTCATGGCGACAAAGAAAGTGTTGTCCACGCGCTCGGGCAATTGATCCAGCACCTCGGCCTTGCGCCGGCGCAGCATCACCGGGGCGAGTGTCGCGCCCAAGCGGTTGAGATTCTGATAGCCGACCACGCGCCCGACCTCGTCGCGCATCTGGTGCTCGTCGAGCAGCCGCCAGGTGGGCCCGAGCCGGTGCTGGTCGACGAACTGCACGATGGAGATGAGTTCCTCCAGCCGATTCTCCAGCGGCGTGCCGGTGAGCACCACGGCATAGGGGCTCGCAATGCGCTTCAAGGCGCGCGCTGCAATGGTGTTCCAGTTCTTGATGCGCTGCGCCTCGTCCACGATCACCAGATCCGGGGCCCAGGCGCCGATCAAGTCGAGGTCGCGTGCGAGCGTGTCGTAATTGGCGATCTTGAACGGCGTCTCCTCGCGGTATTGCCGTTCACGCGCAACTCGCCCGCCCTGGATCACCTGCGCATCGCGGCCGGTGAAGCGCGCGAATTCGCGCCGCCACTGGTGCTTGAGCGAGGTCGGGCACACGACCAGCACGCGTTCGGTGCCGAAATGACGGGCAAACAGCTCCGCCGCAGCGATCGCCTGGATAGTTTTGCCCAGGCCCATTTCGTCGCCGATCAGGCAGCGACCGGCGCGCACCGCGAACAGCGCGCCCTCGATCTGATAGGGATACAGCCTGGACTTGAGCAGCTTCGCCAGTCCCTTGCTCCTGGCGCCACGCGGATAGGCGGCATCGAGCGTTTTACCGCGGGTTTCCGCGTCGCGCACGGCGGCGATAAAGGCGAGCGCATCGTCGTAGCAACGCAGCTCGTGGTCCGATGTCTGCGCGGCGGAGAGAAACGCGTCGAATTGTGCGAATCGGTCTTGCGGTAGAGTCCATCCCTTGGCTTTGTCGAACCACGTGGCGGCACGAGCGACAAGCGCTGGCGGACAGTCGGCGCCGGCGCGGAAACGCACGCTGCGCGCCCCGGCATAGTTGAGATAAATCTCGCTGTAGGGTGGCGTGAAGCCCAGTTTCAGCGCCTTCTTGCCGCCGCGTTTTGCTTCAAGCCGGGCGAGCGTGAATTCGACGTGTTTGCAGGTGCCCAAATCGTTGGTGGCGAAATCGGGACAGGAGCAGTAGTTCTCGCCAACCGCCGCGCCGCGTATCGCCACGCGATAGCGGCCGCCGCTTTGCGGATTGGTCACCGCGTATTCGGAGAACACCGGCTGCGCGCCAAGATTGTCGATCAGGAACGGCTGCTCGCGCCCGAACTGGCGGCGAAGCTGCATCTGCCAGGCCTCGACTGCGAACTGCTCGGGCCGGCGCAGCCGCGACAAACGCGGTTCGGCGGGCGCCTTGCGCTTGGTTGACTTGCGGCTTGTCGCCGGGCGCTTGGCAGGGGGCATGACGTGTTCCTTCTCAAATACCGATGGCGATGCCGCCGATGATAGCAGCCGCTATACGCGCCCAAACTTCTGATTCACTCGGGCAGCTTCCAGCCGATCCACTCGCAAAGGGCGCGTCCCATGATGAGCGCCTTGTCACTGTCCGACAGCCAGTGTAGTTCCTCGGTAAACATGCTGATGGCCTGGCGATAAGTACAGGTTTTGGGTGTCGTGTCCGATCCCCAATAGGTGAGCCGCGAGAGATCCGTCCCCCAGAACATCCGCCGCGGTCCGAAGACGTCGTAGACCTGCCGCAGATAATTATGCATCCCGGAAAATGGATACGGCTCGCTGGAATACGTCGCTACCCCCGATGCCTTGACAGCCACATTGGGAAATCTGGCCAGCGCAAGAACCTCGGGCAAGTGCGCAAACGCGTCGCCATCCTGGCCCGAACTGGTCAGTACCGCGCCCAGATGGTCGATGATGAGCCTAAGGCCGGGATGCCGTTGCGCGATGCCTTCGACCAGGTGCAAATAAAGGCCCGTATGCAGCATGACCGGCAGTTGCGCGCGCTCCGCGGCCGGCCACAGCCATTCGCCGGCCCCGCCTTTTTCCCAGTTGCGCGTTTCCCGATGGCCAAGTACCTGGCGTATTCCCAGCATGCCGGGTTGCCGCTTCCAAGTCGCTATCAGCGCCCGGCTCTCCGGCTTCTCGACCGACACACGACCCATCACTGCGAATCGATCCGGGTGCAGGCGCGCGGCCGCAAGTGATGGGCCGTTCATATTCGGATCCCAGGAGGGCGGCACGATGACGACACGATCGACGCCCGCTTCGTCCATCGTCGCGAGCAGTTCGGGCGCGAGGAACAGGTCCTGCCGGTGATAGGGCGACGCTTTTCCTGCGCTCTGGAGATGGACCTGTGAATCGACGATCAGCATGGCATCGTCCTTCAATCGAGCCGGAGGTCGAGGCCTTTGATACGCGAGGCGAAGTTGTCGCGCGACTGCTGCAGTCGGGTGGCCAACGCGGCGCCGTGCAGCCCGAATTCCTCCATCCCGTTGCCGAAGATGTACCTGTCGCGGAACGCCGGCATGTCGCGTACCTGCCCGACATCCGCGGCGATCTTCTCGATCACAGCCCTGGGCGTCCCCACGGGCACATAGAATGCGAGCAGGCCCACGCTCTCGAAATCGTAGCCCGCGGCGGTGATCGTAGGCACTTCAGGAACCAGCCGCGAAGGCTGCGGCCCGACGTAGGCCAGGGCTTTCAGCCGTCCCTGTTTATAGGGCGGGACCGAAGACCCCAGGCTGCCAAATGCCAGATCGACCTCGCCGGCGATTAACGCGGTAATGAGGGCAGGCACGCCCTTGTAGGGAACGTGCGTGAGTTCCACGCCGGCCGCCTTGGCAAATGCTTCCCCGTCCAGATGCGCGGCGCTGCCCACGCCGAAACTGCCGTAATTGAGGGCGCGCGGCTTCGCGCGCGCCAACTCGACCAGTTCCCGGACATTGCGCGCGGGAAGCTTGTTGCTCACCACCAGCAGCGACTGGGTGAGCGCCAATCCGACCACGGGATCGAATGCCTTGACCGCGTCGTACGGCAGATTGCGGCGCAGGAACTGGGCGACGTTCATCCCGGTGCTGGTGGAAAACAGAATCGTGTGTCCGTCAGCCGGGGACTGCGCCGCCGCCGAGGCAGCCAGCACATCGCCGGCGCCGACGCGATTCTCGACGATGACCGGCTGGCCCCATATCCTGCTCAGATCCGGCGTCATCCCCCGGGCCATCAGATCCTGCAAGCCACCCGGCGCGGCGCTGACGATAATGCGCACCGGTTTTGCTGGATAGCTTTGCGCCAGCGCGGCACCTGCCGCCATGGGAGCGACGACGGACGCGACCAGAGCCAGGGCCCATCGCAATTGAATGTTCATCCGACCTCCCAGGTTTGCGATCGGCATGAGCGCGGCGAATGCCGTGTCAAAGCCGCAATTGACACAATTCAATTTACGACAAAAAGAATAGACGTGCATTTCCATATTGTTGATATATCAATACATATATAATTATCCTGCTAATTGCAGTCCGCTACTGCGCCAGCCCTTTCACTATCCGATCGATTCCAGCCTGTGCACAGGGCGCATCCAGATCGGCGCCCGGGGCGCCCGAAACGCCGATCGATCCGATCAGTTCCTTGCCGGCGTACACGGGCAGCCCTCCCCCGCCGGTGATCACATTGGCCAGGTTCAGTACCGAAGGATTGGCCGCGGCACGCTTGGCCAGTTGCTCCGAGGGCCCGCGGAAGGTGAGCGCGGTATAGGCCTTGCGCATGCTGTTCTCGATGGTGTGCGGATTGGCGTTGTCGTCATGCAGTGCGACGCGGGTGCGCCCGCTGCGGTCGAGCACCGTGACGCTGACCGCGTATCCCTGCTTGCGGCAGGCTTCGAGCGCGCCCAGGGCCATGTCGCGCGCGCCGTCGAACGACAGGTTGCGCTGCGTGACGACGCTCTGGGCAGCGGCACTGCCCGACACCACCGCGACGGCGGCGGCAAGAATCGACTGCTTCAATTTGGACATGCTGTCCTCCCTGGTTGATTGACCTGCGCGTGATGAAAAGATTCCTTATGCCTCCGCGCACAGGATACCGTCCTGCAGCCGCAGCCGCCGGTGGGCGCGGGCGGCGATCGCCGGTTCATGCGTCACGATGACGAAACTGGTGCCGCGCGAGCGATTCAGTTCGAGCAGCGTCGCGTACACGCCGTCGGCGGTGACGCGATCCAGGTTGCCGGTGGGCTCATCGGCAAGCACGCAGGCAGGCCGCGTCACGAGGGCGCGGGCAAGCGCCGCGCGCTGGCGCTCGCCGCCGGAGAGTTCGCCAGGGGTATGCGTCAGGCGCTCGCCCAGGCCCACTTCGCGCAACACCGCGCGCGCTTCAGCCAGCGCCGCCTCGCGCTGCATGCGCCGGATGAAGAGCGGCATCGCGACGTTTTCCTCGGCAGAAAACTCCATCAGGAGATGATGGAACTGATAGACAAAACCCAGCGCTTCGTTGCGCAGCCGGCTGCGTTCGGCTTCGCCCAGTTTACCCATGGGCCTGCCCTGCACGCTGACGTCGCCGCCCGAGGAAGAATCCAGCCCGCCCAGCAGGTGCAGGAGGGTGCTCTTGCCGCTGCCCGAGGCGCCGACCACGGCGATGATCTCGCCAGGGGCCACGTCCAGATCGACGCCGGTCAGGACTTCAATTGCCGCCGGTCCCTGGCGATAGGTCTTCATCAACCCGCGGCAGGTGAGGACGAAATTGTCGGCCATGGCGCGCGCGCCCTATTCGTACTTCAGCGCTTCAGCCGGATTGACGCGCGAGGCGCGCCAGCTCGGATACAGCGTGGCCAGGAGGCTCAGAACCAGCGACACCAGCCCGACGGTCACAACGTCCACGCGCTGCAGATCCGAGGGCAGCTCGGTGATGTAGTAGACCTCCTTGGCCAGAAACTTGAATCCGAGAATGCTTTCCAGGAACGGCACCACAACATCCACGTTGAGCGCCAGCAGCACGCCGCCGCCAATGCCGATCAGCGTGCCGATCACGCCGATCAGCGCGCCCTGCACGATGAATATGCGCATGATGCTGGCCGGTGTCGCCCCGAGGGTGCGCAGGATGGCGATATCGGCCTGTTTGTCGGTAACCACCATCACCAGCGTGGAGACGATATTGAATGCGGCCACCGCCACGATCAGCATGAGGATGATGAACATGACGTTCTTTTCGATCTGCACCGCGCGGAAGAAATTGGCGTGGCTGCGGGTCCAGTCGCTAATGTAGAAATCACCGCGCAGCGCGGTCGTCAGATCGCGCGCCACCTGGCGCGACTGGAAAAGATCGGTAAGTTTCAGGCGCACGCCTGAGACATCGTCCCCCAGCTGGTAGAGGCGCTGCGCATCCTGCAGGTGAACCAGGGCGAGGCTGGAGTCGTACTCGTACATGCCGATCTCGAAGATCCCGACTACCGTGAACTGCTTGAGCCTGGGCAGCAGGCCCGCCGGCGTGACCAGCCCCTGCGGCGCGATCAGCGTCACACGCCCCCCCTGGCGCACCGCCAGCGAACGAGCCAGTTCCGAGCCGAGAACGATGCCGAATTCGCCCGCTTTCAAGGCATCCAGCCGCCCGGCCAGCATGTGGCTGCCGATATCGGCAACGCGGGCTTCCTCCTCGGGCAGGATGCCGCGAATGACCGACCCGCGTACCAGCGAGTCCATGGAGAGCATGGCCTGCGCGTTCACAAAGGGCGCGGCGGCTACGACACCGGGATGCTTTTGCGCACCCTCCACGACCGCGCTCCACCCCGCAAGGCGATTGTCGGGACCGGTGATCTGCACGTGCGACGCCACGCCGAGAATGCGCGCGCGCAGCTCTTTCTGGAACCCGTTCATCACCGACAGCACCACGATCAGCGCCGCCACCCCGAGCGCGATGCCCGCCATGGACATCAGCGATATGAAGGAGATGAAGTGATTGCGCCCGCTGGCGCGGTTACGCGCGCGCGTGTAGCGCAAGCCGATGAGGTACTCGTATTTCACTAAGACTTTGATCTCGCGGTGCGCGTCCGGAACGGGTTGCCGGGAGGAGAACGCTTACCCGGACCGTGCGCAGTGTGCCATAAGGAAGTGGCCGCGGCATCCGGTGATACACTCGTGCTGCATTGAACAAGGGAGCCATGCCCCCTTGTATATCCCCCGTTTCTGGGGGAACCAAACAGTGATCTTCCGTATCGCCCACATCCAATTAGCGGTTCCCTCACAACGACGATGCATTGCATGCTGGTCATCCCCGGGATGCTTACCCGGAACCCCAACCTCATCGGCAAGCTTGGCGCCCTCGCGCTGCCCGCGCTGCAGCGCCTGCTCGCGCGCGGCCGCCGCGACACGCAAGCCTGGCCGGGCATCGACGCGTGGCTGCTCGAGCGCTTCTGCGTGGAGCGCCAGGAAGACTGGCCCAGCGCCCCCTTCGCACTGCTTGGCGAGGGCAAAGCACCGGGGGATGCATGCTGGGCACACGCCGAACCGGTGAGTCTGCGCGCCGACCGCGACCGGTTGCTGCTTGCCGATGCGGCGCTGCTGAAAATTCAAGCCGACGAAGCCCGTGCCATGGTCGCCACCATCGAAGGCCATTTTGGCGAAGCGCTGCGCTTGACCGTGGCTGCCCCGGAGCGCTGGTATGCGCGTCTGGCTACGCCACCCCGGGGAGAAACCACGCCGCTGGCCGCCGTAGCCGGCAACCAGATCACACCCGGGCAAGGCGCCATGGGATGGCATGTACTCATGAACGAGATGCAGATGCTGCTGCACGAGCATCCGCTCAACCAGGCGCGAGAGGCCCGTGGCGAGTTGCCGCTCAACGGCATCTGGTTATGGGGCGCGGGCAAGCTCGCCCCCGCAAGCACGCAGTTCAAGAGCATGGCTGGCGGTCACCCGCTGGCGCTGGGCCTGGCACGCCATGCGGGCATCGCCGCGCGCGCGCTGCCGGCAAGCGCCGGGCGCTGGGTGAGCAGCGTCGCCTCGCAGGGGATTCATGTCTGCGTCCACGATGGTCTGCTCGCTGCCGCGAATCAGGGCGACTTCACGCTCTGGCTCGATACCCTGGCGCGGCTCGAGCACGACTGGTTCGCGCCCCTGCACGAAGCACTCGAAGCCGGGCGCATAGGCATGGTGACGCTCAGCCTGGGCGGAGCGCGGACGCTCGCTTCGATCGAGACCATACGCCAGGATCTGCGCCGCTTCTGGCGCCGTCCACAGCCTCTCGATCGGACGCTTGACGAGCAGGCAGACGCGGCATCAGGGCGCGAGCACGACGGCAAGGCGACGGAATCGTGACCCGGATTACCCTGCGGCGTACGCGCGCGGCGGTGGAGGAGCATCTGGTCAGCGAAGGCGTGCATCCGGTGCTGGCGCGCTTGTTTGCTTCCCGCGGCGTGGACAAGCGCCGCGACATCGACAGCGGTCTGGACGCGCTGTTGCCCCCCGAAGGATTGCTCGGCATCGGCCGTGCCGCAGCGCTGCTCGCCGATGCGATCGCCGCGCAACAGCGCATCCTCATCGTCGCCGATTACGATTGCGACGGCGCCACCGCTTGCGCGGTGGGACTGCGCGCCCTGCGCGCGATGGGCGCGAAGGTCGACTATCTGGTGCCGGACCGTTTCCGCTACGGCTACGGGCTGACGCCGGAGATCGTCGCGCGCGCGGCACAAAGCCGGCCGGACATGATTGTCACCGTCGACAACGGCATCGCCAGCGTCGAAGGCGTGGACGCCGCCAACGCCTTGGGTATTCCGGTCGTGATCACCGATCATCACCTGCCGGGAAACGCCCTCCCCGCGGCAGCGGCCATCGTCAATCCCAACCAGCCCGGCTGTGGTTTCGCGAGCAAGGCGATCGCCGGTGTCGGCGTGATGTTTTACGTGATGCTGGCGCTGCGCGCGGAACTGCGCCGGCGCGGCGTGTTCGCCCCCGACGGCGGGCCGTCGCTGGCCGAACTGCTTGACCTGGTGGCGCTGGGCACCGTGGCCGACGTGGTGCGCCTTGACCGCAACAACCGCATCCTGGTGACGCAGGGATTGAAACGCATGCGCGCCGGAAGGTTGCAGGTGGGCCTCAAGGCGCTGTTCGCGGTCGCAGGCCGGGTTTTCGATCGCGCCAGCACCTTCGATCTGGGATTCGCCATTGGCCCAAGGCTCAATGCAGCCGGGCGTCTCGATGACATGAGCCTGGGGATCGAATGCCTTTCAACCGATGACGAGGCCGCTGCGCTCAACATTGCGCGCCGCCTGGATGAACTGAATCGCGAGCGCCGCGGCATCGAAGCCGGCATGAAGGAGCAGGCCGACGCTCTCATTGAACGCTTCGATGTCGGGGACCGCTGTTCGATCTCGCTCTATGACCCAGCGTGGCACCAAGGCGTGGTAGGCATTGTCGCCGGCCGCCTCAAGGACCGTCACCATCGCCCGGTGTTTGCCTTCGCGCCCGCCGATGCTGGACAGATTCGCGGTTCGGGCCGCTCGATTAACGGCTTGCATCTGCGCGACGCGCTGGACCTGGTGGACAAACGCGCACCGGGAATGCTGCTGCGCTTCGGCGGACATGCGGCAGCCGCCGGTGTCACCCTGCGCGAAGCCGATTTCGCGCGCTTCGAGGCTGCGCTGGAGAATGCGGTGCAAGAACTGATCGACCCGGCCGATCTTTCCCTCGTGACTGAAACCGACGGCCCGCTGGAACCCTCATACCTCAGCCTCAGCATTGCCAGGATGCTGGAGGAGCAGATCTGGGGACAGGGATTTCCGCAGCCGGTATTTTCCGGCGAATTCGCGGTGCGCAACCAGCGCATCGTCGGCGAAAAGCACCTCAAGCTTCGTCTCGACGCCGGCGGGCGGACACTCGAGGCAATGCGTTTCAATTCGGCCGAACCCCTGCCCGCCAGGGTCAATGCCGCGTACCGGGTGTCGATCAATGAATACAACGGCGTGCAGAGCCTGCAACTGGTGATTGACCATTGGGACCCGGCGTGAAACTTCGAGCAGAGGTTTTGTTATGCACGGGATACCTGCGCGGCAAACACCCGTCACGCAACCGGC
Organism: Gammaproteobacteria bacterium RIFCSPLOWO2_02_FULL_61_13; assembly: GCA_001801865.1. Classification (GTDB taxonomy): domain Bacteria; phylum Pseudomonadota; class Gammaproteobacteria; order Eutrophobiales; family Eutrophobiaceae; genus 2-02-FULL-61-13. Next base: position 13,364 of record MGYT01000014.1, read on the forward strand.
AAACGCTTGCTATCATTTGCAGGTGAAGCAGACTCTTCAAGTCCTGTTGCAACTGCGCAGCGAAGGCGTGCTGAGCAGATTTGCCATCGGCGGCGCGATCGCGGCGAGTTTTTACATCGAAGCCGTCGCAACCGAGGACTTGGATATTTTCGCTTTCCTGCGGCTTTCTCCCGGCGGCATGGTGGTATTGACTCCGCTTTATGACCGCCTAAAAGAACTCGGCGCCACGGTACAAGACGAACACGTGCTGATCCACGGTTGGCCGGTGCAAATTCTGCCCGCTTACACGCATCTGGTCGAAGCGGCGGTACTTGACGCGCGAGAGCAATCGTTTGACGGCTTGGCGGTGCCGGTGGTGTCGGCGGACCATCTTTGCGCGATTGCCCTGCAAACCGGACGCCCCAAGGACTATCTACGCGTCTATTCACTGATTCAGGCCGGTTGCGTCGACACCGCGAAACTACGAAAATTGATCCAGACCCACGGCCTGCAGGAACGCTGGAATATATATGCCCGTCGATACGCTTGATTCGGCTTTTTTTGAACAACACGTCGCCCGGGTAAAGGCGGCGTGGCGCAAGCGCGCGCAATCCATGACGTGGGAAGAAAAAATCGCCGCGATTGAACGCATGCGAGAGCGCGATCTGGCCCTGAAACGGGCGCGAGACGGGAACAGCAGCAAGGCGGAAAATACCGTCTGAGTTTAGAGCAACCGTGTCAATGCACGGGCAGCTTGCGTTTCTTGTCTTCATATATCCGCCGATGCGTTTCGCACATAAATACAAGGACCGTCAATGGAACGAAAGCGCATCAATTCCAGCAAAATCCGCGCGGTCGGTTACGATCCGCAAGCGCAGACGCTCGAGGTGGAATTCAGCGACGGCAAGGTGTTGAGCTATCGCGGCGTCTCCCAGGAAATCCACCGCGGCTTCATGGCCGCGCCCTCGCCGGTGGCATACTGGCAAGACAAGATCGACGAGGCATTTTCCTCGCAGCGACTGCGCTGAGGGGCTTCCCCTTTACCCGGCCACGCCGGGCATCAGCCGGATGACGGCTCCTCTGCGCTGCGCGACTCGGTATGCCAGACATCCTCGACCGAACGCAGCAGCGCGCGGATTTCAGGGCTGCGTTCGCGCGCCTTGAGGTAGACCAGGCTCAGCATGGTGTCGGCCGAACCCTCCGGCCAGATGAGCATTTCTCCGCCCTTGACGGCAGCGCGCGCCAGGTCTTCGCGCAGGAACGAGGCGCCCACCCCCGAGCCAACCAAGTCGCGCAGCATCGATTCCTGATCGGCGAAAACCACGCTCGCCGGCGCCAGCGAACGCGCGCGCAGCAGCTCATGGGCCATCTTGTTGATACGGCCCTTGGGCGGGGTCAAAGCCCAGGGCCGCGCGGCGAGGTCCTGCCAGGTCTTGATCTGCCCTTCCCATGCGCGCGGTATCACCACCACATAGTGCTGCCGCTCCAGGGGCAGGACGCGCAGCGCCGGATCGCGCGGCTCACCCAGCACGAACGCCGCATCCAGCTCGCCGCTCAGGACCATTTCGATGCCCACGCCGGAGATGGCCTGTTGCAGTTCCACCTGGATCAGCTTGTAGCGCTCGCGCATCTCGGAGATCACATCGCCCAGGCGCAGGTAGTGCGCATCGAGGATGGTGCCGATCTGCAGGCGCGCATCCAGCGTGCCCGAGAGAGCGCGCGCATGGTCGCGAAGATGCAGTGAAGCCGCGAGCACCTTTTGCGCGTCCTCGAGCAGCAGCTTGCCCGAGCGCGTGAGCGACACGCCGCGGGCGCTGCGCGCGAACAGGGTCACCCCCAGTTCATCCTCCAGCGCGCGGATGTGGCTGCTGATGGTGGGCTGCGAAAGATGCAGTTTTTCCGATGCCCGGGTTATATGGCCTTCGGCTGCCACCGTCACGAAGCTTTTGAGTTGCGTCAGATCCATCTGGTCGGTGCTTGCGTACCCCGGGGAAGGGAGCGAGTCGTATAAAGAGCGCTCGATGGTAACGAAAGCGGCTTGGCCGCGCTCTACGATATAGCTGCGGGCAAGGACTGCGCTCAGGGAGCAGGCGGTGGCAACCGGTATAATCCGCCGCTTCACCAGCACGCAGCATCTGAAAGCCAAGCAATGGAAGCCGAACGCAGCAACGCCATCAGCAATCTCCTTGCGGACCTTGACCGCCGCGCAGTGGAATTGCGGAGGTATCTTTGACTTCGATGCCAAGCAGGTTCGCCTGGCGGAGCTGACCCGCGCGCTGGAAGCCCCCGATATCTGGAACGACGCCAAGCGCGCGCAAGACCTGGGACGCGAGAAAAAGCAGCTTGACGGCGTGGTCACGACGCTCACCGGCGTCAGCACCAGCCTCGCCGATGCCAGAGAGCTGTTTGAAATGGCGCGCGCCGAAGACGACGACGCAACCCTGATTTCAGTCGAGGGCGACGTTGCCGCGGTGGAAAAGGCGGTCGCCGGCCTGGAATTCCGCCGCATGTTTCACCTGCCGCAGGATCCCAACAACTGTTTTCTCGATATCCAGTCGGGCTCCGGCGGCACCGAAGCGCAGGACTGGGCGCGCATGCTGGAGCGCATGTACCTGAAATATTGCGAGCGCAAGGGGTTCAAGGTCGAATTGCTCGAGGAATCCGAGGGCGAAGTCGCCGGCATCAAAAGCGCCGCCATTAAAGTTACGGGCGACTACGCCTACGGGCATCTGCGCACCGAGACCGGCATCCATCGCCTGGTGCGAAAGTCGCCATTTGATTCCAACGCCAGGCGCCACACCTCGTTCGCGAGCGTGTTTGCCTATCCGGAGGTCGACGAAAGCATCGAAATCGACATCAATCCGGCGGATCTGCGCGTCGATGTGTTTCGCGCCTCGGGCGCGGGCGGCCAGCACATCAACAAGACCGAATCGGCGGTGCGCATCACGCACCTGCCCACCAATATCGTGGTGCAATGCCAGAATGACCGGTCACAGCACCGCAACAAGGCCGAGTGCATGGCAATGCTCAAGTCGCGCCTCTACGAGCTGGAAATGCGCAAACAGAACGAGCGCAAGGAAAAGATCGAGGAATCCAAG
>MGYT01000015.1 GCA_001801865.1 Gammaproteobacteria bacterium RIFCSPLOWO2_02_FULL_61_13
CATTGTGCCCTTCCGCATAATCTCCGCATTCTGTACGGAGATTATCTCCGTTATTCTCCGCATGGGCAAGGGATATTCTCCGCTACATCTACCCAAGTTCACGCCATAAATGGAATACCTTTGGCGGCTTCGTATTCTTTGTCGCGAGCAAAATTATTGAGGCTTTCGGGCAATAATCACTCTTATCGTGAGGGTACTCCGGCTGTCGACGGCGGGGCTTGTTTGACGGCACGCGACCTTACCCGTTACTTCTCACTCTTTGTGCAGCGTGGCCGCAGCGTGATTGAGAATCAACACGCCACCAATCGCGATTACCTCGGCCCTGTCATCCGCATGCTTGAAACAGTTACGGGCATGGAGCCTGAGAGTCGAGCTGACACCTAGCGATTCTGGATAATAGACGGCGAAGAACGGGGGGCGCGTTGAGGAAGAACCGTATCCGATTTTGCCTTTCCTTGGGACCTATGTCTTGTTACTTGTAACTTGGTTTTCAAGCATCTCCCGGGCATGCGCCCTGGTCTGCTCTGAAATCTTGAGTCCACCCAGCATCCGGGCGATCTCCTCCACGCGACCCTTCTTATCCAACAACCGCACCTCGGTGCGGGTGTTGCGGCGCACGGTCGATTTCTCCACCTGAAAATGATGTTCTCCCTGGCATGCCACCTGTGGCAGGTGCGTGACGCACAGCACCTGGCGACCGCGCGCCAGTCTGCGCAACAGACGGCCGACCAGTTCTGCGACCCCGCCGCCGATACCGGCATCCACTTCGTCAAAGATCAATGTCGCAATGCCGCGCTCACCACTGCCACTGACCTGAATGCCGAGGCTGATGCGTGACAACTCACCGCCGGATGCCACCTTGCTCAGGGGCCGGGGCGGCTGTCCCGGGTTGGCGCTCACCAGGAGTTGCACGTCATCGCCGCCCCGGGGCGCAGGCGCGCCCCCGGCGTCATTGGTCACTTCAATGCGAAATTCCGCCCCCGGCATCCCCAGTTCCCGGATCTGCTTTTGCACTTTGCCGGTCAGCGCCGCCGCCGCGCTGTTTCGGTGCGTATGCAGAATGCCGGCAGCCAGGGCGTAGTCCTTCAGCGCGGCGTCGCGCCGGGCGGTCAGCAACGCCACGGATTCCTCGCCTTGCTCCAGTGCGGCAAGGCGTTGTTCCAGCTGTTCGCGCTGCGTGTGCAATTCGGTCACCGGGATGCGGTGTTTGCGCGCGGCATCATGCAGTTCATCCAGACGCTGCTCCACGGCGCGCAACTGCCCCGGGTCCAGCTCCAGGCGATCCAGGTACTGCCGCAATCCGTCCACCGCCTCGCTGATCTGAATGGCGGCGGTGTCCAGCAGTTCGCGCAGACCGGCCAGGCTCGGGTCAAAGCGCTGCAGATCGGCGATGTCCCGGGTCGCATTGCCGAGCCGCGTATATGAGGAGTGCTCGGTCTCATACAGGGACGCCAGCACGGTTTGCAGAACTTCCTGCAGGCGCGCACTGTTGGCGAGGCGCCGGTACTCCGCCTCCAGGCGTTCGGCCTCGCCCGGCTCCGGCTTCAGGTCCCGCAACTCATCCACCTGGTAGCGCAACAGCGCCAGTTCCGCCTCCCGATCCTTGCCGCCGCCATTCAAGTCGGCCAGCTGCCGCGCGGCGTCGGACCAGCGGCGCCAGGCGTCCCGTACTGCCGCCAGTTCTTTTTCGTGACCGCCGAAATCATCCACCAGGTCACGCTGGGCCGCGGATTTTTGCAACGACTGGTGCGCATGCTGGCCGTGAATGTCGACAAACAATTCGCCCACCTCGCGCAGAAACTGCAACGCCACGGGGCTGCCGTTGATGAAGGCCTTGGAGCGGCCGTCCTGCCCGATCACGCGCCGGATCAGGAGTTCACCCGCGCCGGATTCCAGTTCCTGGTGCGCCAGCAGCGGCAGCAATTCCGGCACGTCCTGACTGGCAAACGTGGCCGACGCCTCCATGCGTTCAGCACCGGCGCGGATCAGGGTTGCATCCGCGCGATCGCCGAGCAGAAACCCGAGTGCCTCGATCAGGATGGACTTGCCGGCGCCGGTCTCGCCAGTGAACACGGTGAGGCCGGGGCCGAATTCCAGCTCCAGTTCCTCGACCACGGCAAAATTGCGCAGGTGCAGATGACGCAGCATGGGTCAACAGGTCAATGCAAAGCGTAATGAGCGCAGCCAGAACAAGGCGCGAGCGCTCGAAAAACCGGACGCCTCCATGGATGGAGGCGGTAGGACGACGTCGGGAACTAAAGCCGAGTGTACACGCCAGTACATGAGGATTTTGAGGGCGCGAGCAACGCAGTGATAGCAAGCGCAATAGCTTTGCATTGACCTGTTAGCCCCAGTTCAGCTTCGCGCGCAGGATACTGAAGTGATCGTGGTCCGGCGGATGGATGAGACGGATGGATCGGTCCTTCTTGTGAATGTTGACCCGGTCATGGGTCTGCAGCTCGCAAATGATATCCCCATCGCAGGTCAGAAGGGCGCGATCAATCTCCGGCGTGCCCACAACGATGGTAATCCGGCTGTCCCCGGAAATGACTATCGGGCGGTTGCTCAATGTATGCGGGCAAATGGGGACCAGCACCAGCGCGTTCAGGGCCGGATGCAAAATCGGACCGCCACCGGACAGCGCATAGGCCGTAGAGCCGGTGGGTGACGAGATAATCATGCCGTCAGCGCGCTGGCTGTGCAGCAGGCAGTCGTCCACATAGGTTTCCAGCTGCACCAGTTTGGCGATATTCCATTTCTGGATAATCACGTCATTGAAGGCGTCGCTCTCCGCCACCACGTTGCCGGCACGGACCACGCTGCAATGCAGTTGAAATCGCTCATCCTCGACGTACTGCCCATCGAGGATCTGCCCCAGTTTGGCCTCCACAAAATCTGCCGGGATATCCGCCAGGAACCCAAGCCGGCCGCGGTTGATGCCCAGCAGGGGCACATCGTGATCCGCCAGCACCCGCGCCGCGCGCAGCATGGTGCCATCGCCGCCGATGGTGATGGCGAGATCGCAGCCGCTGGGCAGATGGGCCGGCGCCGTCGGCAGGCCGCTGTCCGGCAGCAGTGTGGCGCAAAACTCATCCAGCACCACGACTACGCCGCGCGCAGTCAGAAAGCGCACCACCGCAGCCACGGTTTCCTTGACCTCGTGCGCGCGGCTGTTGGCGATCAGGGCAATGCGTTTGAAGGTGCGCATGAAGGGTTGGGCTCGAAGCTGCCTGTTTGACTGATTGCCCGGCAAATTAGCATGCCACCGGGAGTGCGCCAACCGCGTTCTTTGCACTCGGGGTGGCAGAGTGCTAGATTTCCCGGTACGTCATTCCCATTCCCGTTCCCATGTCCAGACAAACCGCCGACTCAAGTTCACTTTCCGAACGCAGCCTGTTCCTGTTCAAGGCACTGGTGGAGCATTTCATCCAGGACGGTCAGCCAGTGGGTTCGCGCACGCTGGCGCGGGATCTCGGTCTGGACCTGAGTCCGGCCACGATTCGCAACGTGATGGCCGATCTGGAGGATTTGGGGCTGTTGCACTCGCCGCATACGTCCGCGGGGCGCGTGCCGACGGCGCGCGGTTACCGCCTGTTCGTGGACAGCCTGTTGCGTGTCAATAAGCTGGACGAGCAGGAGGTGCAACGTATCGCCCGCGACCTGGAGCCGGGCCGCGACGTGCAGGCACTGATGGAGCGCACCTCCTCGATGTTGTCCGAGATCACCCGGCTCGCGGGCATCGTCATGCTGCCGCGCCCGGTCCAGCAATCGCTGAAGCATATCGAATTCGTGGCGCTGTCCGACAACCGCGTGCTGGTCATCCTGGTGGTCAATGAACACGAGGTGCAGAATCGGATCATTCATACGGCGCGACCGTTTCAGCCGTCCGAGCTGCAACAGGCGGCGAATTACCTGAATGCCACCTACGCCGGGCGCGAGCTGCATAACGTCAGCGATGAACTCCTGCGTGATCTCAAGCTTATGAAGGAAGACGTCAGCAACCTGATGCAGACGACCATCGAGATGGCCCAGCGCGCGTTCGGAACAGGCGGCGAGGCCGGCGGCGATTACGTCCTCTCCGGCCAGACTAATCTCATGGGCGTGGGCGACCTCACCGACATGGATAAGTTGCGCAAACTATTTGAGAGTTTCAATCGCAAACGCGACATACTGCACCTGATGGAACAGGCGGTGCACGCCAGGGGCGTGCAGATATTCATCGGTGAGGAATCCGGTTACGAGGTGCTGGACAACTGCAGTGTGGTCACGTCCCCGTATGAAGTGGAAGGGGAAATCCTGGGCGTGCTGGGCGTCATCGGCCCCACGCGCATGAATTACGAGCGCGTCATCCCGATCGTGGACATCACGGCGAAGATGCTGGGCTCGGCCTTGAATACCCGCGTCTGAACCCCCAAATTCCGGAACAGGCTCCCGGTGGCCGGGAACCGTTATTGCCTGTATTTGCCTGTATTCGAAAACGCGAGGGAGAACATGACGACACAGCATCCGGATGAAAAGCCTGACCCGCCGCAGGCGGGGTCTGCCCCCGGCAATGGCGGAGGCGAAGCGTCCACGGTCGCCGCCGGGGACTCGACCGCGACCCTGGTCGACTCGGTGGAGGTGCTGCGGCAGGAATTGGAGGGTTTACGGCAGAAGCTGATGGAGGCCCAGGATCGGGCCCTGCGCGTCCAGGCGGATGCGGAGAACCAGCGCAAGCGCATGGCGCGGGACATGGAAAATGCGCACAAGTACGGACTCGAGCGCGTGGTGGCGGACCTGATCCCGGTGGTGGACAGCCTAGAGCTGGGAATCGAGGCCACCGGCACCGGCACTGACATCGAGAACCTGCGTCAGGGCATGGATCTGACCCTGAAGAAGTTCCTCGATACCCTGGCCCGATTCGGCGTCACACCCATCAATCCGCAGGGGGAGAAGTTCAATCCGGACCGGCATGAAGCGGTGTCTGTCCAGCCGCTGGAAGGCGCGGAGCCCAACAGCATCATTTCCGTGATGCAGAAAGGCTATGAATTGAACGGCCGGCTGGTCAGACCGGCCATGGTCGTCATCGTCAAGGGCTGAGGGTGTTTGCCTGGTAGTAGGGCGGGCTTTAGCCCGCCAGCAGGCTTGAATTCAAGCCAGCCGCCCCCCATATAACGGATATCGATTTATCACTTTGTATTTCAACGAGTTAGCAGCGGAGAGACTCCATGGGAAAGATCATCGGCATTGACCTGGGCACCACCAATTCCTGCGTCGCCATTTTGGAAGGTGGCAAGGCGCGGGTGATCGAAAACAGCGAAGGCGCCCGTACGACGCCGTCCATTGTTGCGTTTTCCGACAACGATGAGGTGCTGGTGGGCCAGTCCGCCAAGCGCCAGGCGGTGACCAACCCGGAGAACACGTTGTTCGCGGTCAAGCGGCTGATCGGTCGGAAGTTCGGCGATGACGTGGTCCAGAAGGACATCAAGATGGTGCCCTACAAGATCGTCAAGGCCGACAACGGCGACGCCTGGGTGCAGGCCAATAACAAGAAGATGGCGCCGCCGGAAGTATCCGCGCGCGTGCTGATGAAGATGAAGAAAACCGCCGAGGATTACCTGGGCGAGGAAGTAAAGGAGGCCGTCATCACAGTGCCGGCCTATTTCAACGATTCCCAGCGCCAGGCCACCAAGGACGCCGGGCGCATCGCCGGGTTGGAAGTCAAACGCATCATCAACGAGCCCACCGCGGCGGCGCTCGCCTATGGCATGGACAAGAAAAAGGGCGATGCCAAGATCGCGGTTTATGACCTGGGCGGCGGCACCTTTGACGTGTCCATTATCGAGATCGCGGCGGTTGACGGCGAACACCAGTTCGAGGTGTTGTCCACCAACGGTGACACGTTCCTCGGTGGCGAGGACTTCGACCTGCGCATCATCGATTTCCTGTGCGAGGAGTTCAGGAAGGACAGTGGTATCGACCTGCACACCGACGCGCTGGCATTGCAGCGCCTGAAGGATGCGGCCGAGAAGGCGAAGATCGAATTGTCTTCATCGCAGCAGACCGACGTCAATCTGCCCTACGTCACCGCAGACAAGAGCGGTCCCAAGCATCTGAATATCAAGCTGTCGCGCGCCAAGCTCGAGTCGCTGGTTGAGGAATTGATCCAGCGCACCGTGGAGCCCTGCCGCATTGCATTGCAGGACGCGGGCCTGGGCGCCGCCGATATCAACGAGGTGATCCTGGTCGGCGGGCAGACGCGCATGCCCAAGGTGCAGGAGACGGTGAAGAATTTCTTCGGCAAGGAGCCGCGCAAGGATGTGAACCCGGATGAGGCCGTGGCGGTGGGTGCTGCGATCCAGGCCGGTGTGCTGGGCGGCGACGTCAAGGACGTGTTGCTGCTGGACGTTACGCCGTTGTCCCTGGGCATTGAAACCCTGGGCGGCGTGATGACCAAGCTCATCGACAAGAACACGACGATCCCGACCAAGGCGCAGCAGGTGTTCTCCACGGCCGAAGACAACCAGACCGCGGTAACGGTGCATGTGCTGCAGGGCGAGCGCGAGATAGCCTCGGGCAACAAGTCGCTGGGCCGATTCGACCTGGCCGACATCCCGCCGGCCGCGCGCGGCGTGCCGCAGGTGGAGGTTGCGTTTGATATCGACGCCAACGGCATTCTGAACGTGTCGGCGAAGGACAAGGCCACCGGCAAGCAGCAGTCCATCATCATCAAGGCCTCGAGCGGGCTCACGGAAGACGAAATCAAGCGCATGGTCAAGGATGCCGAGGCCCATGCCGAGGAGGATCGCAAGGCGCGGGAAATGGTTGAGGTGCGCAACGGCGCGGACAACCTTATCCACGCCACGCGCAAGTCCCTGACGGAACTGGGCGACAAGGTCGAGGCCGGCGAGAAAGCCGACGCCGAAGCCGCCATCAAGGATCTGGAAGAGGCCATGCGCGGTGACGACAAGTCACGCATCGAGGAATTGACGCAAAAGCTTGGCGCGGTTGCCGGCAAGCTGGCGGAGCGCATCTATAAGGAACAGGCCGGCGCGCAGCAGGGCCAGCCCGGCGCGGGCGCACAGTCCCAGGGCCAGCAGGGCGATGGCGCGAACAGCGGCGAGAACGTGGTGGATGCGGAGTTTGAAGAGGTGGATGATAAAAAGAACTAAGTTACAAGTGAATAGTGAAAAGTAGAAAGTGATTGGGAGTGGTTGGAAGGTATTCCAACCACTGGTTGCGGAACTGGGCGGTGCAAAAAACGGACGGCAGGGGTCGTGAATCCCTGCCGCCGTTTTCTTGCGTCTGCGGAAACCTGAAGACATTGAATGGCCAACAAACGGGATTACTACGAGGTACTGGGCGTTGCGCGCGGGGCCCCCGAGGCGGACCTGAAAAAGGCGTATCGCCGCCTGGCCATGAAGTTCCATCCGGATCGCAATCCGGACGACAAGAATTCGGAGGCGAAATTCAAGGAAGCCAAGGAGGCGTACGACGTCCTTTCCGATGAGCGCAAGCGCGCGGCCTACGATCAATTCGGGCATGCCGGAGTGGATGCCACCGCTGCCGGCCGTGGCAATGCCGGCCAGCAGGGGTTCGGCGGCGCCGGGCTGGGTGATATTTTCGACAGTGTCTTCGGCGACATCTTCGGCGCCGGCGGACAGCGTGGCGGAGATCGCGCCTTTCGCGGCAGCGATTTGCGTTATGACCTGGAGTTGAGCCTGGAGGAAGCCGTTGGCGGCACCACCATTAAAATCCGCGTGCCGCGGCTGGTGCGCTGTCACGTCTGCAACGGCTCCGGCGCCAAGGCCGGCAGCACGCCGATCAAATGCACAACCTGTTCTGGGCACGGGCAGGTGCGCATGCAGCAGGGTTTCTTCACCGTGCAGCAGACCTGTCCACAGTGCCGGGGAAGCGGCAAGATCATTTCCGATCCGTGCAGCAACTGCCGTGGCCAGGGGCGGGTGCGCGACACCAGGACCATCTCGGTAAAAGTGCCGCCCGGAGTGGATACCGGTGATCGCATTCGTCTCGGCGGCGAAGGCGAGGCCGGAGAGAACAGCGGCCAGAGCGGCGATCTGTTTGTCCATGTCAACGTCAAGGATCACGGGATCTTCCAGCGCGACGGCGTCAATCTGCATTGCGACGTGCCCATCAGCATCAGCACGGCGGCGCTGGGTGGTGAACTGGAGGTCCCGACGCTGGAGGGGCGCGTCAAGCTCAAGATCCCGCCGGAGACCCAGAGCGGAAAGTTGTTCCGGCTGCGCGGCAAGGGCGTGCGTTCGGTGCGTACTTCCAACAAGGGCGACCTGTTGTGCCGCGTGGTGGTGGAGACGCCCGTCAACCTCACCCGCCGGCAACGGGAATTGTTGAAGGAGCTTGAGGATTCCATGCAGGGCAAGGAGGGCGATCATCGCCCGCAGGGCACGACCTGGTTTGAAGGCGTGAAAAAATTCTTCGATAACATGGGCGCGGGCGGGTAGGCTGCCTGGCCATGACACGCCTCGCCATTACCGGCGCCGCCGGACGCATGGGCCGCGCCCTGATCGAATCTGCCCAGGCTGCGCCCGGCCTCAGCGTTGCCGCGGCCATTGAGCACCTGGCATCGCCGGCAGTGGGCCGTGATGCGGGCGAACTCATCGGACGCGGGCGGCTGGGGGTCACAATTGTTTCCAGCATTGCCGATGTCATGGAACAGTTCGACGTGCTGGTGGATTTCACCTCGCCCGCAGCGACGCTGGCCAATGTGCAGGCCTGCCGCGCCGCGCGCAAGCGCATGGTCATCGGCACCACCGGGTTGACGGCCGAACAATCCGCGGCCGTGCAGGAGGCGGCGCGTGACATCGCCATCGTGCAGGCCCCCAACATGAGCATCGGTGTCAATCTGTGCTTCAAGTTGACTGAACTCGCGGCCCGCACCCTGGGCGCGGATTTTGACGTCGAGATCGCCGAGGCCCATCACAGCCAGAAAAAGGATGCCCCGTCCGGCACGGCATTACGCCTGGGTGAAGTCGCGGCCGCTGCCCTGGGGCATGAGTTGAGCGCCTGCGCGACCTACACGCGGCAAGGGCAGACCGGTGCGCGCAAATCGGGCAGCATTGGTTTTTCCTCCATCCGCGCCGGCGATATCATCGGCGATCACACGGTGCTGTTCGCCGCCCCCGGTGAGCGTATCGAAATCACGCACCGTGCCACCAGCCGCGAAAACTTTGCCGCCGGCGCGCTGCGCGCCGCGCGTTGGCTGATGGACCGTGAACGCGGCCTCTATGACATGCAGGATGTGCTCGGCCTCAATCTGTAACCCACCTGTATCTTCCTCCACCAGCAGTCCATCCGTAATTCTGTCCGCCGGATATTCCGGCAGGCCGTCAGGTCGAAGCGCCGGTAAATTTCCCAAACTGGCCCGGCGCGCCGGGCACCGCGGGGTGTTGCCTGTGCTGGAGTGGCGAGGCATCGACAGTACTGGCGGGTATCGGCATCGGCACGACCATCGTTGCGGCGCGCAGGGGGGAGGACTTCCGGCTTTGGATGCC
>MGYT01000016.1:0-5947 GCA_001801865.1 Gammaproteobacteria bacterium RIFCSPLOWO2_02_FULL_61_13
CACGCCGGCACACGGCGCGGCACAGATGGCAGATTGCGGCCGCGCGGCTGCCTCCGGGCAAAATGAATTCCTTCAACGGCGGCAGGTCAGCGTTCAATGAATCGATGGCACACTCCAGTTGTGTGACGTGACCGGCGCCTACCAGCGTCATGCCGGGAATGGACAACTCGCCACCGAGATCAAACAATCCGTGCTGCACGTCCTTCAACAACTCCGCAATCTCAACGGGCAGGGATTCCGTCAATAACAGTCCGACCAGACTGTTGACTTCATCCACGTCCCCCATGGCCTCCACCCGCGGCGCGGTTTTCGCGATCCGGGTGCCATCTCCCAGACCGGTGCTGCCGTCATCGCCGGTGCGCGTATAGATTTTCGAAAGCCGATGCCCCATGGCAGTGTGATCCACCTTCCCCAGTTACCGTTGCGGGGGCAGCGCCGGCATTGCAGGCCGTGGAAGAATTCTGGCCTGCGCACCGGCTTCCCGTTTCACCCTTTGGCCGAAAAGCCTCCGGGCACCTGTGCTGCAAGGGAAGTCTAGCGCAGCAACCGGCGATTGTCAGTGATCGCGCCGCAGTGTACGTTTGGGCTTATCAACGGAGATAACGCCGCCATGGCCAGCCAGAAAACCTTCCTGTACGCCGAATTTCAGACCACCATCCCATTCCGGGACATTGATTGGGCGCCGGTCAACGACGCCATGAATAAATTCCCCGGGCTTAAATCCAAGACCTGGCTGAGCGGCATCAACACCCATTCCGTGGGCGGCTTCTACGAGTTCGACTCCGTGGATAACGCGCGCAAGTATACGGACGACATGCTGTTGCCGTTCGGTCGGAAGATCGGCGCGAGCCTGTCGGTGCGGCTGTTCGATGGCGAAGTCACGCGCGACGCCAGCAAGGGCATGGGTTCGCCGTTCTACCCGGGGTGAACCGGGCGATTGCGGTATTTTCCCAATGGCAAACCCGCCACGCGACCACCAGCACATCGACCTGCGACTGAACGAGGTCAATCAGTTGTTTCATTCGTTGGACCCCTCCCCGTTCAGGGAAAAGGATCTGGATGCGCAGGCCGAGGAGTTCATCGTCGACTGGGCTAAGGAGCTGGCGCGCTCCACCCCGTTACTGCTTACCATTCATTTGGCCAGGCAGCCGCTGATGGAATATCCCGAACAGGCGGTCAAGGAGGCGGTCAGAAACTACTTCCGCTATCGTGCGGAGCAAACCACACGGCAGTACCGTGAACTGCTGCGCCAGGGCTGGAAGGACCTGGGGATTGGATTGCTGTTCCTGTTTTCATGCCTGCTGTTTGCGGAGTTCCTGACTGACTTCAGCCACACTGCCTCCATAGCGGTGCTGCGAGAAAGCCTGATAATCGGCGGCTGGGTCGCCATGTGGCGGCCGATGGAAATCTTCCTCTACGACCGGTGGCCGTTGAAGCGCAGGCAGAGTCTCTACACGCGGCTCAGCACGATGGAAGTGCGCCTGGAAGTCAGTACCGGAGTTGACCCTCGAGGTACATGACTGCCTGCCCGGCAATGGCAACACGCTCCCCGTGCAATTCACAGTGAAGTTCGCCACCCCGCGCCGACACCTGGCGCGCAAACATTTTCTGCTTGCCGAGCCGCTGGGCCCAGTAAGGGATCAGTGCGCAGTGCGTTGACCCGGTTACCGGATCTTCCGGGATCCCGAAGGCGGGGGCGAAATAACGCGAAACGAAATCCGAGGTTTCCCCCGGCGCGGTGATGCATATGCCGCCGGCATCCAGCTTCCCCAGCAGCGCCATATCCGGGCGGATACCCAGCACCGTGGCTTCATCGGCGTACACGGCGTAATAGTTGGGGTCCTTGCCGGTCTTCAGCACCTGTTCCGGCGGCGCGCCCAGGGCCGTCGCCAATATCGCCGGCGGCGCGCAGGACCCGGGTGTGCGGCGCGGGAAATCCATGACCAACAGATCATCGCGGCGTTCCACCACCAGTTCTCCGCTCAGGGTCTCGAATCGCACCGACTGCCGGCGTGGTTGCAGCAGGTTCAGGATTATGTGGGCGCTGGCCAGCGTCGCGTGTCCGCACAGCGGCACCTCATCCACGGGTGTGAACCAGCGCAGGTGGAACCGATCATCCGGCAGCGGCACAAAGTAAGCCGTTTCGGAGAGATTGTTTTCGGTCGCAATCGCCTGAAGTTCAATTTCCGGCAACCAGGTTTCCAGCGGCACGATGGCGGCGGGATTGCCACCAAATACCCGGGAGGTAAATGCATCCACTTGATAAAGCGAAAGTTTCCTGTGGTTCTCTGACACGGTACCCCCCTCTCCGGCGTTGCGCCCTTAATGAGGCCAGGATCGTAGCCAACAACGCAGGCATTGGCTAATAACGCTGCCTACCTTTATTAGGCAACGCCGGTTGTCCTCCCTTGGTATGATGCGCGCCGAGGTGGGGAGGCACAGGGTCATGGCCCGGACGGGGAGGGGTGGGTTTTTGCTGGCTGGTAATCCGGATTGGGTCCGCGCGCAGCGCATGGCGCTGCATTACCTGCCGTTGCTGCTCGCATTCGCGGTCCTTTACCTGCTCAATCTCAGCCTCGAGTTCTTCGATGAATCGCGTCACTATGTGCTCGGGTGGGGCTGCTTTGCCATTTTGGTATTGATGTTCAAATTCAATCTGTTCAAAAGGCCGCCCTGGCGCTTCGTGTTCATCATCCTGTCTGCATTTCTTGCGCTGCGCTATTTCGTCTGGCGCACCACCGTAAGTCTGGTCTACACCGGCCTCTGGGACTTTATCGCCATGACCGCGTTGTACCTTGCCGAGGTCTACTCGATGATCATCCACCTGCTCGGCATGTTTGTGAACCTGTGGCCGATGCGCAATCGGCCGGCCCTGTTGCCGACGGATACCGCACTTTACCCGACCATCGATGTCCTGATCCCAACCTACAACGAATTCCACGAGCTGGTGCGCGTGACCGCCATCGCCGCCACACAGATGGATTATCCGCGCGACAAGATCCGCATTTACATTTGCGATGACGGCGGCACAGTGAGCAAGCGCCGGGACCCGGTGACCGGCGCGGAAGCCTGGGAGCGGCATTATCGCCTGCGCCGCCTCGCACAGGACCTTGGCATCCACTACCTGACGCGGGAAAGCAATCGCTCCGCCAAGGCCGGTAACATCAATCACGCGTTGAATCACACCAGCGGCGATCTGGTCGTGGTGTTCGACTGTGATCACGTGCCGACGCGGGATTTCCTCAGCCGGACCGTGGAATACTTCATCGCCGATCCGAAACTTTTTCTGGTGCAGACGCCGCATTTCTTCGTCAATCCGTCGCCGGTTGAGGCCAACGTGTCCGCGACCGGCAATCCGAGCGCGGAGAGCGACCTGTTTTATCGCGAAATCCACCGCTCCCTTGATTTCTGGAACGCCAGCTATTTTTGCGGTTCGGCGGCCGTGCTCCGGCGCACACACATCATGCAGGCCGGCGGACTGTGCGGCAGCACCATTACCGAGGATGCGGAAACCGCATTGAAGCTGCACAGCGCGGGCTACAACAGCACCTACATGGACATGCCGATGGTATGCGGCCTGGCGCCCGACAATTACGACAGTTACGTTTTGCAACGCACGCGCTGGGCGCAGGGCATGACGCAGCTGCTGGTTACGCAAAACCCGTTGACCATGCCGGGGCTGACCCCGCAGCAACGCCTGTGCTATTTCAATTCCTGCTTTTTCTGGCTGTTCGGATTTGCCCGTATCATGTTCTATGTTGCCCCGGCGCTGTTTCTGCTTTTCGGATTGAAGATCTACCACGTCTCGCTCGGGCAGATACTTGCCATCGCGCTCCCCTACGTGCTTTCGACGTTTTTCATCATGGACTATTTCTACGGACGCACCAGGCAACCGCTGTTTTCCGAGATCTATGAAAGCATCCAGGCCGTATTCCTGCTCCCCGCGGTGATATCCGTGCTGCTGAACCCTGCCCGGCCATCCTTCAAGGTGACGCCGAAGGGACAGACACAGGAAGCCGAAGCGCTCAATGCGCGCGCCATGATATTCCTCTGCATCATAATCATCTGCCTGCTGTCACTGGCAGCGGCTGTCCTGCGCTGGATCGATTTCCCGGCCCAGCGCGACACCATCCTGGTCACGGGAGTCTGGTGTTTCTACAACATGTTCCTGGCGTTGACCGCATTGGGCGCGTTCTGGGAACGGCGGCAGATCCGCAATTCCTACCGGATCCACGTGCAGGAGCGGGTCCGGCTGTTCTTCCCGCGGTTGAAACTGGAGATTGAAGGCATGACCACTGACATCGCGCTGTTCGGGATCGGATTTGCGGTCCACCTTCCGCACCCGCCCCATGACAAGGAGCGCCTGTTCATAACCGTGCCCCTGCCGGATGGCACGGAATACACGTTTCACGCCCAGGTCCAGCGCATTCACCGGGAGGGCGGCAAATACGCCTGTGGCGTAAGATTCCTGCTCAATGAGGAAAGCTACCCCCAGGCGGTTGCCTTCGTATATGGAAACAGTGCGCGCTGGCTCAAGATCTGGACGCAAAAGGCGAATTCCCCGGGGACATTGCGCATGTTGCGCAAATTTTTCACACTCGGGCTGAAGGGGGCGATGGTCAGCGGTACGCTGCTCGGCCGGAATATTTGCGCAGTAACCAAACTTGGATACCGGATGGCAACGTCGTCATGGAAAACCCGCGCGGAGGCAGCACTGTGAGCCTGCGCCTCCTCGCTGCGTTGCTGCTGATGGCGTCGTTCTCCGCCTCCGCGGCAAATATTTCCATCACCCTGGACAAGCTTTCCCCCTTCCCTGCGCTTACCCTGACTTGCGACCGGGATGAGCAGGGCGTGGACGTTCCGATCCCGGATCGCTGGACGGTGACCCGGGTCAGCGCGGAAATCCATTACACGGCTTCGCTGGCCCTGGAAGGCGATTCTTCCCAGATAGTATTTCTCCTGAACGGCACCCCGTTTGCACTCACCAGGCTCGAGGCAACCACGCCCGACATGCGGGTGAAGCTGAACATCCCGGTTCAATATTTCAGGAACGGATACAACCGGTTTTCCTTTGCGGTGACCCAGGCCACCAAGACCAAGGGTTGCGAGGCGCCCTGTGCACCCGACAAATTCACCCACATCAATCTGGCCGATTCAACCCTCGACATGGATTACGAGGAAAAACCGGTGCCGCTGGAGCTTTCCAGCATTGCCGGTTTTTTGTTTGACCCGAAAATGTTTCCCGAGGGCAGGGTCAACCTGATCACCGAGGATCAGTCGGCGCAGTCCCTGACCCAGGCCGGCATCGTCGCTTCGGGAATTGCCCGCCGTTATGACTATCGCAAGGTGATTTTCTCCGTGGGCAGCCGGCCACGACCTGGCATGGACAATGTGGTCATCGGCCGCAGCGAATTTGTCCAGTCGTTGCTCGATGCCGGCGCCATGACGCTGGGCAGTTCCAGCGGCGGCTATTTGAAGATCTTCCCGCTGCCGATGGCCGCAGGAGAAATAGATCCGGCGCATGCGCTGATCGCAGTCACCGGGCAAACGCAGGATCACGTCAAGCTTGCCGCGGAAACCTTTGCCAACCTGTCGCTTGGCTTCCCGGGTTCGCAGGAGCTGGATGCGTTTGCGTTCCAGATCCCGGATATCCCCGTCTATGCGGGACGCGAGGTTCTCGAAGCGAGCAAGACCTATGACTTCAAGACCCTGAATTTCCCCACCACCACCTTTCAGGGCGTCAATCCGACCGGCAAGGCCATCACGTTCCGGTTGCCGGCGGACTTTCTCATCAAACAGAACCTCGCTGCCAAGCTTGAACTCAATTTTTCCTATGGCGCCGGAGCGCGCAATGACTCGGCATTGAACATCGTGGTCAACGACACGGCCGTGCGGGCCATCCGCCTGGGTGATCAGGATGGCGGGTTCTTCAAGGATTACGAAGTGG
>MGYT01000016.1:5957-8864 GCA_001801865.1 Gammaproteobacteria bacterium RIFCSPLOWO2_02_FULL_61_13
GTTCCTGTTCAAGCCGGGCCGAAACGTGATTGAACTGGGGCTGGAATTGCACCCCTCCGCCGAGGCCTGTCCGCTCTTGACCGGGAATCTGTTCGTGACGATGTTCGAGACTTCGACCCTCACCTTCCCGGATATGCCGCACTTCGTGGAAATGCCGAAACTGGAGTTATTCATGTTGAACGGCTTCCCCTTCACGCGCTGGCCGGATGGTTTTGAATCTCTCGTCTACCTTCCGGAGGCATCCCCCCAGGCCGTTGCGGCGGCGTTGAACCTCATCGGCCTGATGACCCAGAAAAATGGATTCCCGCTCATGGGTTTGCGCGTCGTGGACAAGCCACCCAGCGGCTGGAAGGGGGACATGCTGGTGCTTGGCCGGCCCGCGCTGCTCCCCGCCGAGTTGCGGCGCAATTCGCCGCTGGCGACCGGAAAGGGCGCGAATGTGCCTTATCCAATCGTGCGCGACTGGGAGGGGTCCTACACATTCGCGCACAGCAATCAGACCAGCCAGCTCGGAATACATCAGGGTCTGATACTGGAGTTTGAATCCCCCTACGAGCCTGGCCGCAGCGTCATGCTCATCGGCGCGGAAAATCCGCAGACACTGTTCAACATCAGCACCGCGCTGCTGGAACCGGAAATCCAGGGGCAGATCATGGGCGGCACCGCCATCATCGACCTGGGGCCGCAATTCGCGAAGCCCCGCATTTCCAGCATCCGCGCCGAACGTTCCTACACCACCGGCAAGGGCAAGGATATATCGGTGCTTGAGTCGTTCCTGTACACGCACCCTGGCGCGTATTTCGGGCTGCTTGCGGCGCTGGTGCTGGCACTGGCATGGTCGATTTATTTCGCGCTGCACCGCTACCGCATGAGCCGGAAGCTGGGACGCGATGCGACAACAGCCGGATGATTAAGGGGGATCCGACAATGTGTGTTGCAGGGTGCGGGTTTCCGATTGCGGGCGGAGCATCTTCTTGATGGGGCTCCACATGGAGAGGACCAAGACAACGAGCAATGCCGCCGCGATCAGCAACGGGAGCCTGAATCTGGATTCCGGTTCGCGCTCTGTGCCCGTTTTTGCCGCGCCGGATTTGTCCTGCTCGATTTCCTCGGGATTCCAGAATGCGCGGTACGCCTCATGGGTATTTTTCTTGCCCTTGAGCGTGATGGTCCGGTCAAACCGGCAATAGATCTCGCCCTGATCGGACAATGCATTGTAGGTGTCCACGGACAGAAGAATTTCGCCGGCGTTGGCGGAGGATTCAAAGCGCGAGGCGGTGTTGATGGTGTCCCCGAACAGGTCGCCGTTTTCCAGCAGGCAGGGTCCGCTGTGTATGCCGATGCGCACCAGCACCAGGGCCTTGAATTTCTTTGCCAGGTTGAGCGCATCGATGCCGCGCTGGATGCTGGTCGCCGCGCGCAGGGCGTCCTGCGCATTCTCGAAGTAAGACAGTGTTCCGTCGCCGATGGATTTTACAAAGACACCATGCTGCTCGCGAATGGCGGAGGTAACGATGTCGCTGTGTTCCTTGATGAGCCGGCGGGCGGCCAGGTCCCCCTCGGTCTCCGTGATGGTCGTGGAGCCTTTGAGGTCGGTGAACATGACCGTGAGGACTTTACTGAATTTTTCCCGGATCAACGATTCCAGCCGGGCCTGCTGCGTCAGCATCGCATCGATGCCTTGCGGTTCCTCGCCGTCGCTTGAGTGTTCATCCGCCATAATCGGAATACAGAATGCGCGTCATCTGGCGCGGAGTCTAGCGCAGCCGCCGCTTTTTGCAGCAATAATCCTCGCGCTTTTGGTCTCCGCATGCACTCCGGCCGCTGGCCCGGATCCGGATTGGACACGCTTCCGTTCTCATTTCATCCTGCCGGATGGCCGGCTGGTGGACCGGGGCCAGGACGGCATTTCCCACTCCGAGGGACAGGGATTTGCGCTGTTACTGGCAGTGCATTACGACGATCCGGCGACGTTTGCTTCGGTCTGGAAGTGGACACGGTCCCACCTGCAGACGCGGCCGGACAAACTGCTGTCGTGGTCCTGGTCAGCCGCGGGCGGGCTCCGCGATTCCAACAATGCCACCGACGGCGATCTGTTGGTCGCCTGGGCGCTCGGCCGCGCGGGCAAGCGCTGGAAAAATCCCAGGTATCTTGAGGAGGCTCAACTAATCGCGCGGGAGGTCCGTGAAAAGCTCTTGCGCAACAACAGTCGCGGTCCCCTGCTGCTGCCAGGCATGGACGGTTTCGAAAATTCCGGGCGCCTGGTGCTTAACCTTTCCTACTGGGTGTTTCCGGCATTGCAGGAACTGGAGAGGCTGGATCCCGCGCCGGAATGGCAATCCCTGCGCACAACGGGGATCGCGTTGATACGGGAAAGCCGTTTCGGGCGCTGGGGACTGACGTCCGACTGGATAGACCTGGCAGAAACCCCGCTGCCTGCGGCCGATTTCCCCGACCGCTTTGGTTACGACGCCATCCGCATCCCCCTCTACCTGATGTGGGCCGGCCTGGACACACCCGAGTTGCTGGAACCGTACCGAAACTACTGGAGTTACTTCAAGGGCGCCGGGTTCATGCCTTCCTGGACCGACCTCAGCGACGATAGCATCGATTCCTACGATGCCTCCCCCGGGATCCACGCCATAGCCAAACTGACGCTCGCGGCGCCGAATTTTTCGCGCGTTGCATTGCCGGCGCTGAATCCGGACAGCGGATACTATTCCTCCGCGCTGCTCCTCCTGTGCAAGGCCATGTTGGCCGAGCGGTCGCGATAACATTCCCGTGCCCAAGCCTCGCGCTCTTCGCGTCCGCTCTGCATGCCTGCTGTTGTTTGGCGTGGCGGCCTGCGCGCTGGACTGGAGTCCAACTTTCCGGGACGCCGTGGCAGGCACCGCAATACAACAGGAG
>MGYT01000017.1:0-7539 GCA_001801865.1 Gammaproteobacteria bacterium RIFCSPLOWO2_02_FULL_61_13
CCACCCATGGCGTTGGGCTGGCCGGTGAGTGAGAACGGCCCCATGCCGGGCTTGCCGATCCGCCCGCTGGCGAGATGACAGTTGATGATGCTGTTGACCTTGTCGGTGCCGGATGAGGATTGGTTGACGCCTTGCGAATAGCAGGTGACGACGCGCCCGGTGCTTGCAAACCAGCGATAGAACTCTGCGACCACGGCCGCGTCGAGATCGCAGGCCGCGGCCACCGCCGGGATGGAACCCGCGCTTTCCCGTGCGGCCGCGAACGCGGCGGCGTAGCCTTCGGTATGGTGCTCCATGAACTCCCAGTCGAGCGCACCCTCCCGCTGCAGGTGATGCAGCAGGCCGTTGAAGAGGACGGTATCGGTTCCGGGCCGAAGCGGCAGGAACAGATCGGCGTCATCCGCGGTCGGCGTACGGCGTGGATCGATGACGACGAGTTTGAGTTCGGGACGCCGGGTGCGCGCTGCCAGCATGCGCTGCCACAGGACCGGGTGACACCATGCCGTGTTCGAACCCACCAGCACCACCAGGTCCGCCAGTTCCAGGTCCTCGTAGCTGCACGGCACCGTGTCGCTGCCGAAGGCACGCTTGTGGCCGGCGACACTGGAGGACATGCACAGGCGCGAATTGGTGTCGATGTTGCCGGCGCCGATATAACCCTTCATCAGCTTGTTGGCGACGTAGTAATCCTCGGTGAGCAACTGGCCGGAAACGTAGAAGGCCACCGCCTGCGGTCCGTGACTGTCAATGATGCGCCGGAATCCGGTGGCGACGTAATCGAGCGCCACTTCCCAGGAGGTACGCGCGCCGTTCACCTCGGGGTGAAGGAGGCGGCCCTCAAGCCCGAGCGTCTCGCCCAGGGCCGTGCCCTTGGAACACAGCCGTCCCAGGTTGGCGGGGTGATCCGGGTCACCGCGGATCCGCACACTGCCGTCGGACTGCCGGCTCGCAAGCACACCGCACCCCACGCCGCAATAGGGGCAGGTGGTCGCCACCGTGGCTTGGACGGCGGTGGTTCCGGATGTGGCCTGGTTGGGCAGATCGTTCATGTGCCCGTGGCCGCGAACGCCTCGCTGTCGCCCTGGCCACGGGTGCGAACCTCCACAGCCGCGATGCTCACGTAGACCCGGCCATTTTCGACTTTGACTTCGTGCCGGCGCGTGCAGCCGGAATCGGGGCCCGTTGCCGCGCCGCTCTCGAGCGAGATGACCCAGTTATGCAACGGGCACGCGACGCGCCGATCGTAGACGATGCCCTGCGACAACGGGCCACCCTTGTGCGGGCAGCGGTCGTCCAGTGCGAATATCTTGTCATCGGCGCTGCGAAACACCGCGATGTCGCCGTGTCCCGTTCGCACCACGCGCGCCCCTAATCGGGGCACCTCATCCAGCCCGCCGACTTCCAGCCATTGCATTGTCATGACGCCTTGCACATTGGCGCGCAATCTTCGCGCCCGTCACGCCACGGCGCGCGGCGTGACGGGGTGGATCGGCGTGAACTCCCGGCGTTCGGACCCACCGGCGCGTTCGGCCCACGGATCCACCTGCGCATGTTTCTGCGATTCCAGGAACCGCGCCGCCAGGCGCCTGCGATTTTCGCCATCGTCGACGATCATTTTCCGCACCAACTCGAGCCCCACGCGTTCGATCCACGGCGCGGTACGCTCGAGGTAGCGTGCATCTTCGCGGTAGAGCTGCATGAAAGCCGCGCAGTATTCCTCGACCTCCTCCATGGTCGTGACCTTGCCCAGCAGATCAGTAACGCGCACCTTGACGCCGCCGTTACCGCCCACGTGAATCTCCCAGCCGGAATCCACCGCCACCACACCGAAGTCCTTGATCGTGGCCTCGGCACAATTGCGTGGGCAGCCGGAAACCGCCATCTTGGTTTTATGTGGCGTCCACGCGCCCCAGGTCATCTTCTCCAGTCTTATACCCATGGTGGTCGAATCCTGAGTGCCGAAGCGGCACCACTCCGAGCCGACGCAGGTCTTCACCGTGCGCAGCGCCTTGCCATAGGCGTGGCCGGAGACGAAGCCGGCGCGGGACAGATCGCCCCACACCTGCGGCAGATTTTCCTTCTTCACGCCCAGCAGATCGATGCGCTGGCCGCCGGTGATCTTCAGCGTCGGCACGTGGTATTTCTCGGCGACGTCGGCGATGGCGCGCAACTCGTGTGGATTGGTTACTCCGCCCCAGATACGCGGGATCACCGAAAAGGTACCGTCCTTCTGAATGTTGGCGTGGGCGCGCTCGTTGATGAAACGCGACTGTGAGTCGTCAATGTATTCACCGGGCCAGGCGCAGAGCAGGTAATAGTTCAGCGCTGGCCGGCAGACGTGGCAGCCGTCGGGAGTCTTCCACTCCAAAAACTGGCGCGCCGCCGGGATGGACTTCAGCAGGTTTTCCGTGATGGCGCGCCGCACTTCCTCATGGGTGTAATGCGTGCAGGTGCAGACCGGCCTGGTCCTGGGCGTTTGCGTGTAATCGGCGCCCACCGTGGTGGCGAGCAGTTCCTCCACCAGGCCGGTGCATGACCCGCAGGAGCTGGAGGCCTTGGTGTGCGCCCGCACCTCATCCAGGGTGAAGAGCTTCTTGTCGACGATGGCCCCGACGATGGCGCCCTTGCAAACGCCATTACAGCCGCAAATCTCGGCATCGTCCGCCAGGGCGGCGGCACGGGTGGCGGCGCCGTGTCCGGAGTCGCCTACATGGGCCTGACCGAACAGCAGGTGTTCGCGCAGGTGCGAGACATCGGTGCCGTCCTTCATTAACTGGAAGTACCACGATCCGTCGACCGTGTCGCCGTAGAGTACGCTGCCGATGACGCGATTGTCTTTCAGCACCACCTTCTTGTACACGCCGCGCGCTGCATCCTTGAGCAGAATTTCCTCCGTATCCGGGCCACCCTGGAAATCGCCGGCGGAGAACAGATCGATGCCGGTGACCTTGAGCTTGGTCGAGGTGACCGAACCGGCGTAGCGCGCGTATCCCAGCCGCGCCAGATGGTTGGCGCATACCTTTGCCTGCTCGAATAACGGCGCCACCAGCCCGTAGGTGTTGCCGCGATGCTGGGCGCATTCGCCCAGGGCATAAATGCGCGGGTCGTAGGTTTGCATCGTGTCATTGACAACGACACCGCGCTCGCAGTGCAGGCCGGCCTGACGCGCCAGTTCGGCATTGGGCCTGATACCCGCGGCCATCACCACGATGTCGGCGCCGACCTCTCCGCCATCCTTGAAGCGCACGCCCTCGACGCGCTCGGTACCGAGGAAGGTTTCGGTCTGGTGACCGGTCAGGAACCGGAGCCCGCGGCTCTCGAGTTCCGCCCGCAGCAAATCGGCCGCGGGTTTGTCGAGCTGCCGTTCCATAAGCGTATCGAGCAGGTGCACGACGGTCACCTCCATGCCGCGTTTCTGCAGCCCGTTGGCGGCCTCGAGGCCCAACAGTCCGCCGCCGATAACGACGGCGTGGCGGCTCGTCCGGCTGGCAGCCAGCATCGCATTCACATCGAAAATGTCGCGAAACGTGTTGACGCCCGGCAGGTCCTTGCCGGGGACCGGCAGCATGATCGGACTCGAACCCGTGGCCAGGATGACGCGGTCGTACGCCGCTTCGGTGCCATCCGCGGCAATTACGCGCCGCCCGCAGCGGTCAATCTGTGCGACGGTTTTGCCCTTGTGCAGCGTGATGCCCTGATCTGCGTACCAGCGCTCGTCGTTCAGCATGATTTGATCGAGGGTCTTTTCGCCCGCCAGCACCGGCGAAAGCAGGATACGATTGTAGTTACCGTAGGGTTCCGCGCCGAAGACCGTGATTTCATACAGGTCGGGCGTCAGCGCCAACAGTTCCTCCAGCGCCCGCACGCCCGCCATGCCGTTGCCGATGAGGACCAGCCTTTCACGTTGCATGTCGGATCTCCTTCGCCGCCCCTTGCTCACACTCCGCCAGGAACCCGATCAAACTCTCGCGCAACCGGTAATAGTCCGGATGATCGAGCAACTGTTTGCGCGTGCGCGGCCGCGGCAAATCCACGTCAAGAATGCGTCCAACGCGCGCGTTCGGGCCGTTGGTCATCATGACCACGCGATCGCCCAGCAGGATGGCCTCGTCAACATCGTGGGTGACGATGATGGCGGTCAACCGGGAACGCGACCAGACTTCCATCAGGACCTCCTGCAGCGCCCAGCGCGTCAACGAATCCAGCATTCCGAATGGCTCATCCAGCAGCAACAACTTGGGTGACAGGGCGAAGGCGCGCGCGATACCCACGCGTTGCTTCATGCCCTGGGAAAGCTCCGCTGCCTTCTTGTGCATGGCGTCGCCAAGCCCGACGCGCGCCAGGTAGTATTCGACAATGGCGCGCCGTTCCTGGGCCGCCACGTGCGGATAGACCCGGTCCACACCCAGGCGCACATTGTCGAAAGCCGACAGCCACGGCACCAGGCTCGGCGCCTGAAACACCATGCCGCGATCCGGTCCGGCGTCGTTGATTTCACGGTAATCAAGTGTGATGCCACCCGCGCTGGGCGCAATCAGGCCCGCGACCATGGACAGCACCGTGGACTTCCCGCAGCCGGAATGGCCGATGATGGAGATGAACTCGCCCTTGCGGACCTGCAGATTGAAGCCTTCCACGACCTTGACGGGTCCGGCCCGGGTCGGATAGATCTTGGAGACGCGGGCGAAGTCCACGTAGCGCGCGAGGTCGGCCGCTGAAAGCACATCGTGGTGCACCGCGCCCAGCGGCTGCATTTCGCGGGCCGTAATCGGCCGCACCTGCGGCAGGGCGATCTCCCGCTCCTGCTGCGACGGACGCAACGCACCCGCTTCGATCAGGTATTCCGTCACCCGCTTGCGCAGTTGCTTGAACCCGGCGTCATGGTTTATCTGCTTGCGGTCGCGCGGCCGCGGCAACCCGACACTGAACTCCGGTCCCAGCGTCGCGCCCTCCCCGGGCGCCAGCGGGATGATGCGGTCGGCGAGCAGGATGGCCTCGTCAACGTCGTTGGTGATGAGGACGACGGTCTTCTTTTCCTGTTCCCAGATACGGATGATTTCGTCCTGCAGGTTGGCGCGCGTGAGGGCGTCGAGCGCGGACAGCGGTTCGTCCAGCAGCAGGATGTCCGGACTTATCGCCAGGGCGCGCGCCACCGCCACGCGCTGGCGCATGCCGCCGGACAACTCGGCCGGCCGTTTCTCCACTGCGTTGGTGAGATTGACCATGGCAATGTATTTATCCATGCGCGCTTTGCGCTCGGTCGCCGAGAGGCTCTTGTGCACCTGGTTCACCGCGAGTGCGACGTTCTGGTACACCGTCATCCACGGCATCAGCGAGTAGTTCTGGAACACGACGCCCCGGTCCGGTCCCGGGCCGGTGATGGGGACGCCGTTCTTCAGCACCTTGCCGGTATCCGGCTGGATCAGGCCGGCGATGAGTGAGATCAGCGTCGTCTTGCCGGTGCCGGAAAAACCGACGATGGCGATGCACTCCCCCGTCTGAATGCGCAGGTTGATGTCCCTGAGAACCGCGGTCGCGCGCGCGCCGCTGCCATGGGACTTGCCGACCCCGGTGAGTTCAAGCAGCGGAACTGCCAGGCCGGGCGCCTCCGGCGCCGGGACCAGGGCGATCGCGGGCGGCGTCTCCGCAAAGCTGACAAATTTGCGCGTCAATTGTGCCGGCGCCATTGTGAATTTCCTCTCCGGCGCCCGGGCTCAGCGCCCGTCGCCATGGGTGAACAGTTGCTGCAACGTCTGCATCACGCGGTCCAGCGCGAAACCGATGAGACCGATGGTCAACACCGCCACCATGATCCGGCCCAGCGACGAGGAACTGCCATTCTGGAATTCGTCCCAGACGAATTTGCCGAGACCGGGGTTTTGCGCCAGCATCTCGGCGGCGATCAGCACCATCCAGCCCACGCCGAGCGAAAGACGCAAGCCCGTGAAGATCAGCGGCAGTGACGAGGGAATGACGATCTTGAAGATGCGTGAAGTCCAGGAGAGTTGCAGCACGCGCGCCACGTTGATGAGATCCTTGTCCACCGACGCAACGCCCACGGCGGTGTTGATGACTGTCGGCCACAGCGAACACAGCGTTACGGTGACGGCCGAGACAATGAACGACTTCGGCAACCAGCCGTCGCTGGCGGAGGCCGCGCTCACGACCAGTGTCACGATCGGCAACCAGGCGAGCGGCGATACCGGCTTGAAGACCTGGATCAGCGGGTTCAGCGCCGCCCGGATGACCTGGCTCGTCCCGCACATGATCCCCACCGGCACGGCCACGAGGGTTCCGATCAGGAACCCGGTGAACACGGTCTTGAGACTGGTCAGGATCTGATCAAGGAAGGTTGGTTTGCCGGTCCAGGCGCGGATCTCGACTTTCGCACCCGCATCCGTGGCAAGTTTCTCCGCATTGCGCTGCTGCTGGCGGTCGTAAAATGCCCGGGCCTTGGCCCGTTCCTCGTAATGAATCGCCACCAGATTCCGGAATTCCTTCCACACCTCGACCGGGCCGGGGATGGATCCCAGACTGGTCTGCACGCCGGCGGCAGTCACGTTCCAAAGGCTCAGGAACAGGACCATCGCCAATGCCGGAATGCCCATCACCATCCAGAGGTTTTTCAACTGCGCCTGCGGGTCGTCGCCGGCGCAGAGCCTGACCAGCGGCACAAACCAGGTCAGCCCCGCCTGTTCCAGGAAATTCGCCACTCGCGTCACGTTCATCGGTTACTCCTCGGCTCTATTTCCGACTGACTGCCTGGCCGCCGTTACCTTGCTGGCCGATGGCGAAACCGGCCAGGTATGCGTTCGGCTTGCGGCCGTCGAATTCGATACCGTCAATAAAGTCAGTGGACGGCGGCTTGTAGCCATCCGTCCGCGGCATGTCCCCGGGCTTCATCCTGCCCTCGGCGATCAGTTCTTCGGCGGCCGCGCTGTAAACGTCGGGGCGATACACCTTCCCGGCCACTTCTTCATACCAGGGGTCGGACTTTGCTTCGCCAAGCTGTCCCCAGCGGCGCATTTGTGTCAGATACCACACCGCATCGCTGTAGTAGGGGTAGCTGACGTGGTTGTTGAAGTAGACGTTGAAATCAGACATCGGGCGCGTATCGCCTTTCTCGAACTGGTAGCTGCCGGTAATCGGACCGACCATCACGTCGTAGTCGGCGCCGACGTATTCCGGCCGCGACAGTATCTTCGTCAGCTCCTTGCGGTTGGCGCCGTTATCGGCGTCAATCCACATGGCCGCGCGGATGAGCGCCTTGACGACTGCCCTGGTCGTATTGGGATTTTTCTCGACGAAGTCCCTGCGCAGGCCCATGACCTTCTCCGGCGTGTACTTCCAGATTTCATTGGCGGTGATGACCGGTACGCCGATGCCCTTGAACACCGCCTGCTGGTTCCAGGGTTCGCCGACGCAGTAGCCGTAAATGGTGCCCGAATCCAGTGTCGCCGGCATTTGCGGCGGCGGCGTCACAGAGAGCAGCACGTCGCCGTCGACCTGGCCGCTGATGTCGTCACTGGTGTAATAGCC
>MGYT01000017.1:7585-16545 GCA_001801865.1 Gammaproteobacteria bacterium RIFCSPLOWO2_02_FULL_61_13
GCGGAACAGGTAATTGTGGGTCGAGGTCGGGAAGACCATGCCCAGGTTGAAATTCCTGCCCTCGCTCTTGAACAGGTCCACGACGGGTTTCAACGCCATGGCCGTGACCGGGTGCGCGGGTTTGCCTTCGACGACGGGGATGTTCGGCTTCATCTTCGCCCAGACATCATTCGATACCGTCACCGCCAGCGTGTTCATGCCCATGGCAAACGGGGCGACCAGATCCGCTTTGGTGCCGAAACCGACCGCCGCCCCCAGTGGCTGGCCGGGAAGCATGTGCGAACCATCGAGGGACCCGTCAATGACGCGGTCCAGCACTACTTTCCAGTTGGCCTGGGCCTCGAGCGTCACGTACAAACCCTCGTCCTCGAAGAAGCCTTTTTCATAGGCGGCGATAAGCGGGGCGTTGTCGGTCAGCTTGATGAAACCGAACTTCAACTCCGGCTTTTCGATGTCCTCGACGGCGGGCGCGACTGCGGCCCACGCCACCAGTGTGGCCGCAAGGACGGGGCGGAGCAAAGCGAGCCGGCGGCGGATCGTATTGCGGTGCTGCGGCGATTCAATCATTTGTTGTTCTCCTGTTGCATTAGTTTTCAAAGCCAAAAAACAAGAAAGGCGCCGGCCGGCACGGGTTGAAAAACCTTGCCGGGCGGACGCCTTTGTCCTGGTGCCTGCACACGACCCGCCGTTGGGTGGTGCATGTGTAATCCGGCCGCGGTGCGTACACGCCAGCCGGACGTCGATAAACCTATTGCAACTGTCTTGCCACTTTCCTAACTGGCTGAATTCCGGGCACTACCGCGCCGGTGCCGGCCAATGCTTCGCCGCGGATGCACTGGATTTGTGCAGCGCGCGGCGCTTTTGCTTCACGACAGCACATTTTTCCCGTGGGCTGGAGCCGGCGCCGCCTGAATCGCAAAGCTGCGGGCATACTCCGCGGGATTGCTGCCGTCCCAGACGCGGCCGTCAATGAGTGTCGAGCTGCGCAGTGGCGCGGGCGGGACCGGCACACCCACGGCGCCGGCCGCCTCCGCATACAGTCCGATCTGGTTCACATGCCGCGCCACCGCGAAATAATCGGGATCCTGCTGCAACAGTCCCCAGCGGCGATGCTGGCTCATGAACCACATGCCGTCGGACAGGTATGGGTAATTCACGCTGCCGCCGGCATGGAACCGCAGCGCGTGCGGATCGCGCCAGCAGCGTCCGCGGCCATCCTCGTAATCGCCGCGCAGGCGCGCCGCGACCAGGGCAAGATCCACATTTACATAGGCGCGCGCGGAGACGATACGCGCCACCGTCTCGTGATGGGCGGGGTCGTCAATGTAGCGCGAGGCCTCCAGCAGCGTCATCACGAGCGCGCGTGCCGTATTCGGATACTGGCGCACGAACTCGTGGGTGGTCGCCAGCACCTTTTCCGGGTGGTCGGGCCAAACCTGCTGCGACGTGGCAACGGTGAATCCCACGCGCTCGTACACTGCCTGGGCGTTCCATGGTTCGCCGACGCTGTAGCCGTCTATGGCTGCGTGCCGCATCTGTGTCACCATCTGCGGCGGCGGCACGGTGATGGTCTGCACGTCACGCAGGGGATGGATGCCGTGCGCGGCCAGCCAGTAATACAGCCACATGGCGTGGGTGCCGGTGGGAAAGGTATGGGCAAACACCAGTTCGTCCCGCCGCGAATCCATGTATTGCGACAACGTGGTCGCGTCGGTGACGCCGACGTCGCGCAGGTGGCCGGCGAAGGTGATGGCCTGGCCGTTCTGATTCAGCGTCATCAGTATCGCCATGTCGTGGCGCGGGCCGCAGATGCCGAGTTGCACCCCGTAGATTAAGCCGTACAGGCTGTGGGCGGCATCGATGGCGCCGCTGGCGAGCTTGTCACGCACGGCAGCCCACGAGGCCTCGCGCCGGGGCCTCAGGATCAGGCCGTGCTTGCGATCGAAGCCCATGGCCACGGCGACGGCCACGCTGGCGCAATCGGTCAACGGGATGAATCCCACGCTGACCTCGCGCTTTTCCGGCGCGTCCGAACCGCTAACGCGCATGCTGCTCAGCGGCCGCGGCCGCAGTGGTGTCACCGTCGCGCGCGTGCGCGGCGGAGTCTGATCAGAAGTGTTGTCGTCCGGCATGGTTGCACCTACGCGAGCAGATCGGCCGCAGCGATCAGGCTGCGCGCCAGTTCCACGAGTTTGAGATTCCGGTCCATGGCCATCTTGCGCATGGCGGAATAGGCTGCCTCCTCGTCCATATGGCGCTGTTTCATCAGGATGCCCTTCGCGCGATCGATGAGCTTGCGCTCTGCCAGCGCGGTGCGCGCCTCCTCCAGTTCCCGCTGTAACGCCTGAAACTGTTCGAAGTGTGCGATGGCCACGTTCATCACCGGCAACACGCGTTCCGGATCCAGACCGCCGACAACGTAGGCGCTGACCCCGGCGCGCACCGCAGTCCGGATCAGCGCCGGGTCGCCGTCGCGGGTGAACATCACCACCGGCCGCGGATGTTCGCGGTTGATGGCATGCATGCCCTCGAGGATATCCCGATCGGCTGAATCCACGTCGATGATGATCACGTCCGGGGCAATGCGCATGACCTCGCTGCGCAGATCGGCGCCGCTCCCGAAGCGCGCGATGATCTGGTGCCCGGAAGCAGTCAGCGCGCGCTCCAGCACCTCTGCCCGCTCCGGGTAGTCGTCAACCAGCACCAATCGCAGCGGCCGGATGGGCTCGGTCACTGTTTGATCGATGCTGCGCTTCAGGGGTGTCGAACTCATCGGATGCTAGAACTTGATCTCGACCCAGGCCCAGAACTTTGCGAGGTCGTAGGCCTGCTTGCCGCCACTCAGCAGGCCGTTGCGCGCCAGGTTCGTGGCATTCTGATCGGCGTCGTAATCCGCGTACTTGAGTCCGACCGTGTAATGGTCCTTGAAGGTCTTGCTCAAAACGACGTCCAGCTCGGTGCCATAATCATAATCATCGTTGTCCGACGACAAATCGTGATACATGAGCGTGAGGTTGGCGCCGTATATGGTGGCGGCCAGCGTGCCGTAGATATCGACGATGCCGTCGCCGGGTGTCACCAGGAAGCGGTCGGCCCAACCCTGAAAGGCGTGATTGGTGCCGAGCGGCGTCTGAAACGCATTCGGAACGCCCGGGACCGCCGGTCCTTCGCCTTCCAGCACCTCGTAGCTGATCTTGACCGTAAAGGCGGGAATCATCGGGCTGGTAAGCATCTTGTTGAAGCCCAGTTCGGCGAGATAGTAGTTGTTGTCCACGTCAAACGGGTTATCGGCGTAATCAGCCTGATTGGCAAACTCGCCGACATAAAGGATTTTTGCGGCCTGGGTAATCAGATCGTACGCACCCTGAAAACGCACGCCGAACGTCGCCGTCGACAGCACCCCGGTGCCGCCCAGGTAGGTCTCGAAATCCAGCAGGTAGGCATACGGCTCGAACTGTCCGTACTGGAAACCATTCCAGTTGATCTTGATGAAATGGCTGTTCATCCGGTAGTTCGCCCGGTCCGGGATCTCGTTGTCCTCACCGAAGATGCGGTTGGTGTTCCAGGCGTAGGTGTAATCGATTTTGGTCGCCGGCAGATAGTCGCTGACCACGCGCACCGCGTCGAAACTTTGCCAGTTCTGGCGCCACAGGATATTGCCCACATAGCGGTGAAGAGGCGCCCCGCGCTGCTCGATCTCCTGCCGTCCGGCCCAGATTGTGGTCTTGGACAGACCACGGTAGCGGAGGTTGGCCTGATTGACCTCGGCCCCCTCCGGGTCCACGACAACAGCGCGATGGGTGACACCGTTGGCGCCGCCGTCGTTGTAGGCATCGTTGCCAATCACACGCACGTCCTCGAGTTGTACATAGGCCCCGAAATCGTGAAACAGGCCGGTGTTGTAGCCAAGCGCCGTGCGCAAGGTGCTGGCGTAGGCGTCCGCAACGCCGGTTGGCGCCGTGTCGCTGCCCGACAGGGCGTCGTCATCGACGTGTTCAAATCGATAGCGCAGATAAACATCCGGTTTGCCGCCGGTGAGCGCCTTCCATAGGTCGTCGGCGTGTGCCGTACCGGTCAACGACGCCAGGCACATGCCGGCGACGAACCCGCGCCGCATACTGGATCGATTATAAGAAGCCATTGCTTTCTCCCTTGCTGGAGGTGCTTGCGAATTTCGTACGGACTCCGGCCGGATCCCTGTCCGGCACGGTCCGTACGTCTCGACATTCGCAGCATTGCGATGGCCCCTCGTTGGGCGGTTGTCGTCGTATGGCTAAAGCAATATGCAGGCCAACTTCGCTGTCAGGCTAAAGCGTGCTTTTCGCTTTTCGCCATTTTTCAATGACTTGAATAATGGCGGTGCAGCCTGGCAACCCTCAATTGCAGCAAAGTTTTGTCACTACACGCGCTGTTTCACGGCGCCACGATTGCACCATCTTTGGGATTATGATGTGAATGCTGACCCAGCATGGTGCCATGGGAAGGTTGAAGCACTGACCCCGTTTATCTTTGTTCCGGCCCCATATACTTGAACAAAAATCAAAAAAAACAAGGAGAGCACCATGGAATCACTGATCAGCACACCAGCGGCAACCACCGGCATGATTGCCGCGATGATTTTCTTCATGACCGCCCTGTTGACCGGTACCTGGAAATATTTCTGCATCCGCAACAGTCAGACGGCGGAGGCGCCGGTGTATGTGAACATCGCCCACCGTGCCGCGTTGATGTATTCGTTCGCGGCCCTGCTGCTGGCGGTGTTCGCCTCCCTGAGCGTGTTTTCGGACACGGTCAATACGGTCGCAATCTGTTTCCCGCTGTTCTACTTCGCGCTGGCCATCGTGCGCTACATCCAGCTCGGCATCGTCAACCAGACCGACAACCAGCACCTGAATCCTCCCAGCCGCAGCGGGGAATTGGTGTTGCTGTCGTCGCTGATCGTGGCGGAGATCGGCGGCTTCGGGGTGCTGGCGGCGGGATTTACGTTGCGGGTGATGCAGTCTGCGTGAGAAGGCTCAGCAGGAAACCGTGGTCGGTCCAGTTGCGGCGTTCCGGCCCCGTCAGTATTTGGTAGTGCATCAGTTTGTCATCCCGAACAAATGTGAGAGATCTTTGACCATCAAAAGTGCCAGATTTCTCAGCCACTTCGTGGCTTCGAAATGACAGATTCTTCGGTCAGAAATACAAACTGCGGCACTACCCAATATTTCGTATTATTGAACCGTGGATTGATCTGAATACAGAATTGACCGTCGCTGCGTTCCAAAAAGTGGCTGATTTTTGAGTAAGGAGGCTTCCATGACGTTGTCGGGACAGGCTCTCTCAAGGTATTTGCCCAATCATGCCCGGGTCGAATCCGTCTGGGATAAATACAGCTCCACAGACTCCGAGGATATTCATCGGGAAGTGGCATCCCTGTTCTGTCAGCATCGCCTGGACACTGGCGAAAAGCTTGATTACTCGCATGGCATTTTGCGCGGCAATACTGTCTCCTTTGTCCATATGCGCTATGGCGCAGCGGTGCGAGTGTTGGCGAACGACCTCGAAGACGCATTCCTCGTGCCCATGCCGGTATCCGGCAGTATCCATTACCACTGTGGGCGCCAGTATGGAACGGCTACGGATTTGGTCGCTTTCCTGCCCAAGCTGGATACCCGCTATTCATTCCACTGGAGCGCCGACTGTGAAAGTCTGATCGCGCGAATCAATCGATCAGCAATGGAGAGCCACCTTGGTGCACTTTTGCAAAGGCCGCTTTCTCAACGATTGGATTTCGACATTCCATTGCGGGTTACAACCCAAAAAGGATTGATCTGGTTGCGTGCCATTCGCGATTTCATCGGCCACCTGCAGCAGGCGCCGGAATTGACGGGAAATCACTGGCTGCTCCGCGAGCAGGAAGACCTGCTGTTGACTACATTGCTTTATGTGCAGCCGAGCAATTATTCGCAGGCTTTGGAGGCACGATTCGCACCCATTGCGCTCCCCCGCAAGGTAAGGGCGGCCGAAGAGTACATTCGGGCCAATGCCCACGAGGCCGTAACGGTGACAGACCTTGTCTCCGTTGCAGGCCTGGGACCCCGGGGGCTTCGGGCTGCGTTTAAAAAGTATCATGGCTGCACGCCGTTGCAATATCTGCGGTCCGTACGAATGGAATGTGCACGCAAGGAACTGCGTGATGGTGGCCCGGGGACGATGGTGACCGGAGTAGCGATGAAGTGGGGTTTTGCTCATTTCGGCCGTTTCGCAACCGCGTACAAACGACGCTATGGTGAGTCTCCAAACAATACCCTCAGGCATTAATGGCGTTGCCCGGGTCGCAGTGCGGTCCGGCAACATCCGCATATCACCCTTTACATATGACCTGGGTCATTCGAGTCCAAATGGACGCTGCGACGGAACGGCAACGTCAGCAGAAATAAAAGTGTCCGGAAACTGAGCAACTTTACCAGCCTGCGTATTTCTTCCGGGCGTATATGTGCTTTCATGGGCATTGTCCCCATGATCTTCCCCTTAATAAGCAGCGCATTGCCGTCACGCTGTACCGCCGTGATGCACATCAGTTCATTGTTATCAGGCGTGTAGATTTTCACTAATTCACCAACGCATCAAAATCAATCCCGAGGTCCTCGCAGATTTTTATCGCCGTGGCGCGCCCACCGCCGAATACCCCTCCACCAGGATGCATGAAGCACCCGGTCAGATAGAAGCGTTCCAGCCCGGGCACGGTATATTGGGCCAGCTCCGGAGTCGGGCGGTGACCACCGAACTGGTAGAGAAACGGTCCGGTACCGTGCACATCGCCGCGCTGAAAACTCGGCGAACTCCGCTCTATGTCGAGCGGTGTGTCGTAGCGTCGTCCAATGATGTTCTCTGCGTTCAGGTTGCTGACGTAGCGACGGTAATTATCCAGCATAAAGTCGCCAATCTCTTCCTTGCGCTCATCCCAGCGGGCGGCGCCTCCGTCCTTGAGTTCGAACGGCATGAAGCCCCACAGGCAGAGTGTCGCCTTGCCCGCGGGTGCACGCGTCGGATCATGCCGTGAGTTGACGAGGGCAGTCATCATTGGGTGTTGCGGGATCTCCCCATAACGAAAGCTGTCAAATCCGCGCCGAAACGTCTCAAGACTGGCTGGCACAAGTCCTGCGAGAAATGCCTGTCCGGGAATATCGCCGGCAAAATAATTCGGAGGGGCATGCAAGGCAAAATGCGCCACCGCAGGGGCGTAGCTCGACGGGTGGATCCGTTTTGCATTGGCTACAACCCGCGCATCGAGTCCGTCCAGATAACGGTCAAGCAGCCATGGATGTATTGTGGCCAGCACTGCGCTGCGGGATCGGATCACTTCTCCGTCGGCGGTTTCCACCCCGACCGCACGACCACCTTCAGTGATTACCTTGACCACGTCCGTGCCCGACCGCAGTTCGGCCCCGTTTGCGCTGAGACACCGGATGAGGGCGTCCACCAGTACTCCACTGCCCCCCTCGGGCATCCCACTGGGATAAGTGTGAACGAAACCCGGCATCGTATAGAGCGTAATACCTGTCCCTTTTTCGTCGGGTCCGACCAGGCCCTCGGATACAAACTTGAGCAAGTGAATGATGACCTTCTCATGTTCGAACCATTCAGTAACCAGGTCATACACGCTCAACTGCAATGCACGCATCAGATCCTGCCCCTCCGCGCTCTGATCGAGAAGCGCCCAGAATGGTCCATGCGGGGCAGGCGGTACGAACAGGGACGAAGTAAGCAACGGCAACACCCGTTGGCTCATATTTGTAAATCGGCGATATGCCTCGGCGTCGCGCGGCGAGATGGCAGCGATTGATTCACATGTCCTGTCAATGTCGGTGTAGGTAACGATGGAACTGTGATCATCAAAAATGCTGGAGAACACCGCCTCGGGATAGATGTATCTCAAGCCAAATTTGGACAACAACTGTAACTCGTCATTTTGGATCAGGGGGTTTGCCTGAATGTATACGTGGGCGCTTGAATGGATGTCGTGTTTGAAGCCAGGCGCGACAATTTCCCGCGTCACAACACCCCCGCCATACCAGGCATTGCGTTCGAGCACGATGACCCGCTGCCCGGACTTTGCCAGATAGGCGGCGGCAATCAGCGCATTATGCCCGGAGCCGACGACTACGATATCGAATTGCTGGTCCAAGATGCCCGGCACTCCCGATTAATCCGTCGCCAACACAAATTCCTCGGGCGTTCATTTCGCCCGGATTCAGGTTGTGGTGACTATACCCCAAGATCCACGGTCCGGATTTTGAGCGGCGCACAGCGTCATTGGCTATCCAGAAAGGGAACGGACTGTCCACTTATTGCATGGCGGGCTGAAATCCGTTGCAATAAATTCAACGCACCATTTCCTCCCGGCTATTATCCTTCTACGGCGCGGCGCGCCTAACCCACCCTACGAAGTCCTGGTTCAGCAATTACGCAAAGCTCAATAGAAGGAAAGGAGCCTCGCAATGATTAAGACACGCCTCACCGAAATCTTCGGCCTCGAATACCCCATCATGTCTGCTCCCATGAGCATGCACAGCGGTGGAAGACTCGCCGCCGCTGTCTGCCAAGGGGGAGGCCTGGGCTCGTTCGGGGCGACGAACATCGCCGGCGCCGATTGGGTGCGGGACCAGATTCGATACGTGCGGCAACAGACGGATCGCCCGTTCGGAGTCGGTTTTGTCGCCCACTTCATGTCGTATTTCGAGACCCACTTTGACGTCGCGTTGAAGGAGCGCGTACCGGTAATGGCCTTCTCGTTTGGAGACTGCAGCGAATATATCGCGAAGGCCAAGGAAACCGGCGCAACGGTAATTTGCCAGATTCAAAAGATCGAACAGGGGAAGCAGGCCCTGGCGGCAGGAGCGGACATTCTGGTGGCTCAGGGGAACGAGGCCGGCGGACACACTGGAACGATGGCGCTGTTGCCCCTGCTCGCACAG
>MGYT01000018.1:0-455 GCA_001801865.1 Gammaproteobacteria bacterium RIFCSPLOWO2_02_FULL_61_13
GGATGGTGGGCGTGGATCCGAAGTCGGATGGGCTGGCGAAGGCCAAAAAGGCCGGGGTGAAAACCACCGATCAGGGCGTGGATGGACTGCTGCCATTCATCGACTCCGATAAAATCCGGATCATCTTCGACGCCACCTCCGCGTCGGTGCATCTTGAAAATGCGGCGAAGCTCAAGGGCCGCAAGGCAATCATCATCGATCTGACCCCCGCCGCGCTGGGGCCGTATTGCATTCCGCCGGTCAATCTCGACCAGCTTGCCGATACGAAGGAACCCATCATCAACATGGTCAGTTGCGGCGGCCAGGCCACCGTGCCCATGGTCGCAGCGGTGTCGCGCGTGCAACCCGTCGACTACGCGGAGATTGTCGCCACGGTGGCGTCACGGTCCGCCGGGCCCGGCACGCGCAAGAATATCGATGAATTCACCCGCACCACGGCACGCGCGCTGGAGACC
>MGYT01000018.1:508-5250 GCA_001801865.1 Gammaproteobacteria bacterium RIFCSPLOWO2_02_FULL_61_13
CCCATGACAAACCGGACGAGAAAGCCATCCGCCACTCCATTGAGCAGATGGTGGTCACCGTTCAGAAATATGTACCGGGTTACCGCCTGGTCAACGATCCGGTCTTTGATGGCAAGCGTGTCTCGATCTTTCTCGAGGTGCGGGGCCTCGGCGATTACCTGCCCGAGTACGCCGGCAATCTCGACATCATGACGGCGGCGGCCTTGCATGCCGGCGAGATGCTGGCCGGACGCATCGCCGACGGCAAACTCTGAGTCATCTACCGAGGCTTGCATAGACGCTGAACAATCGTAGGGTGGGTTACGCTACGCTAATCCACCCTACGAAGTCATTGTTCAGAAATTACGCAAAGGTCAATAGTATCAACGGGTGAACAGACCATGAACCTGACCGGCATGAAGGTGAAACTGCACGACATGTGCCTGCGCGACGGCATGCACCCCAAGCAACATCAGATTTCCATTGCGCAGATGATCGAGGTGGCAACGGCCCTGGATGCCGCGGGCGTGCCGTTGATTGAAGTGACCCACGGCGACGGACTGGGTGGCACTTCGATCACCTACGGCATGTCACTGCACACCGACGAGGAATACCTGCGCGCGGTGGTCCCGAAAATGAAGTCCGCAAAGGTCTCGGCGCTGCTGCTGCCGGGCATCGGCACCGTGGACGACCTGCGCATGGCGCACGATTGCGGTGTCGGTACCGTGCGTGTCGCCACCCACTGCAGCGAGGCGGATATCTCGGAACAGCACATCGCACTGTCGCGCAAGCTCGGACTCGATACGGTGGGATTCCTGATGATGGCGCACATGGCGGAGCCCGACATGCTGCTGAAGCAGGGCCGGCTCATGGAAAGCTATGGGGCCAACTGCATCTATTGCACCGACTCCGCCGGTTACATGTTGCCGGACGATGTCGCGGCACGCATCGGCGCGCTGCGCAAGGGACTGAAACCGGAGACCGGGATTGGATTTCACGGCCATCACAACCTGGGCATGGGGATTGCAAACTCCCTCGCTGCCATCGAGTCCGGCGCGGATCGCATCGACGGATCCGCGGCGGGCCTTGGCGCCGGGGCCGGCAATACACCGCTGGAGGTATTTGCGGCAGTGCTCGACCGCATGGGCGTCAAGCACGGCGTGGATGTCTTCGCGCTGATGGATGTCGCCGAAGACCTCATCGTGCCGATGATGGATCAACCAATCCGCATCGATCGGGACTCGCTCATCATGGGTTACGCCGGCGTCTACTCCTCGTTTCTACTGCATGCCAAGCGGTCGGCGTCACGGTACGGCGTCCGCTCCAGCGACATCCTGATGGAAATGGGCCGCAGGAAAACCGTCGGCGGGCAGGAAGACCTGATCGAGGACATCGCGATAAACTTCGGCAAAAAGGGGCTCCTGCGACCCTGATCGAGCATTGCGTAAATAGTGAACCTGCCAACACCGTCATTCCGGCTGTCACCCCGGCGGAAGCCGGGGCCCAGTCAAAATCGGCGCGAGCCGGAATCCGGATCCTTCGCATGCCTTTCCAGTGATTCTGGTTCCCGGATAACGCCAGTGGCGTTTCCGGGATGACAGCAAAAATGGTTCACCCATTGTGCAAAGCCCAATAGTTCCTACCTTTGCGCGGGCGCGTCCTCCAAATCCTGGCGCAGCCGGTTCAATTCATATTCCAGTTCGAAATGGCGGCGCAACTGCACGTGCATGCGTACGGCGGTGGTGGAGACATGCACCAGGAACAGCAGCACAAACCCGCCCATGACGCTGTTGTAGCGATCGCCGATGGAAATCAGGTAGACCGCCGGCAACAACAGCGCCGGGACGATATAGCAGAACAGCACACGCAGGCTGGCGGCATAGGCCACGGTGGCGCCAGCCACCAGCCCGCATATCACCAATATCACCAGACCGTTGTAGAGCGTGAACTGCACCAGTTGATCCGGCGCACGCGGCACGATGCACATCGGCGCCGCGCCCCAAAGCAGCCCGGAGAATAATGCGCTCAGCGCAAAAGCGTTAAGCCATTGGCCCGGCGAGCCGCCGCAATGGCCGCGATCACGTTGCATCGCGCGCAGCATCTCGAAGCGACCCAGGGTCAGGACTACCACCAGCGCCAGCCACGAGAACAAAACCGCGTGGGCGGATACCTCCCACAGCAGCGCGCACAGGGCCAGCGCGGAAACGACGGGATATATAAAGGTCAGGCGGGATTGGGAATACAGGATGTGGGAGCGCGTACCATTCAGGTGCGCCGCCTCCAGCGCGTCCTGCATCCATGCAGGATGGGAAGTCTCCATGGTGATACCTCGATGCTGATCCGTCAGCACGATAATCGTATCAATTTATTCCCTTCGATAGCAGTACCTATTAGGAGTAGGCACCTTGTAGTTAGAAAAAGGTGACAGGTTTATTTTTCTGCCCAAGGACCTGATCTCGAGAAAAATAAACCTGTCACCTTTTTCGTAAAGGCGAACTACGGCATGCTATTTGCTACGCGCAACACTCGACATACGACATACGAATGTTTACACCATCTCCTGATCCAACAACAGGTTCAAAGTAAACCTCACCCCAAACCCCGTCTTGTTGGTCGGGATGTGCGCCAGGCCGCCCTTGTTGCCGCCGGCGGAAAGGTCCATGTGGATCCACGGCACGTCGTCGACAAAACGCCCGAGGAACCGTGCGGCATTGATGTGATCGGCGCCGGGTTCGTTGGAACACTGCTTTACGTCGGCGATCTCGCTGTCCAGCGCCTGGTCGTAGTCCTCATCCATGGGAAACGGCCACACACGTTCGCCACTCTGGCGCCCGACTTCGATCAACCGGTGCACCCAGAAATCGCGATTGGTGAACACACCACTCATGTATCCACCCAGCGCCCGCTTGCATGAGCCGGTCAGGGTCGCGTAGTCCAGGATCAGCCGCGGTTTCTGGCGCGCCGCCAGCGCCAGCGTGTCCGCCAGCACCATGCGCCCCTCGGCGTCGGTGTCCACGACCTCAATGGTGATGCCATTGACCGCGGTCACCACATCGTTCGGCTTGTACGCGCGCGATCCAACGTGGTTCATGGCCAGCGCCAGCCAGCAGTCCACCGGAAACCGTACCTTCAACTGCGTGAGCGCATGCAGGATCCCGAGCGCCACGGCACTGCCCTGCATGTCGCCATGCATGCCATACATGAATTGCGCGGTCTTCAGGTTCACGCCGCCGGTGTCGTAGCAAATCCCCTTGCCGACGACGGCCACGGCCTTGGCATTGGCCCGGCCACCGCGCGGTTCATAACGCAGGTGCGCGATGCCTGCATCCGCCACCGGGCTGCCCTGCGCCACGGCGGTGAATGCGCCGGCGCCCATGCGCCGTAATGTTTTCATGTCGTAAAACTTGAGCTTCCAGCCATGGCTGCGCGCCAGCCGCCGCACCTGCTGCATGTATTCCGTGGGAGTCAAAAAATTCGACGGCAACAAAGTGAGGTGCCGCGCCAGCGCATTGCCTTCCGCCTCCGCGCGCGTACGCAGCAGGCGCGGCGAATCGGGCACACCATATATATGCAGGCTGGCGGGTGCATGTTTCTCGCGTTTCTTCTTGAAGCTCGGCAGATCGGCGGCAGCAGCCAGAACCGCGGCGTATAACGCCTCCCCGATCCGCTCGCGCTGGCGGTGTGTGAATCCCGAGACCAGCACACTGATGGTCGCGGCCTTGTCCCGTGTCAGCGCGGTCACCAGTTTCCGTGCCAGGGTCAGCAAATTGAACTGGGACAACTCCGGCTTGATGCATGCGAACGCCACGCGGCTGCCGATCTTGTTGGGCAGCTCGGTGACCAGGGGTTCGGTATCCGCGGCGGCGCGCTGGACGCGGCTGCGCCGCTGGTAAAGCAGCTCTGCATAAGGCAGTTTTTGCGTGTGGCCGGCCGGCGCGATGATTATCCAGTGGGCCGCGCGGTCAAACTCCGCGCGGGTCGGAGCCTTTTCTGCGGTTTTGAGGCTGAGTGCAATGTTTTCCATGTAAATCCGCCTTTGCTTGCGTGATGTATGCGCGGGGGCGTTACGATAAAATGCGCCCGACAGCGTTTATGGCCGGAAGTATAAACGCGCGGCCGGCACAGCGCTCATAATCCAGCCGGAGCAACCGGCGCCCGACGCCGGAACCACAGGAAGGGACAGTATTCATGGCCACCCAGAAACATGGATCGGATCGGGATGTAGACGTCCAGGAAACCAATGAGTGGCTTGAGGCCCTGGACGCGGTGCTCGAACGCGACGGGATCGAGCGCGGCCACTACATCCTGGAACAGTTGATTGCGCGGGCGCGCAAATCCGGGGCCTACCTGCCGTACTCCGCCAATACCGCCTACCTGAACACCATCCCGCCGTCGCGCGAGGAACCGTCGCCGGGTGATCCGGGCATGGAATGGCGCATCCGATCCCTGGTGCGCTGGAACGCCATGGCCATGGTGGTGCAGGCCAACCGCAAGACCACGGAACTGGGCGGTCACATCGCCAGCTTTGCCTCGTCAGCGACGTTGTATGACGTGGGCTTCAATCATTTCTTCCGCAGCGCCACCAGGGAACACGGCGGCGATCTGATCTTTATCCAGGGACACTGCGCGCCGGGGATCTATGCGCGCGCCTACCTGATGGGGCAGATCTCCGAGGAGCAGATGCTGAACTTCCGCCAGGAGGTGGACG
Organism: Gammaproteobacteria bacterium RIFCSPLOWO2_02_FULL_61_13; assembly: GCA_001801865.1. Lineage (GTDB taxonomy): Bacteria > Pseudomonadota > Gammaproteobacteria > Eutrophobiales > Eutrophobiaceae > 2-02-FULL-61-13. The sequence goes on from MGYT01000018.1 coordinate 5,196, forward strand.
GCAAGGGGCTATCGTCCTATCCGCATCCCTGGCTGATGCCCAATTTCTGGCATTT
>MGYT01000018.1:5304-5662 GCA_001801865.1 Gammaproteobacteria bacterium RIFCSPLOWO2_02_FULL_61_13
CCTGCGTTATCTCGAGGATCGCAGCCTGGTTGAGCGCAGTGATCGCAAGATCTGGGCCTTCATGGGTGACGGTGAAATGGATGAGCCGGAATCCATGGGCGCCATTGACCTCGCCGCGCGCGAGAAACTCGACAACCTGATCTTTGTCGTCAACTGCAACCTGCAGCGCCTCGACGGTCCGGTGCGCGGCAACGGCAAGATCATCCAGGAACTGGAGGCCGCCTTTCGCGGCGCCGGCTGGAATGTCATAAAGGTGATCTGGGGTTCGTATTGGGATCCGCTCATTGCCCGCGATACCTCGGGGCTGTTGTTGAAGCGCATGGAAGAAGCCGTGGACGGCGAATACCAGTGTTACAAG
>MGYT01000018.1:5691-6427 GCA_001801865.1 Gammaproteobacteria bacterium RIFCSPLOWO2_02_FULL_61_13
GTTTTTCGGCAAGTATCCCGAGTTGAAGGCCATGGTGGCGAACATGTCCGATGCCGACATCTGGCGCCTGAATCGCGGCGGCCATGATCCGCACAAGGTGTACGCCGCCTATGCGTCCGCGGTGAAGCACAAGGGGCAGCCGACGGTGATCCTGGCCAAGACCGTGAAGGGCTACGGCATGGGCGCTTCCGGCGAAGGCCTGAACATCACGCACCAGCAGAAGAAAATGCATGAGGATTCGCTGCGCGACTTCGCCCGGCGCTTCAACATCCCGATCCCCGAGGACAAGATCGCGGAGTGCCCGCTCTACCGACCGCCGGAAGACAGCCCGGAACTGACCTACATGCGTGAACGCCGGGAGAAATTGGGCGGCTTCCTGCTCACCACCTGGCCGCGGGCCGAGGCGCGCCCGGTACCGGACGTCAGCGTGCAGGACAAGCTGTTGCAGGGCTCCGAGGGCCGAGAGATCTCCACCACCATGGCCTTCGTCCGCATCCTCGGCACGCTGCTGAAAGACAAGCACATCGGCAAGCAGATCGTCCCCATCGTCCCGGATGAGGCGCGCACCTTCGGCATGGACGGCATGTTCCGGCAACTGGGAATCTATTCCAACGTCGGACAACTGTACGAACCGGTGGACGCGGACCAGGTCATGTACTACCGCGAGGATGCGGCCGGACAGATCCTGGAGGAAGGCATCAACGAACCCGGCGCGTTTTCGTCCTGGATCGCGGCC
>MGYT01000018.1:6469-8958 GCA_001801865.1 Gammaproteobacteria bacterium RIFCSPLOWO2_02_FULL_61_13
TACATCTTCTATTCCATGTTCGGATTCCAGCGCATCGGCGACCTGGCCTGGGCCGCCGGCGACATCCGCGCGCGCGGCTTCCTGATGGGCGGCACGGCGGGACGCACGACACTGTCCGGCGAAGGACTGCAACACCAGGATGGCCACAGCCACCTGCTCGCCTCCACCATTCCCAACTGCGTCTCCTATGACCCGACCTTCGCCTACGAACTGGCGGTGATCATCCATGACGGCTTGAAGCGGATGTACCAGCAGCAGCAGGACATCTACTACTACATCACCGTCATGAACGAAAACTACGAGCACCCGGCCATGCCGGCAGGCATGGAGGCGGGGATCCTGAAGGGCATGTATCTGTTCCAGGAGGCGCCGGGCAGCGGACCGCGCGTGCAGTTGCTCGGTAGCGGCGCCATCCTGCGCGAGGTCATTGCCGCCGCGGCGCTGCTGGATTCGGATTTCAGCGTGCGCGCGGATGTGTGGAGCGCCACCAGTTTTAACGAACTGCGCCGCGACGGCCTGGCGGCACAGCGCTGGAACCTGTTGCACCCGGAAGCGCCACGCCACTCCAGTTATGTCGAGGAATGCCTGTCCGGACGCGCCGGCCCGGTGGTGGCCGCCACCGATTACATGAAGGTCTATGCCGACCAGATCCGCGAGTTCGTGCCGAACCGCTACGTGGTGCTGGGCACCGACGGCTTCGGCCGCAGTGACACCCGCGCCAAGTTGCGGGGATTCTTCGAAGTGAACCGCCATTACATCGTCGTCGCGGCGTTGAAAGCCCTCGCCGACGAAGAGATCATCTCCGGCGCGAAAGTGACGGAAGCCATCAAGAAGTACGGCATCGATCCGGAGAAGCCGGATCCGGTGACGGTGTAGAGAGCGAAAAGTGCAAAGTGCAAAGTGCAAAGTGGGTAAAGAGGCTTCCGGACAGCGCCGCGACGCCTGTCTGAACGCTGCCTACCACTATTCACTTTCCACTTTCCAGTTTCCGCTTTCAACCCCACGTTCGCTAACCCAGCCGAGTTTCTGCAACGTGGTTTTTCCGGGAACCCATGTCTGACGAAATCGAACTTTTGGTTCCCGACATCGGCGATTTCCACGATGTGGAGGTCATCGACATCGCCGTGAAGCCCGGCGACACGGTGGCCAAGGAAGACACGCTGATTTCCCTGGAGAGCGATAAGGCGACGCTGGACATTCCCTCCACGGATGCGGGGGTGATCAAGGAGCTGCGGGTCAAGAAAGGGGACAAGGTCTCACAAGGCTCCCCGATCGCGGTGCTGGTGCGCGCCGGGGCAAAAACCGAAACGGCGAAACCGGCTGCAAAGGCGGAAGCAGCACCGGCCGCCAAAGTGCCACCGGCGGCGGCGCCTCCCGCGAAAAAAACTTCCGCGCCGTCCAAGCCCGGCGCACCCAAGGCCGCCGGCGCGGGCAGCGTAATCACTGTGCCCGTGCCCGACATCGGTGAATACCATGACGTGGAAGTCATCGAGGTCGCGGTCAAGCCGGGCGACAACGTGGCAGCCGAAGCCACATTGATCACGCTGCAGAGCGACAAGGCCGCCATGGACATCCCGGCGCCGAGCGCGGGCAAGGTGAAGGAAATTTTAGTAAAGACAGGCGACCGCGTTTCCAAGGGCACGCCCATCGTGACATTGGAGACATCCGGTGCGACCTCGGCGCCGGCGTCTGCGGCATTAGAAGTGCGCTCGGAGGAACCGACAACCTATGGCGCCGCAACTCCGGCGCCAACGCCGGCCCCCGGGCCACGGGCTGCGCCTCCTGCCCCCATCGGTTCGCAAACCGTCGGCACGAGCCAAACGGCGCGGGCCTACGCCAGCCCGACAGTGAGAAAGTTTGCCCGCGAACTGGGCATCGATCTGGGTCTGGTCCGCGGCAGCGGGCGCAAGGGCCGCATTCTGATCGAGGACGTGAAGTCCTTCACCAAGGCGGTGATGACCGACAACCGCGTGTTCAACAAGTCCGCCGGCTTCTCCATGCCGGAGATCCCGCCGGTGGATTTTTCCAAGTTCGGCCCCGTGACCACCCAGGAGCTCTCGCGCCTGAAGCGACTCAGCGGCCAGAACCTGCACCGCAACTGGGTCACGATTCCCCACGTCACGCAATTCGACGAGGCGGACATCACCGAGCTGGAGGAATTCCGCAAGTCGCAACAGGAACAGGCCGCGAAGAAGAAACTCAAGCTCACGCTGCTGACGTTCCTGGTCAAGGCCGCCGTGGTCGCGCTGCGCAAATTCCCGGACTTCAACAGTTCACTGACGCCGGACGGTGGGTCACTGGTGACGAAGCAGTACATCCACATCGGCTTCGCGGTCAATACCGACCAGGGGCTGATGGTGCCGGTGATCCGCGACGCGGACCAGAAGGGCCTGTTCGACATCGCCCGCGAACTCACCGAACTGGCGGAGAAGGCGCGCTCGAAGAAGATCAAGCCCACCGAGATGCAGGGCGGCTGCTTCACCATTTCC
>MGYT01000018.1:8966-11418 GCA_001801865.1 Gammaproteobacteria bacterium RIFCSPLOWO2_02_FULL_61_13
CACGCCCATCATCAACGCGCCCGAAGTCGCCATCATGGGCGTGTCGCGCTCCACCATGAAACCGGTCTACCAGGACGGCAAGTTCGAGCCGCGCCTGATGCTGCCGTTCACCATTTCCTACGATCACCGCGTCATCGACGGCGTCGCGGCCGCCGAATTCGGCCGCTACATCGGCACCGTGCTGTCCGACATCCGCGAGATCCTGCTCTGATACCCCGTCATCCCCGAGCCTCCACCGTCATTCCCGCGAAAGCGGGAATCCAGCCGAGGGTCCCCGCGACTCGTTGATTAGTCCCCGGTTCGAGCTATACTTCAATTGTGGGCCACTGATTAGCACACAGGAGGCGTTCATGATGGACTTCTACATCATCATGGCAATCTTGCTGGCTATCTGGGTCGGGTGGGAGATACTCCACCAGTAACCCGGCGGACTGCCTCGGTATCCGCTGTAAGTGTTGTAAAAATGGCTTGCGCCATGTGGCCAGTCATTTTGTGCTGAAATCCCTCATGAAATAATCCGGAAATGACGCCACGCCCTGCCCCGGACCTGCCCCCGATATCCGCCCGCTACTCGATCAACATCCTCGAAAACACCGCCCACGAAGTATTGTTACTGAAGCGCGCGCCTACGGCCCGCCTGGCCCCCAACCAGTGGGGTTTCCCCGCCGGCCATCGGGAAGACGGCGAGACACCGGAGCAATGCGCCGCCCGCGAACTGCGCGAAGAAATCGGCGCCGATCATCGCGTGCGTCCGGTGCGCGTCATAGGCCCGATCCGCGATACCCTCTACGGCGGCATTTACGAGATCCACCTGTTTCATCAACACTGGCTCGACGGCACGGTGACACTGAACCACGAACACACCTCGTATGCCTGGGTCGGCAAAGAACGCTTCCGCGACTACGACGTCATGAACGGGATAGACGAAGACATCCTGTACCTGGGGATTTGGCCGCGGGAGTATTTGCGGAAAGAGAAACTGCCGCGATAGAACTTCGTATTTCGTATATCGTATGTCGTATGTGATGCCTCGGCGTATCCATACGACATACGATATACGTATCCTTCATGCCCCTAGCTCTCACATTCGAAGACCTCGGCTCCGGCCCTCCCGTTGTCATCCTCCACGGCCTGTTCGGTTCCCGCCGCAACTGGCTGACGCTGGCGAAACAGCTCGCCGGTTCCGCGCGGGTGGTACTCGTGGATCTTCGCAATCACGGCGACAGCCCCCACGAGCAGACCATGTTCTGGGACGAGATGGCGGAGGATGTGCGGCACGTGCTGGATCGGATCGACCTGCCGCGGGCGTTGATTGCCGGGCACAGCATGGGCGGCAAGGTGGCGATGACCTTCGCAAACGACTACCCGGATCGCACCACGGCGCTGCTGGTATTGGACATCGCGCCCGTGAACTACCCCAACCGCTTCGGCGAAATCTTTGCCGCGTTGCGCAACCTGCCGGTAGCGGAATTAACCTCGCGTCAGAAGGCGGATGCCGCGCTGGCCGAAACGATCCAGGATCAACCCCTGCGCCAATTCCTGCTGCACAACCTGATGCGCACGGGCCACGGCTTCCGCTGGCGCATGAACCTGTCAGTCCTGGAACGGGAAATGAATGAAATCTCCGGCTTCCCCGAAGTCACTGCCCCCAGCCCATTCACCGGGCCGGTGCGCTTTCTCGCCGGAGATCGTTCCGAGTACATGGAGCCAACCCACCTCGAAACCATCCACGCGCTGTATCCCCAGGCAGAGATCCACGCCGTCGCCAACGCCGGCCACTGGGTGCATGCGGACCAGCCGACTGCGGTGTTGGCGCATTTTCACAGGCTGCTTGGGGCAGCTTGATATCCTGATACATACGGGGGCTGCCGTTTTGAGGGTATTGATTCCCTTTTCGTTGCAGCGCATTCTGAGTGATAACGATTTGGGCCTCGTAATTCTTGATGCAAGGATTTTGCAATGAAATTTACAGTTGAAACGGAACCGGAACAGGATGGGCGCTGGATCGCTGAGATAATCGAGCTTCCAGGCGGTATGAAGTACGGACCCACTCGCGAAGTCGCCATTGGCCAGGCCGAGGCGCTCGCATTACGAGTCATTGCCGATCGCATTGAGCACGGCGAACATCCAGTAGAGCCGATTCAGATTACATTTGCTGCCGCATGACACGCTGGCCAAGCGCCAAGCCAGACGGGTGCTGGCGGCGCTGGAGAGCAATCGAAGAAATCGGGCCGCGAATGTTGGCAAGGTTAGCGAAGCGAACCGGCCTGAAGCCGGAAAATCTATGACACCAAAACCTTTCTCAATGTGAAGTGAATCGAGCCTCCGGTGAAATAGCATGTTGCCCAGGTTGCAGGTGGCTGGATACCGACGGGACTACCGCCTCTGGCTGAGGTTTGCGGATGGGGTGGAAGGCGAGGTCGATCTCCGGGGTGAACTTTGGGGCGAGGTG
>MGYT01000019.1:0-25822 GCA_001801865.1 Gammaproteobacteria bacterium RIFCSPLOWO2_02_FULL_61_13
GCCGTGGACAAGCGTGGGTTACGGAACCGGGACCTGCTGCAGCAGGCGTGCCGTGGACAAGCGTGGGTTACGGAACCGGGACCTGCTGCAGCAGGCGTTGCGCGGCGTCGCGTTGCGCCGCCGCGTCCATATCCTGTGCCAGCAACAACCGGTGACCGATGACACTGGGGGCCACGGCCTGGACGTCTTCGGGCAACACGTGCCGGCGGCCATGCAACAGCGCCCAGGCCTGGGCGGCACGCCGGATGGCGAGACCGGCGCGTGGCGACAGCCCGCCGCTGAAGTCAGGTGCGACGCGGCTGAACTCCAGCAGATCCTGGAGGTAATCCAGCAGTGCATCGGAGACGATGACGGTGTCAACCTCGGCCTGCTGTGCGTGCAATTGGGCAGCATTCATAATCGGCTGCAGCTCCGCCAGCAATTCGCGCCGATCGCGGCCGCGCAGCAATTCCCGCTCTGCGGCGCTGTCGGGGTAACCCAGGTGCACGCACATCATGAAACGATCCAGTTGTGATTCCGGCAATGGAAATGTTCCGATCTGATACGAGGGATTCTGGGTGGCGATGACGAAAAATGGATCCGGTAGCGGCCGGGTTTCGCCTTCCACTGTCACCTGACGTTCCTCCATGGCCTCCAGCAGCGCGCTCTGTGTGCGCGGCGTGGCGCGATTGACTTCATCGGCCAGGATCAATTGCGTGAATACCGGGCCGGGATGAAAGCTGAACGCGGAGGTTTCGCGACTGTAAACCGCTGTCCCGAGGATGTCCGCGGGCAGCATGTCGCTGGTGAACTGGATGCGCTGGAATGACAGGCCGAGGGCGCGGGCGAGTACGTGCGCCAGCGTGGTCTTGCCGACCCCGGGCAGATCCTCAATCAGGAGGTGGCCGCGGGCCAGCATGCAGGCCAGCGCGAGGCGGATGACGCCTTCCTTGCCCAGGATGATGCTGTTGGCGGCCCGGATGACGTCATTCAGGGACGCATCTGCCGCGGCAAGCTGACGACCGGGTTGCACTGCGCTCATGTGAAGGCGGGTCGACGTGGGGGTGGAACGGCACTAGAACATATCGTCGCTACACCAGGCAAGATTCCCGGCGCCATGGCGTCATTCCCCGGCAATGGTGAGTCCGTCAACCAGCACGGAGCCGGTGAGGACATTGCCACGCCAATCCACGTCCGAGCCAGTGGCGATGATGTTTTTGTACATGTCCAGCAGGTTGCCGGCCACGGTGATTTCCTCCACCGGAAAACTGATGGCGCCATTCTCAACCCAGAATCCGGACGCGCCGCGGGAGTAATCGCCGGTGACCTGGTTCACGCCGAACCCGATCAGATCGGTGATCAGCAGGCCGGTACCCATGGTAAGCAGCAGCGCTGCCAGGTCCTGTGCGTTTGCTTCGACGATGAGGTTGTGCACGCCGCCGCCATTGCCGGTGGGCTCCAGGCCCAGCTTGCGCGCCGAATAGGCGTCCAGGACGTAACCCTGCAAGACGCCGGACTGAATCAGATCCCGCGCACAGGTGGCCATGCCGTCACTGTCAAAGGGCGCGCTGCCGAGTGCGCACTTCAGATGCGGCTGCTCGTGAATGCGCAAGTGGGGCGCGAACACCTCAGTACCCAATCGATCCAGAAGAAATGATGCCTTGCGATACAAAGCCGCACCGGAGATGGCGCCGACAAACGCGCTGAACAAACCGCTGGCGACCGGCGCCTCGAATATCACCGGCGCGCGGCGCGTGCTCAGGCGTCGCGACCCAAGGCGCGCCGCGGCCCGTTCGCCGGCCTGCCTGCCAACGGCCAGGGCCGGCTCCAGCAACAGCGGGTTGCGATGCTTTGTATACCAGCCGTCGCGCTGCATGCCGGCGCCGTCCTCGGCTATCACCGCGCAGTCCACGCTATGGGTAGACCAGTCCCAGCCGCCGATGAAGCCATTGCTGTTCGCATACCAATGGCAGCCGGTGTAGGTGCTGACCAGCGCGCCGTCGGAATTGGTGATGCGGCGGTCCGCCGCCAGCGCTTCGCGTTCGCAGCCGAGGGCCAGGTCAATGGCCTGTTCCGGGTCTATGTTCCACGGATGCACCAGATCCAGATCCGGGATCGTGCGCGCAAGGTAGCGCGGTTCCAGCAGGCCGGCGCAGGGATCCGGGCTGGCGTGGCGCGCGATGTCGCAGGCAGAGCGCGCAATCTCACGCACCGCCTCCCCCCCCAAATCAGTGCTCGAGGCGCTGCCCTTGCGCTGCCCGACGTAGACAGTCAGGCTGAGCGCCTTGTCACGCTGGTGTTCCACATTTTCCGGCTCACCCTGGCGCACACTGACAGACAGTCCGTGACCCGTGCCGATATCTGCCTCGGCAGCGGTGGCGCCGAAATCCGACGCCGCCTGCAGTGCCGCCTGCAATGACTGGCGCAGGTCGGCTGCAGCTGCATTCTTTATCACCGGCTGATTGCTCATGAATACGCATGTCCGCGGAAGGGGCGCGTATTCTAACAGGCCGATGCAAAATTCGGCCTGGCGTCAGCCTGTTAGAATATGCGCCATGGATGTGACTGCCGTTCTCGACAACCTCAACGCCGCGCAACGCGAGGCGGTAAGCGCTCCCGCAGGCAACCTGTTGGTCCTTGCCGGAGCCGGCAGCGGCAAGACCCGGGTGCTGGTGCATCGCATCGCCTGGTATATCGAGACCGGCCAGGCCAGCCCGTTTGGCATCCTCGCAGTAACTTTCACCAACAAGGCCGCGGCGGAGATGCGCGGTCGCATCGAGAGTCTGTTGCGCCGACCTCCCGGCGGCATGTGGGTGGGAACCTTTCACGGTATTGCGCACCGGCTGCTGCGCGCCCACTGGCAGGAAGCGGGATTGCCGGAGTCATTTCAGATCCTGGACAGTGACGACCAGTTGCGCACCGTCCGGCGCGTCATGCGCACCCTGCAACTGGACGAGGCGCAATATCCTCCGCGCGAGGCGCAATGGTTCATCAACAGCCAGAAGGAGGACGGTCTCCGGCCCCAGCATCTGGATAATCGAGGCGATCCATCTCTGCGCCAGGCGATCGAGATCTACCGTGCCTACCAGGAGACCTGTACGCGCGCCGGGCTGGTGGATTTTGCGGAACTCCTGTTGCGCACCCATGAGTTGTTCCGTGATCAACCCGATGTGCTCGGCCACTACCGCCAGCGTTTCCGGCATGTGCTGGTGGATGAGTTCCAGGACACGAACACACTGCAATACGCGTGGTTGCGCCTGCTGGTCGGGGATCATGGCTCGCTGTTCGCCGTCGGCGACGACGATCAGTCCATCTACAGTTTCCGCGGCGCGCGCATGGAAAACATGCAGCGCATGCAACGGGATTTTCCCGGCACTGCATTGCAGCGGCTGGAGCAGAATTACCGCTCCACCGGCACCATCCTCAATGCCGCCAACGCGCTCATCGCCAACAACACGGCACGGCTGGGGAAAAAACTCTGGACCTCCGGCACGGATGGCGATCGGCTCGACCTGTACTCTGCGTTCAATGACCAGGACGAGGCCCGCTTCGTCGTGGATCGCATTCTCGGCGCGCACCAGCGCGGCCAGCGTTACGACGATTGTGCCGTGCTGTATCGCGTCAGCGCCCAGTCACGGCTGCTGGAAGAGGCGCTCCTGCAGGCCGGCGTCCCCTATCGGGTCTACGGCGGCATGCGTTTCTACGAGCGCGCCGAGATCAAGGATGCGCTGGCATATCTGCGGCTGGCGGTGTTGCGCGATGACGATGCCGCCTTCGAACGGGTGGTCAACACGCCGCCGCGGGGGATCGGCCAGCGCAGCGTGGACCATCTGCGCACCGTGGCGCGCAACAATCAGGTGTCCCTGTGGCAGGCAACGCTGACAACGATGCGTGACAAGACGTTACCGGCGCGCGCACTGGGGGCCCTGGATGCTTTCTTGCGGCTCATTCATGGTTTGGGTGAAGGCATCGCCGGCAGCGGTTTGGGGGAATCCGTGGAACTGGCAGTGCAGAGCAGCGGCCTGTCCCCCCATTACCAGAAAGAGGGCGGCGAGAAAGGCATCAGCCGCATCGAAAACCTGGAAGAGTTGGTGACAGCGGCACGGGATTTTCGTCTTAACCCCGACGTGCATGGGGAGTTGCCGCCGTTGCAGGCATTTCTTGCCCACGCAGCATTGGAGGCGGGCGAGGCGCAGGCGGGTCCAAACACCGATTGTGTGCAATTGATGACGCTGCATTCCGCCAAGGGCCTGGAATTTGGCAATGTGTTCCTGGTCGGCCTGGAGGAGGGTTTGTTTCCGCATCAGCGCAGCAACCAGGACGCCGCGCAACTGGAGGAGGAGCGCCGGCTTTGCTACGTGGGCATTACACGCGCGCGGCGCAATCTGACGCTGACCTGGTCACAGCACCGGCGCATGCACGGGACCGAGTATTACCCGCGGCCGTCGCGCTTCCTGTCGGAGTTACCGTCGGAATTGTTGTCCGAAGTGCGACTCGGCGGCAGCGTGAGTCAACCGGCATTCAGTCGTGCAGTGCAAGGCGATGCCGATGCCGATGCCGATGCCGCCGGGAATGGTTTCCGTCTCGGGCAACGGGTGTTGCACGAGCGTTTTGGCGAAGGCGTGGTGCTGGGCCTGGAAGGCCAGGGCGCAAACGCGCGTATCCAGGTGAATTTTGCCGGGGCCGGGAGCAAGTGGCTGGTGATAGCCTACGCGCCCCTGCAACCCGCCTGACAGGTTGATGCGAAACTACCGCCACGGATGGCGGGTATGCAGAAAATGCAGGAGCAATTTTCTGCGACCGCCACGGATGGCGGGTATGCAGAAAATGCAGGAGCAATTTTCTGCGACCGCCACGGATGGCGGGTATGCAGAAAACGCAGGAGCAATTTTCTGCCCGTACGTCCCTTCGCCGCTTGTGTGCTCCTGCACAAGCGGCATACCGTACGTCCCTGTACATAAAAAAGGAGGGCGATCCCTCCTTTGTTCTTTCGTGATTCTGGTTCGAGTTATTTCGCGCTGCCCACCATGTAATCCACCGCGGCCTTGACCTGATCGTCAGTCAGCGCCGGATTGCCACCTTTGGCCGGCATGGGCATGCCGGCAGTACCGGTGAATCCAGCAATGGCATGGGTGTAGAGGACATCCATGCCCTGGGCAACGCGCGGTTCCCACGCGGCCTGGTCCCCGAACTGCGGCACCATGGGTAACCCGGTTCCGTGACAGGAGAAGCACAGCCCGTCGTAGGTTTGTTTGCCGGCAACCGCCCCCCCGGCTGATGCATCTGCGCCCGCCGTGGTACCGGCTGTGGCGCCAGCTTCGACCGTGCCTGGGGCAGGTTCGGCAACCGAAGTGGCGGCCACCGCAGGCGCGGGTTCCGCCTCCGGTGAAGCCTCTCCCGCGACATTGACCTGGCCGGCGGGTTTGGTTGTCTCCGCGGTCTGGGCGGCACGTATGGCCGCGTGTTCCTCATCCTGCCCGCCGATGATCTGGGCGATGACAAAGAAAATGGCCATCGCGACGGCGATAAGACCGATGACAATGGAGTAATTGCGAAAAAATTCCTGATCCTGTTCCTGGCTCATCGCTGGAGTCCCCTGTGTGCGGAGTGGTTATTGTGGCCGGATACTGGTCCGCGCCGGGCGCAGAGTATAACGGGTGCCCGCCGGTCCGAAAATGGGTGGGCATTGTTCTTGGCCTTGAGAATCTGTAACTTGTACCGCCCTTCGCCAGGTGTAGCGAAGTTTGCGCCCTTAGCTCAGCTGGGCTTGCCGCAAAGCGGCGAGCGCCGAGCACAGGGAAGTGCAAGGCCGGGTCACTTGGCGAGTCCTGGACGGACGAGCCTAGTGACCACGGTAAATAAGCGATGATGTCGCTATAGTCGGAATTCGCGCCCTTAGCTCAGCTGGATAGAGCGTTGGCCTCCGACGCCAAAGGTCAGAGGTTCGAATCCTCTAGGGCGCGCCAATTACTCCTGGCTTGCGGTTGCGGCGCTTCCGCGCTCCATTTCAATCAGTGCGTCCACCGTCGTGATGATGTTCTCGTAGGTCCCGGCAAGCTGGCCGGTGGTGGCGTACTTGCCATTGACAATGAAGGCCGGGACACCGGTCAGGCGGTAATTCTGCGCCAGCACGTAGGCCTGCTTGACGCGGATTTCCACGTCGTGGGAGTTGTAGGTGCGGGTGAAGTCCGCGCCCTTGACACCCTTTTCCTCAAAGAAATCACGCAGGTCGTCCTCGGTATATACCTTGCGATTTTCCTTGTGCATGGCGTCAAACAGCGGACGATGGATCTGTTCCAGCACACCCAGTTTTTGCGCGGTGTAATACGCGCGCGCATGGGCCATCCAGAGCTTGTTGAGGACGCCTGGCACACGAATGAATTCAACGTCCGCGGCCTTCGACTGCAGCCATTTTTCCACGTACGGTTCCATGCTGTAGCAATGCGGACACCCGTACCAGAAAAACTCCAGCACCTCGATCTTGCCCGGTTGAACCTGGGTCGGTTGCTGGGGTTGAACGGGCGCATAGGATTGCCCCTGCGCCTGCGCCGGCAATGAAGCCGCGAGCAGAAACAGAAACAAGGCGGACAACAGGCTGCGATTAAGGGTGCTCATGGAAGTTAATCCTTATAGGTAATCCGGCGCGCCGAAGGAGGTAAAAATCGGCGCCCGGGTGAAATATGATTGTTGGACTGGAGCCCGGCGCCCGGGTTCAGTGCAAGCCCTGCATGTAGCTGGCGACGGCCTTTATATCGGCGTTGGTCATCTTGGACGCAATGCTGCGCATCACCGCGTTATCGTCGCTAGCGCGTTGCTCCGACTTGAAGGCCTTCAACTGCGCCCCCGCGTAATCCGCATGCTGACCATGCACCGCCGGATATCCGGCCGCGGGGTTGCCGGCGCCCGTGGGCCCATGGCAGGCCATGCAGGCAGGCAGGCCTCGGCCGGCATTGCCTGCGCGATAGAGGCGTTGTCCTTTTTCGACCCGGGCCGGGTCGGCGGCGCCGATTTTGACCTTCTGGCTGGCGAAATATGCCGCCAAATCCGCAATGTCATCATCGGAAAGATTCGCCGCCATGGGCGACATCTGGTCGTTAACCCGCTTTTGGGCGCGATAATCCAGCAATTGTTTGCGCAGATATTCCGCGCCCTGGCCGGCCAGATTCGGCCAGGCTGTATTGACGCTGTTGCCGTCCGGTCCGTGGCATGCGGCGCAGAGTTGCGCCTTCTGCTTCCCCGCGCCCGGGTCTCCGGCGGCATGAATTTCCAACGGGCTCAGTGCAGCAATCATGGCCAGCAGTGCAACGACGGATTTAAGTGTCATGCGGATATCCAGGTTGGGCAAAATTTATTTTGGCCGAGAGCGGCATCTTATCGAAAAAACCGTGAGAATTGCATGGATGTCCCACAATCCATTTCATGACACCGGGTTTCTGCTCGGCGCCCCCGGGCTGGAACACCTGCCGGCAGATACAGGGCGCGAAGTTGCATTTGCCGGTCGCTCCAACGTGGGCAAGTCCAGCATTATTAATGCGCTGGTCGGGCAGCGGCATCTGGTACGCACGAGTCGCACACCGGGCCGGACCCGCGAGCTCAATTTTTTCGAGGTCCGGCCGGGACTGCGGCTGGTGGATCTGCCGGGCTATGGTTTTGCGAAGGTCTCCCTGGCACAACGGCACGCCTGGGGTGAGTTGATGGCGGGCTATCTGGCGCAGCGTCGATCCCTGGTGGGTGTCCTGGCGGTCATGGATATCCGCCACCCATTCAAGGATTCAGACCAGGACCTGCTCAACCTGCTTCAGGAAGGCGGGTTCCGCTCCCATGTGGTACTGAATAAAGCCGACAAGCTCACCCGTGGCGAAGGAAATAATGTGCTGCGCCAGGCACGTCGCGAACCGGGCGCGGCCGGCGCCCAAATTCAATTGTTTTCCAGTGTTTCCGGTGTCGGGGTCGAGGACCTCCGGCGGGTGGTGCGAGGATGGCTCGAATAATCCTGCCGTGGTAAAAAAAAGGCCCCGGTTCACAGGGGGAGGTAGGGCTACCGGGGCCGACAACACCCGGCTGGGGAGGCCGGGATTCGGACACCGCCGGGTGTTCCGGCGGGTAAATTCATTCGTGTTGTATTAGACGCACACCCGGAATTTTGGTTCCGGTCCCTGCCGGGGCCGGGGTCTTATACACAAAGGCGTCGTTTGCCGGTAAGTAACCACTTAGCTTTTTCCAGAATCGGGCTACAAGCCACATGAATAGGTGTAACATATTGAAATAAATACACTTTATAGAGTGGTCAAATTTTAACAGTTTTGACACACGGCGAGGCGGGGTGCTGCATCTCGCCCCATGTTAGTGACTCATCCACAAAGTTATCCACAGAAAATGTGGATAAGAATTGAACCCCGTTTACCGCCAAAGTGTTAACGCACGTTCCCTAGAAAGTCCCTGAAGGAACTCCCCTAAGTGAGGTAAGTTCAGCATCGCTCCACAGCTCCCTTAAATCCTCATTGAACCGTCTTGATGGTCTCGCCGGGTTGGATTTCCCCGCGCGGAAATCGGCCATTGATCAGGCGGATCTGTTGCTCGCCCAATTGACCCAGATTGGCCTGCCTGGCCAGGCCGGCAAACGTGGTCTGATCCGTGGCCCTGAGCGTCGCAATTCGATGGACATTGTCGGCCAGTGCCTTTTCCTCCGGGGTCAGCGTGCGGAAGGATTCCCCGGTGGCGCGAAACGCCGAGTCGTATTGCGCAAATCCCTGCGGGTCGCGGCTGATCCCGGCGATGACATAGACACTGCGGCCGAGCTGAACCGCGGTAAAGCGTGCCGGCCGCCGGCCCGCATCGGTGTCAACAGCGGCGGTTCCACTGAAGGCCGGTAGCCCGCGTACCTTCAGGATCTGCTCATTCCCCATCTTTTGCAGACCGAGTCCTTGCAGCAGGACTTCCCGCGCGCCCTGGCCCGGATTCGTCCGTGACACGCTTAACTGCAGGATGGCGGCCCCGCCCGGTGCGCTGGCGACGACCTTGTCGGGCAGATTCGAGACGCGCCAACCGGCGGGAAAGCGCAGCGCTATCCCCAATTGCCCATGATAGAAATCCCGGCCTTTGAGGAGACCCTGGCTGTTGCTATCGCCGTAGACAAGGCCGTTGGTGCGTTCGAGATATTCGCCCCGGCCAATGAAGGGCTGCTTCACCTTTGTCACGGCGTCTGCGCTGGCAACGACCTCCTGCAGCCGCGTGTCGCTGTCCGGATGGGTGGAAAACAGTCCGTGATAAACATTGGCGTCCCGGCCTTCGGCCTGCGCTGCCTTGAGTTCGTACAGTTCCTGGTTCTTCAGCGCACCGATCACGCGCAGCATGGCCTTGGGGTCATAACCGGTGCGGCCGAGGTATTCGGCACCCAGGCGATCTGCTTCCAGTTCATGATCACGTCCATAGCCACGCAACAGGGCAGTGCCCAATGCACCGGCCAGTTGTTGTCCTGCCGCCTGGCCCAGGCCAGGGAGGAAAGCCGCGCCCAGTGCCGCGCCCAGGCCGGTGAGTTGCGTCGCCGAATGCTGACGCACGGCATGGCGCGCGGTGACATGACCGACTTCATGGCCCAGCACCGCGGCCAGCTCCGCCTCGGAGTTCAAGTACGCCATCAGCCCGCGGGTAATGAAGATGAATCCGCCGGGCAGCGCAAAGGCATTCACGTGTTTCGAGTCCAGGACCGTGAACTGGTAATTCAGATTGCTCCGGTGGCTGCGCTCCGCGACCTTGCGCCCGACGTATTGGACATAGTTCTGGAGTTCAAGATCGTCGTAGGTCTGATACTGTCCGAGGACCTGTTGGTTGGCCTGTTGGCCCAGCGCAATCTCCTGCTGTTCCGACATCAACACCAGGTCGGAGGAGCCGGTGACCGGATTGGTGGCGCAGCCGGGCAATAGCAGGCTGCAAAGGATCATGGCCATTAACCCAGCGCGATTCATGTGTCTATTTTGACTTGTCAGGGGCAACCGAGTTTCCCGGTTCGGCCGGCACCCGCAAGTTTACCGGATGCCGCAGGTACAATCGCAAACGCCCGCGCTGCGGATACACCATGCCGCGAAATTCCGCCCGTTGCCCCGGCAGTGCTGCTATGGCCTTGCGATCGAACTCGGCGAAGTTTGCCGCCGGGATGGTCACGGACAGCGGGCCGGACAGTTCCAGCCACGCGCCGCCCCGGGTCCAATGCACCTGCATGACGCGGTCGCGAACGATGCGAAATCCACGCGTATCGGGCGCCAGCGTTTCCGGATCAGCAGATCGGTATTCGCGGCGGCCCCACAGACCGGTTTGTGCCCCCAGAGCGGTATCCGCCGCGTGCTGATAGCAGGGCAGATACCGCAGGCTGGGCGGGATCACCAGCGGCGTGGCCAGTCCCTCGGCCAGCAGGCCTGCCTGTAGGTTGGTGCCGTCGGAAAGAAACAAATGTCGCAACAATCGTCCATGACGGTCCCGGTCTTCCGTATCAGCCACGGTCAGCACCGGCGTCCCGGGGGTGAGCCGGGCTCGAAGCCAGTCCCGGGCCGCGGCGGCACCGGGCTGATCCGGCGTACTGCCATGACCCAATTCCGGCGTATCGATGCCGACCATGCGCAGGTGTTCGCCATCGCCCAGGATGACGGTATCGCCGTCAATGACATATTCGATGGAGGCGCGGCTGCCGGGGGAATCCGGGGCGCAGGCGGCATCTGGCGCCGCGTGCATTACCGGCGCGGCGCCAGACAGGACTAACAGGAGAATCGACGGCGCGCGACCAGGAGGCCGGCGCAGGAGTGGCGCGCGCAGGCGCCTATTGCATGCCGTACTTGCGACGGAACTTGTCCACGCGCCCGGCAGTGTCGAGCATTTTCTGCTTGCCCGTGTAAAACGGGTGACACTGCGCGCAGACCTCTATGTGCAGGTCCTTGGCATGGGTCGAACAGGTCTTGAATGAATTACCGCAACTGCAGGTAACGGTAATCTCTGCGTATTCGGGATGTATGTCTGCTTTCATGGCTGCGGGTCTCAAATCAGCCCCTACGGCGATTGCCCGGGGCCTTAAAGGCGGCGCAGTTTAGGCGAAACGGCGGGGGCATGCAAACCGCCGCTGGCAGGCCAGGGACCGGGTCAGTCGCCGAATTCCGCGATTACCGGGGTGTGGTCGGAAGGCCGCTCCCAGGTGCGCGGCACCCGATCGATGCGACAGGCCCGGCATTTGGCCGCAAGATCCATGCTCGCCAGGATATGGTCAATGCGCAGCCCCAGATTGCGCTGAAAACCTGAGGCGCGGTAGTCCCACCAGCTGTAGCTGTTGGCAGGCTGCGGGAAGATCCGGAAGCAATCCACCAGGTCGAGGGCAAGCAGTGATGCAAACGCCGCCCGTTCCGGGGCGCTGCACAGCACCTGACCAACCCATGCCCCGGGGTCATGCACGTCCGCATCCGCCGGGGCGATATTGAAATCCCCCAGCACCACCAGGCGGGGATGGCCAGCCAACAGCGTGCGGATGAATTCGCACACGTGTTTAAGCCACGCCAGCTTGTAGAAGTATTTTTCCGACCCCACCTCCGAACCGTTGGGGACATAAAGGTTCAGCACCGCGATGCCACCGGTTTCAGCGAACAGCACACGCCGCTGCGGGTCACTGAATGCCGGGATTTCTGTTTGCAATGCGGTCAGTGGAGTGCGGCTGACGATGGCCACGCCGTTATAGGTTTTCTGCCCCGAGAACGCCAGTTGGTACCCACGTTGCAGGAATTCCGCCGCCGGAAAGTCCGGGTCCGGGAGCTTGATTTCCTGCAGCGCCAGCAGGTCCGGTTGTTCGGCATCGAGCCAGGTGAGGACGTGCGGCAATCGCACGCGCAGGGAATTGACGTTCCAGGTGGCGATCTTCACTGGGTCCCGCGACGCGGCGCCCGCGTGCGGCAATCGATCAGACGCGGAATCCGCCGTGGCGGCGGCGATTCAGATGATCCATCAGGTACACGCCGCCGGCCAATCCCAACAGCAACAGGATGGCAGCAGTGGCGGCGAACTGGCCCGGGTCGAAACCGGAGCCCATGACCCCCTGCTCCGACGCGACAACTGCCCCCACTTTTTCCCCGACGCTGATGCGCAACTGCTTGTTTTCCGCCTGCAGACCCGCCAGCTCCTGGTACAGGGATTCAGTGTCGCTGTTCATGCCGATGCGTTTGCGCAGCTCGGTCAATTCCACCTGGGCCTCGCCGCCGCGCAATTTCTCCTGCTTCAATTGCTGATCCAGGTCCTGGTTTTGCCGCTTGAGTTGCTGCGCCAGTTTGAAGTCCTCACTGGCGTTGCCGCTGCCGGTGAGGCGTGCCTCCAGTTGCGTCTGCTCGGCGCGGGATTGCTCGAGCTGCCGCTCCAGTTCTTCGATGCGTTTGAGTTGTTCCTGATCCTGCGCGGATTCTGACGGCGCTTCTGTCGCCAGGTAACTGTTATCGATCCAGCCCTGGACGCCGTCGGAATCGCGCACCAGCGACGCGCGCTCCTCCCGTTTCAGCACCTGCAATGTGGCGCCAGTCGGGACCAGCTTCAGGATCGGGCTGTCTGCGGCCTTGTCCTGATGCAATCCGGCGTGAAATCCCTTGCTGCCCACGAAAGCATCCTCGCCCAGTGCCGGGGCGGCGGCCAGGATCAAAGCGAACCAAAACGGCAGTACGCGCAGGGTCATGTGCTGGTCGACACGGGTTGATGTTCGAGGATGCCGGAGTGGCGCAGCAGGGGTTCGACGCTCGGTTGCCGGCCCCGGAATGAAATGAACAGCTCCATGGGCTCCCGCGCCCCCCCATTTTCAAGTATGGCATGCATGAATTGCCTGCCAGTAGCTGCATCAAAGATACCGGTTTCCTCGAATTTGGAAAAGGCGTCCGCGGACAGAACCTCGGCCCATTTGTAACTGTAGTAGCCGGCGGCGTAACCACCGGCAAAAATGTGCCCAAAACTGTGTTGAAAGCGATTCACCGGCGATGGCGGGATCACCGCCACTTCAGCGCGCACCTCGTCCAGCACGCGCTGAATATCATCACTGTCGTGGCCGCGATTCTCGTGATGCAGGCGAAAATCGAACAGCGCCAGTTCCAGTTGCCGCACCATGTGCAGCCCGGCGTGAAAATGCCTGGCCCTCAGCATCTTTTCGAACAGATCCTGCGGCAACGGGTCGCCGGACTGGAAGTGCCCTGCGATCAGATCCAGCGCCGCGCGATCCCAGCACCAGTTTTCCATGAACTGGCTCGGCAGTTCCACCGCATCCCAGGGCACGCCGCGGATCCCGGATACGTCGGCGTAATCCACCAGCGTCAGCACGTGATGCAAGGCATGGCCACATTCATGGAACAAGGTCATGACCTCTTCGTGACTAAGCAGTGCCGGCCAACCGTCCACGGGCGGAGCGAAATTGCAGATGAGATAGGCCACCGGCCGTTGCAGCCCGGACATTGGCCTGCGGCGCACGATGCAATCGTCCATCCAGGCGCCGCCGCGCTTCTTCTGGCGCGCATACAGGTCCATGAACAATGCCCCGCGTAACTGCCCGGTTTCGTCCACCACCTCAAAGTAGCGCACATCGGGATGCCAGCGTTCGACGCCCCCGGCTTCACGCAGGGTGATGCCATACAGGCGCCGCAGGATTTCAAACAGGCCGTCCAGTACCTCCGGGATCGGAAAGTAGGGGCGCAGGTCTTCCTCGGAGAAATCGAACTCATGACGGCGCAGGAGTTCGGAGTAGTAATTGATGTCCCATGAGGCAAGTTCGATGATCCGGTGTTGTTCCCGGGCAAACCGGCACAGTTCAGCATATTCCGCCACGGCCACCGGCCGGGCGCGTCGCGCCAGGTCGTGCAGAAATCCCAGCACGTCGCCGGGTGTGCGCGCCATCTTTCGCGCCAGCGAATATTCGGCGAAATTCGGGAAGCCGAGCAATGTCGCGAGCTCGCTGCGCAAGGTCAGGATGCGGGCCATGAGCGGGCTGTTGTCCCAGCGGCCCGCATGCGGCCCCAGCGCCGAGGCGCGGGTCACGTAAGCCAGATAAAGTTCGCGCCGCATTTCGGCGTCGTGCGCGTATTGCATTACCGGCTGGTAGCACGGAAAGTCCAGCGTCAACACCCAGCCTGGAAGGTTGCGATCACGCGCATTACTGGCGGCCAGCGCCAGCGTGGACGGTGGGACGCCGCGCAGCCGCTCCGCGTCGGTTACGTGCAGCGTCCAGGCCTGGGTCGCATCGAGCAGATTTTCCTCAAATTTGGTCTGCAGTTGTGCCAGCTCCTGCTGGATGACCCGGAACCGATCGCGGTCCGCCAGCGGCAGAGCCACACCACCCAGACGGAATTCACGCAGCGCGTTTTCCAGCACTTTGCGCTGCGCGGGATCCAGTGCTGCCGCATCCGCTCCTACTGCAATCGAGCGAAAGGCCTGATAAAGGCGCTCGTTCTGCGCCAGCTCCGAGGCGTACTCAGTGAGCTTCGGCAGGCAGGCGTTGTAGGCCGCGCGCAGGGCTTCATTGTCGGTAACTGCATGCAGATGATTGATCGGCGACCAGGCGCGGTTGAGCCGGTCCTCGTTTTCCTCCAGCGGCGCCACCAGGTTTTGCCACGTGTAGGGGCCGTTTCGATCCAGCAGCAAAGCCAGCGCGGCACGGTTCGTGGCCAGCATGGTGTCGAGTTCTGCCTCGATCCGATCCGGGCGAATGGAACCAAAGGCCGGCAGCAGCATGCCGAGTGAGGCCATATGGGACATGGGGTATTTCCAGGAAATCAGTGCTTGGGAAGACCGGGTATCGTAATCAATCAGATTCGGGGCGGCCACGTGCAAATTGGCGTTATTGCAAATGATTCTCATTTGAATTAATCTGACCCAAATTCTGCTCCGACAGTTCGGTGTCCAATGTGATGAATCGCGGGGAGATTATCTGTTCTTGTTACTCGGTGACCGAAGGGGAGGTCCGGTCGTCCATTGCCGCAGGCGCCCGGACCTTGGGGGCATTGCGAACGGAGCTGCGTGTCTCGGAGTGTTGTGGTCGTTGTGAGCGCCGCGTTCTCGCCTGCCTCGGGGAAGCAGAGAAGATCTTACCCTCAGTCCTCCTGAATGCAGTTCCGGTCCGGTCGGCAGTTTCATTAAATCCCTCAATTACCAGCCGCTGATCCTGAAGTGAGCGTTTCCTGACATCAGGATCTATGCGTGGCTATGGTCATATAGATAAGAATGATTATCAATTCTAATTTGATCGCTATTACCAACCAAAAAGCCGTTGAATTTCAACCTTAATGGAGAAATCCCCATGCGTCCTATCGCCGCCACGTTGCTTTGCCTGAGCCTGCTGCTGACTGCCAGCGTACCGGTACGCGCCGCCGTCACACCCTCACTGGAGGAAATGTGGCAGCTGGTGCAGGCACAGCAGAAGACCATAGCCGAATTGCAGACCCGCCTGGCCCGGGCCGAAGGCCAGGTGCAGGAGACCGTCTCGCAGGTGGAGGCCACTGCCGATGCCGTGGAGCAGGTGGCGGCGACGTCGACGTCCGTAGCCACGGCAAAAAACCGCACTTCGGTCGGCGGCTATGGCGAGTTGCATTACAACAATCTGGACGATGACCGCGACGGGGTGGGCGGGGATGATTCCCTGTCGCGGGCGGACTTGCATCGCTTCATCATCTACCTCGGCCATGAGTTCAATGATCGGCTGCGGTTCTTCTCCGAACTGGAGGTGGAACACGCGCTGGTGGCCGGCGACGGGTCCAGCGCCGGCGAGGTGGAAATGGAACAGGCCTGGCTTGAACTGGACCTGAACAACAACCATCACCTGCGTGCCGGCCTGGATGTGCTGCCCGTGGGCATCATCAACGTGACCCACGAGCCGAACACCTTTTACGGCGTGGAGCGCAACAAGGTGGAATCGGAGATCATTCCGACCACCTGGTGGGAAGCGGGCCTCGCGCTGCGCGGCGAGATCGCGCCAGGGTGGAGCTACGACGCGGTGTTGCACTCCGGTCTGACCGCGCCCACTGCCGGGGATGACCCCTATCGTCCCCGCAGCGGCCGTCTCAAGGTTTCCGAAGCCGACGATCAGGATGCGGCGTTCACGGGCCGTGTGCGTTATACCGGCATCCCGGGCCTGGAGGTTGGCGCTAGCGGTCAGTATCAGCGCGACTATACCGGCACCGCCGACGACATCGATATCGACGCGACATTGTTCGAGGCCCACGCGGACTGGAAGCACCGCAGCGGCTTCGGATTGCGCGCACTGTATGCGCGTTGGGATCTGGGCGAGGACGGTGCCGTGGATCCGGGCGCGGTCAATGCCAACAATCTCGCCGGGTGGTACGTGGAACCGGCGTGGCGCTTCCGGCTGCCCGGAGACGTGTTGGGCGAAATTGGCGTGTTCGCTCGCTACAGCGAATGGGATGAGCGCAACCGCCTGCCGGCACCCGACTTCCGCTACGAGGAATTCGAGCAGTTTATGGTGGGTCTGAACTGGTGGCCACACCCGGACGTGGCGTTCAAGCTCGACGTGCAGTGGGAGAACGCCGACAGGTCCGTGGACCAGACTCTCGACGGCATCAACCTGGGTTTCGGCTACCGGTTCTGAAGTGTTGAACCGGCGGTGAATCCGGTATCGTGCGCGCGATGCTTCGTGCAGGCCGGAAACCATGAGGATCCACCGGTGGCGCGCAGGACTGTGCTGCGCGGCGCTGCTGACGCTGGGAGCCGTCTCCCTGGCCGGAGCCACCGGTGTCTATCAGACGCCGGAGGCTTTTCTGGCCGAGGTGTTCAATGGCGCCGCGCCGGCGCCCCAGGCCCTATGGCTGCTGCCTGAACTACGCGCCCAGGCTGAACAAATCCTCGGCCATCCGCTCGACCGGCTGCGCGTCCGTTATTGGGGAAATTCCGATCGCAATGTCTGGATCCTGGACGAGATTGGCCGGGATCAGCCCATCACCGTGGGTATTGTCACCAGCGGCGGACGCATCGAGCAGCTCCGGGTACTGATCTTTCGCGAGTCCCGTGGCTGGGAGGTCCGCCATCCGTTCTTCACCGATCAATTCCGCGACCTCAGCCTCAATGAGCGCCAGGAGCTGGAAGAGCCCATAGACGGGATTTCCGGTGCCACGCTTTCGGTCGCTGCACTGACGCGGCTGGCGCGACTGGCGCTGATGCTACATGGCGCCGCTGCCCGCGGGCAACCCGTATCCCGATGAATCTGATCGCCTGGATGAAGTGGCACCGCTGGGCCGGACTCGGCGTCGCCCTGTTCATCGCCATGCTGTGTGTCAGCGGCATTTTGCTCAATCACGGCAGCGCGTTGGGGCTGACGCGGCATTACCTGCACAGTGACTGGTTGCTGGATCTCTATGGCATCGAGCCGGCGCAGGCGCCGGTATCGTTCAATGCCGGTGCGCACTGGGTCACGCGCATCGGCGATCGCCTGTACTTCAATGGCCGGGAACTGGCAGAGCGCAGCGACACATTGCTCGGCGTGGTGCCGCTGCAGGATCAGATCGTGGCCGGTCTGGGGGACCGGCTGCTGATCCTGGCGCCGGACGGGACGATCATCGAGGTGTTACACGCGACGGAAGGGGTGCCCGCGGGAATGTCGCGCATCGGCAGCACCACGGATGGGCGCCTTGTCATCGAGACCGACCGCGGACAATTCCTGCCGGATCTGGATTCATTGCGCTGGACGCAAGCGGCAGCACCGGATGCGCATTGGGCAATACCCGCGGCAATGCCGGAGGAACTCAACGCGGAATTAATCCGGAGTTTCCGTGATCGCACGTTGACGCTGGAGCGGTTGCTGCTGGACATCCACAGTGGCCGCATCGTGAATCGCTTCGGTGTCTGGTTCATGGATGCGGTCGCTGTCGTGCTGTTGTCATTGGTAATCAGCGGTCTGTGGATCTGGTGGAAGCGTTGAAGCCGGACCCCCGCCCCGATCGGAAGTTGTCGGACACGCCGTGAATACGTCCATGTAGGCTCGGGTGCCGCCTTTCTCGCTGTGCAATCCTGCTCCGCGAGAAAGTCCGGCCCGCACCTCCATGTGCGGGCGTTCGCAGCGTCGCTGCGAACCCCTGCGGCACACGGTCCGCCAACTTCCGATCCGGTCAGGCGTCAAACGCCGCAACCTGCGCGCTGAAGTGCATCGAGGAGTGTTGTCATGGCGGAAAGTCCCCGGGGGTTAGCGCGCATCATCCGCGCGACAAAATATTCGTGGCAGGGTCTTGGCGCCGCGCTCCGGAATGAGGCGGCCTTCAGGCAGGAACTGGCGCTGGCCGTGATTCTCGCACCGGTTGGCCTGTGGCTTGGTGCCAATGGATTGGAACGCGCATTGCTGATCGGTTCCCTGCTGCTGGTGTTGATTACCGAGCTCCTGAATTCCGCCGTTGAAGCGGCGATTGATCGGCATGGCGCGGAGACACATGAACTGGCCGGTCGCGCCAAGGATTTGGGGTCGGCCGCCGTCTTTGTCGCGTTGTTGAACGTGCCGGTGACCTGGGGATTGCTTTTACTGGGCTAAGTCGCCGGGCCGCATACCGGGCAGGCCGGATCTTTTGGCAGGCGCGCGCTGTGCCACTCCATATTGAGCACATCCAGTAGCAGCAGGCGGCCTGACAACGATTTTCCGATCTGCATGATTATCTTCATGGCCTCCAGCGCCTGCACGCTGCCGGCAACACCGAGCAGCGGCGCGATGACGCCGTTGGCCGTGCAGGTTTCCTCCACTTCGGCGCCGGCGCCGTACAGGCAGCGGTAGCAGGGCGAGGCGGGGTCGCGCGCATCGAACACGCTGATCTGCGCCTCGAAGCGGATCGCCGCCGCTGACACCAGCGGTTTGCGGGCGCGGACGCACGCCGCGTTGATGGCGAAGCGGGTGCGAAAATTGTCGCTCGCGTCCACGACCACATCGGACTGCGCGACCTGGGCCGCCAGGTTTTCCGCATCCATGACCCCGTCGATCAGGGTCATCGCCACTTCCGGGTTCAGCGCCAGCAGGTGGTCGCGCGCGGACTCGGTCTTCGGGCGGCCGATGTCGCAGGTGCGGTGCAGGATTTGGCGCTGCAGGTTGGAAAGCTCCACCCGATCAAAATCCGCCAGCAGCAGGTGTCCGACACCGCCGGCAGCCAGGTAAATACTCGCCGCGGAGCCCAAGCCGCCCAGGCCGACCACCAGCACGCGCGCCTGTGCCAGGCGCTGTTGCCCGGCGGCATCGATCTCCGGCAGCATGATCTGACGGCTGTAGCGCAGTAGCTGATCGTCGTTCATCGTGCTGGAGTACGGGGCCGGACTATTCCGGCGGAGGCTGTTCGATCATTTGCTGCGCGGTTCATAGTTTTTCCACTGCTGTTTGCGCAGGTCGTGCCGGCGCGGGTCATGCAACCGATAGTGCGCGGCGTAGATGTCCGTAATGTAGTTGTCCCAGCCGCAGCGTTCCTGTGCAATGTCACGATCATTCTCCAGCAGCAGCGCAGCGTATTGGGCGCGCAGCCACGCCCAAGGTCCGGTTTTCATTGCCAGCGCCCGCTGCTGATGCGTTCCTGTCCCCCCGCATCCAGGCGCGTCTCCACTTCCGTGAATCCTTGTTGCCGCAACAGCCGGCGTACGCTCTCACCCTGGTCGAATCCGTGCTCCAGCAGCAAGTATGCGTCTGCGCGCAGATGGCGCCTTGCGCCTGCGATGATGCGGGACACGCCCTCAAGACCACCACGCCCGCCATCCAGCGCGAGGCGGGGCTCGTGTCGCAGCGGCGTCTGCCATAACGCCGGGCATTGCTCATCCACATACGGGGGGTTCGAAAGGATTACATCAAAGCGCCGGGCGCCCAAGGCGGCGTACCAGTCCGAAACCATGAACGAGACGTTGCCAATCCCGAACCGCACGGCGTTATGTTGCGCCAGATCCAGGGCATGGCGGCAGAGGTCTGTGGCGGTTATGCGCGCATCCGGCCGTTCGCGCGCCAGGGCGAGACTGACCGCGCCACTGCCGGTGCCCAGCTCCAGCAATTCCGGCGCGTGGTGGGGGCGAGTCAGGTCGAGCGTGACCTCCACCAGTTGCTCGGTCTCCGGGCGCGGGATCAGCGTGAACTGGTTGACGGTGAGGTCCAGGGACCAGAATTCCCGCCGCCCGGTCAGGTAGGCCACGGGAAATCCGTCACGGCGCCGCGTGATCAGGCGCCAGAAGTCCGCCGCCGCCGCGGCAGGCACCTGTGCCTCCGCGTGCGCGTAGCAATACTCCCGGCCGACCTCCAGCACCATACCCAGCAGGACTTCCGCGTCCAGTCGCGCAGTATCCAGTTCCTGCAACTCGGCCGTGGCGGCGCCGAGCAAGTCAGCCACCGTGTTCAGCTGTACGCCGTGGGGCTTCATTCACCACCGCCTTGCGCGAGTTCGGCCAGCAACTCCGCCTGGTGTTCGTGGATGAGCGGGTCTATCACCGGGTCCAGGTCGCCTTCCATGACGTCCGGGAGTTGGTAAAGAGTAAGGTTGATGCGGTGATCGGTGATCCGGCCCTGGGGAAAATTGTAGGTGCGTATGCGTTCTGAACGATCCCCGGACCCCACCATCAGGCGGCGGGTCTCGGCGCGTGCCGCAGCCTGGCGTGAACGTTCGGCCGCCAACAGGCGCGACTTCAGCAATGACATGGCGCGGGCGCGATTCTTGTGTTGTGACCGCTCATCCTGGCACTCCACTACGGTTCCGGTTGGCAGATGCGTGATGCGGATCGCGGAATCGGTCTTGTTGACGTGTTGGCCACCGGCACCGGAGGCGCGGTAGGTGTCCACGCGCAGATCAACCGGGTTGATCTCCACGTCGTCTATCTCGGCGGCCTCGGGCAGCACCGCCACGGTACAAGCCGACGTATGAATGCGGCCCTGGGCCTCGGTTTCCGGCACGCGCTGCACGCGGTGTACGCCGGCCTCGAATTTCAGGCGCGAAAACGCACCGGCGCCGATGATGCGCACAATGACTTCGCGGAAGCCACGCAGATCGCTGGCCCCGGCGCTGACCACCTCGGTCTTCCAGCCGCGCCGCTCCGCATAGCGGCTGTACATGCGCAGCAGGTTGGCGGCGAACAAAGCCGCCTCTTCACCGCCGGTGCCGGCGCGGATCTCGAGAAAAGTATTGTGATCGTCGGCGGAGTCCCGCGGCAGCAGCAGGGCACTGATCTCCTGTTCCAGTTGCTGGTGCTGCTGCTCGGTCTGGCGCAACTCGGCCTGCGCCAGGTCCCGCACGCCCGGATCGGAGTCATTCAGCATATGGCGCGCATTGTCCATGCCCTGCTGGTTGCGCTGAAAGCGGCCGAAGCATTCGACCACGGGGGTCACCTCGGCATCCTCCTTGCTCAGATCGCGGAAGCGGCGCTGATCCTGGATCACTGACGGGTCCGCAAGTAGCGCGTGGATCTCCTTCTGTCGATCAGCGAGCCGTTCCAGTTTGTGCAGCAGCGAGTCTTTCATGATCTTGGGCGTGCCGTCGCCGGCAGGGCGCACGGCAGGCGCGCGTTTCAGCGTTCGCTGTCTTTGCGGCCCGATTCCGCCGGCAGGCTGAACAATTCCCTGGCCGCGCGCGCCAGGTCCTGGCGCGTTTCTCCCGCCGCGCGCAGTTGCGCACTGGGGGGGTGCATGAGCTTGTTGCTGAGTAGCCGGGTTACGTCCCGCAAGACCTGCTCCGGCGCCTCGCCCTGGCGCAACCGGAGCAGCGCGTCATCGGTCACCTGGCGCTGAATGTCGTCGGCGCGATCACGCAGGGCACGGATCGTCGCCACGGTATCCCGCGACTCCAGCCACTGCATGAAGTGAATGACCTGGGAGTCGATTATCTCCTCCGCCTGGAGTGCTGCTTCGCGCCGGGAGCGCAGGTTTTCCTCAATAACGCCGTGCAGGTCGTCCACTGTGTACAGGTATACGTCCTCCAGCCCGGACACGGCCGGATCCACGTCCCGGGGAACGGCAATGTCGAGGATGAACATGGGCCGGTGGCGACGCTGTCTCAGCGCGCCCTCCACTGCGGCGCGATCCAGTATCGGCGTGGGACTGGCGGTGGAGCAGATGACGATATCTGCCTCATACAGGTGTTTTGGCAGGTCCTGGAGCCCGATGGCATAGCCGGAATACTCCCCGGCCAGGCGCTGCGCCCGTTCCAGCGAACGGTTGGCGACGATCATGCGCCGCAGCCCGTGTTCGGCCAGGTGCCGGGCGGTGAGTTCGATGGTCTCGCCGGCGCCCACCAGCAGCGCCGTGCCTCCGCCCAGGTCACCGAAGATCTGGCGTGCCAGGCGCACTGCGGCGAAGGCCACCGAGACCGGGTGACTACCGATGGCAGTATTGGTGCGAACCTCCTTGGCAACGCGAAACGAATGTTGAAACAGCCGTCCCAGCAATCGTCCCACGGACCCGGCGCGCACCCCGGTCTGATAGGCATCCTTCAATTGCCCAAGCACCTGTGGTTCCCCGAGGATCAGGGAGTCCAGTCCGCTGGCCACCCGCAATACATGTTTCACTGCGCTGGCATCCGGGTGCACATATAAATGTGTGTTCAGGTCGCGGGTATATCTGCCGCAGAAGTCGGTAAACCAGTGCACCGGCCGGTCGCTGTCCGGGAGGTCGACGGCGCAGTAGATCTCGGTGCGGTTGCAGGTGGACAGAATTGCCGCCTCCGCGGCCGCGCCGTCACGGAGCAGCGCGCGCAGCGCCTCCGGCAGCATGTCCGGGGAAAACACGACACGCTCCCGTACCTCAATGGGCGCGGTGGCGTGGTTTAATCCAAAGGCGAGCAGGGTCAAGGGAAGTTACCGGGTCAGGCTGGGAATTCTGCGCGATGCACATTTTCAATACAAGCATAAAACACTTACAATTCAACTTGTTGCTGACCTGAATCAATTCCGGGCCCCGGACGGGCCGTAACCCCGGTGGAGGCAGGTCCGCGGTAACCTTACATCGTCGGAACTGTCTTTGTCAGTGGATTCCTTGTTATGGTTGGCCCATGCAAATAAAAGACTCGACCCATCGGTTTTCATCGCCACTGGCGTATTTGTGCCTGATCTTCGGCCTATCGCTGACCGGCGCCTGTGCGACGCCCGCCGGCAAGCCGGCGGCAGGCACCGCTGAGGCCCCGGCGCCCGCTGCAGTCGCGGCGGAGGTGGAAACACCCGTGGCCCCGCCACGCCCCGACATCGACCTGACCGGGGAACTGCTCTACCGGATCATGCTGGCCGAGATTGCCGGTCAGCGTGGCGAACTGGACGCGGCCCTGGTCACCTACCTGGATCTCGCGCGCAGCACCCGTGATGTGAAACTGGCGGAGCGCGCCACGCGCATCGCGGTTTACGCGCGCGACGCGGAGGCCGCCACGGAGGCGGCAACCATCTGGGTGGAATTGGATCCGCAAAGCCCCGATCCGCATCAGGTGCTGGCGGCCATGGCCTTGCGGCGCGGCGATGAGGAGCAGGCGTTCAGGCACCTGGAGGAGATGCTGGATCGCGCCGCCGGTTCCCTCGATGAAAAGCTGTTGATGATTGCCAATCTGCTCGGGCGCGAGAAGGACGGCGCGCTGGTAATGAGCCTGCTGGAGCGTCTGCTGGCGTCGCGGCAGGATTCCCCCGAGGCGCTGTTCGCCTTCTCCCACGTGGCCGCCCGGCTCGGCGATTTGGATCGTTCCGCGCAACTATTGGAGCAGGCGCTGGCGCTGGATCCGGAAAATGAGAATGCATTGTTGACCTATGTCTCGATCCTGCAGCGCCAGAAGCGCATGGATGAGGCACTGGAACGGCTCGAACAGGTGCTCAAGCATCGCCATGATCAGAAACTGGACGATTTCAATTTACGCATGGCCTACGCGCGCCTGCTCGCCGACGCCCGGCGCTTCGATGCCTCTCTCAAGCAATTCGAAATCCTGGGAAAGATGCAGCCGGACAACCTCGAGGTTTCGTTCGCCCTCGGGCTGTTGCAACTTCAGGCCAATCGCATCGCGGAGGCAGAGCCCCATTTCAAGCAACTGGTGAACAATGAAGAACGCGGCGACGACGCCAGTTACTACCTGGGCCGCATCGCGGAAGAGCGTGAAAGCTTTGATCAGGCCAACCTCTGGTACCTCGGAGTGCAGGGCGGGGAAAATTATTTTGACGCCCAGGTGCGCCTCGGCCTGATCCTCGCCAAGCAGGACCGGCTGGATGAGGCCCGCACGCACTTGCGATCGGTGCGTACTCGCAATGCGGAGGAACGTGCGCTGCTGGTGCAAGCCGAGGGCGAACTGCTGGCCGAGGACAAGCGTTACGATGAGGCCATGTCGGTGTACGACCAGGCGCTACAGGCCGGGTTCAATTCGGATGTGATGTATGCGCGCGCCATGCTGGCCGAGAAAATGGATAGGCTCGACATTCTCGAGCGCGACCTGCGCGAGATCCTGGACAAGGATCCGGGCAATGCCCAGGCGTTGAATGCCCTCGGGTACACCCTGGCCGATCGCACTGACCGTTTCGACGAGGCCCTGGAATTCATCCAGCGCGCACTGGTCATCAGTCCCAGCGACTTCTACATCCTCGACAGCATGGGCTGGGTCTTGTATCGAATGGGCCGCCTGGAGGAGGCAGAGGAATATCTGCGCAAGGCCCTGGTGTTGCGTGCCGACTCGGAGGTTGCCGCGCACCTGGGTGAGGTGTTGTGGGCGAAGGGGGATCGCAAGGGCGCCAACGATATCTGGAACACCGCATTGCAAGAAACGCCGGGCGACGACAAGCTGCTCGACGTTATCAAGCGATTCAAGGAGTAGCCGTCACGGCGCGCCTTCCGGCGCGGTGATGCAGTCTGCATGGGTACCCTCCCCACATTCCTGTCTGCTTCGGCGCGCCCGGGTTTGCCGGCTTGGTTCATATTCATTGTGATTTTGCTTGCCGGCTGCGCCCGGCAGCCGGTGCAGTTGCAACAGCCGGACCGCGCCTCATTGTGGGGCGCGCACCGCGCGCGCCTGGCCGGCGTGCAGGATTGGCAATTCCGCGGCCGCATCGCCGTGCGGCTGGAAAAGGATGCCTGGAGCGCGACCCTGTACTGGCGTGAGACCCGGGACACCTACACGCTGCGCGTCATCGCGCCCCTGGGCCGCGGCACCTTCGAACTTTCCGGAACTGCCGCGGGCGTGGAATTGCGCACCGCCGATAACCGCATCCTGCGCGCCGACAATCCCGAGTCGTTGCTGCGCAACAAGCTGGGCTGGGATTTGCCGGTGTCCGGACTGCGCTGGTGGGTGCGGGGCCTGCCACATCCGGGTGCCGGGCCAGAACAGCTCGGGATCAATGAAAAGGGGCTGCTGGATGACCTGACCCAAGATGGGTGGCAGGTGGAGTATCAGGAGTATCGGCCGGGAGCCGAACCGGTGCTGCCGGGGAGAATGAGTCTCGAGAACGGGTCCGTACGCGTGCGTCTTGTGATCAGCGAGTGGACGATGGCGTCGTGAGTAATACAGCCTGGCCGGCGCCGGCCAAGATCAATCTTTTTCTGCACGTGCTGGGCCGGCGTCCCGACGGTTACCACCTGTTGCAGACTGCATTCCAGTTTCTCGACCTCTGTGATGAGCTCCACTTCACGTTGCGCGACGATGGACGCATCCTGCGTCGCGCCGACTATGGTGGTGTCCCTGAAGCCGAGGACCTGGTGGTGCGCGCGGCCTCGGCGGTGCGAGCTGCGACCGGGATCAGCGCCGGCGTGGAGATCAATATCCACAAGCACATCCCCATGGGTGGCGGCCTTGGGGGTGGCAGTTCCAACGCCGCTACGACGCTGGTGGCGCTGAACGCATTGTGGCGGGCTGGCCTTTCGGAGCAGCAATTGCTCGGAATCGGCCTGACC
>MGYT01000019.1:25831-31430 GCA_001801865.1 Gammaproteobacteria bacterium RIFCSPLOWO2_02_FULL_61_13
GATGTGCCGGTATTCATCGCCGGCCACGCCGCCTGGGCAGAGGGTGTGGGAGAGCACCTGACGCCCATCGATCCGCCCGAGGACTGGTTCTTGCTGGTGCATCCGGGGATTCAGGTCTCCACCGCCGGCGTGTTCCAGCATCCTGAATTGACACGAAATACACCTGCAATCACAATACGCGCCTTTCTGGAGGGGGGCGGCACCAACGACTGCGAGGCAGTCGTCCGGATGATGTATCCGGAAGTTGGCGCGGCCCTGGATTGGCTGCGTCAATACGGGGATGCCAGGCTGACCGGAACCGGTGCCTGTGTCTTTCTGCGCTGTGCCACCGCACAGGCTGCGGAAAAGGTGCGAGATGACTTGCCGGCCCACCTGCGCGGGTTAGTGGTCCATGGTTGCAACCGGTCCCCGTTGCGGGATCGCCTGAGCCGCTGCCACGGCAGCACGGGAGTACCCGGATCCGCCACAGGTTGATGGGGTGTGGCCAAGCTGGTTAAGGCACGGGATTTTGATTCCCGCATTCCCAGGTTCGAATCCTGGCACCCCAGCCAAATTATTTCCGGCCACCCGGCCGCAAGCGGGTGGCCGGAAGAATAGCAACGGTCGATCGCGAAGCGGAGAGGAACACGCCAATCCCATGTCCCTGACCAACGCTACGCTGTTCACGGGCAATGCCAACCCGGTACTGGCCGGTGAGATCGCCGGCTACTTGAACCTGCCGCTGGGAAAGATCTCCGTTGGCCGCTTCAGCGATGGCGAGGTGATGGTCGAGATCGCCGAGAACATCCGCGGCCGCGAGGTGTTCATCATCCAGTCGCTGTGTTCGCCGGTGAACGACAATTTGATGGAGTTGCTGGTAATCGCCGACGCTTCGCGGCGCGCCTCCGCGGTACGCATCACCGCGGTGATCCCGTACATGGGTTATGCGCGCCAGGATCGCCGGTCGCGATCGGCGCGTGTGCCAATCACCGCCAAGGTGGTGGCCAACATGATTGGCGCGGCGGGCGTGGATCGGGTGCTGACCGTGGACTTGCATGCGGATCAGATCCAGGGTTTCTTTGAGATGCCGCTGGATAATGTGTATGCGTCGCCCGTGCTGCTGGGCGACATCTGGAAGCACAAATATGCGAACCAGATAGTGGTGTCCCCGGACGTGGGCGGTGTGGTGCGGGCCCGGGCGCTGGCCAAGCGGCTCGACGATACGGACCTGGCCATCATCGACAAGCGGCGGCCGAATCCGAACGAATCGGAAGTCATGAACATCATTGGTGACGTGGAAGGCCGTACCTGCGTCATTATCGATGACCTGGTGGATACCGCCGGCACGTTGTGCAATGCGGCGGGCGCGCTCAAGGATTTCGGCGCCGACCGTGTGGTGGCGTACTGTACACACCCGGTGTTATCGGGGCGCGCCATGGACAACATCAACAAGTCGACGCTGGATGAACTGGTGGTGACCGACACCATCCCGTTGCGACCCGAGGCCGCGGCCTGCCGGCGTATCCGGCAGTTGAGTGTGGCCGCCATGCTGGCTGAGAGTATCCGCCGCGTGTCCGAGGGCGAGTCGTTGAGTTCGATGTTTGTGGATTAACTGCCTCTAATCTGGTCGCGGATTGGGGGACATTGCAGTCAACTTGAACGTAAAGAGGAGTGCCAACATGCAACAATTCGAAGTCCAAGCCGAGTCCCGCAAAGAGCAGGGGAAGGGTGCGAGCCGCCGCCTGCGTCGGGACGGAAAGGTACCAGGCATCCTGTACGGAACCGGGAAAGAGGCCCTGCCCATCATGGTCGGACACGAGGAACTGAAGCACCAACTGGACCAGGAGGCGTTTTTCTCCCACATCCTGACGCTGCACCTGGGCGGCAAGAGTGAACGCGTGGTACTCAAGGATCTGCAACGGCATCCGTTCCGCCCGCTCATCGTGCATGTGGATTTTCAGCGCATCGCCGAGGACAAGGAACTGACCATGCGCGTGCCCATCCACTTCCTGAACGAGGAACGTTGTGTCGGCGTGCGTACCGGCGGTGGCGTGATCAATCACATCACAACCGAAGTGGAAGTGTCCTGCCTGCCCAAAGACCTGCCGGAGTTCATCGCGGTGGACTTGGCCGACATCAACGTCGGTGTGACGCTGCACCT
This sequence comes from Gammaproteobacteria bacterium RIFCSPLOWO2_02_FULL_61_13, assembly GCA_001801865.1. Classification (GTDB taxonomy): domain Bacteria; phylum Pseudomonadota; class Gammaproteobacteria; order Eutrophobiales; family Eutrophobiaceae; genus 2-02-FULL-61-13. Next base: position 27,972 of record MGYT01000019.1, read on the forward strand.
GAGCGATTTGCAGCTGCCGCCGGGGGTGACCATCTATGCGCTCAAACACGGTGGCGATGCCACCCTGCCGGTGGTCAGCGTGCACATCCCGCGCGCGATTGAAGTGGAAGAAGCACCGGTCGAAGCCGTGGAGGCGGCAGCGGCGACTGCCGAGGCAGCGGCGCCGGCAGCAGAGGGTGGTGCAGTTGCCGACAAGGACAAGGATAAGGATAAGGACAAGGATAAGGATAAAGACAAGGACAAGGCAAAAGCCAAGGACAAGAAGGGTTAATCCGGGTTCCGCGGCATGACCCGGCATTCGTGATCCCGAAACTCCTGGTTGGGCTCGGTAACCCGGGCCAGAAGTACTCCGAAACCCGGCATAACGCCGGGTTTTGGTTTGTGGATCGCCTCGCCGCCGCCCAGGATCTCGGTTTCCGGCGCGAGGCGAAGTTCCATGGGGAGACGGCGACGCTGCGTTTTCCCGGGCACGACTGTCGTGTGCTCAAGCCCACCACGTACATGAACGAAAGTGGCCGCGCCGTGCAGGCGGCCATGCATTTCTATGCGCTCAAGCCTGCGGAGTTGCTGGTCGTGCATGATGAAATCGATCTGCCGCCAGGCGTGACGCGGTTGAAGCGCGGCGGCGGGCATGGCGGGCACAACGGCCTGCGCGACATTGTGGAATGCCTGGGAGAAGGCGGGTTCCTGCGCCTGCGTCTGGGCGTGGGACATCCAGGCAACGCAGACCAGGTGGTGGATTATGTGCTCGATCGCCCGCGTGCCGCCGAGCGCGCGCTCATTGATGATGCGATACGCCGTGCCTTGGACGTGATGCCGCTCGTGTTTGACGGGCACCTGCAGAAGGCGATGAAGGAGTTGCATTCAGATGCAAGTCACAAGTCATAAGTTACAAGTCACAAGAAATCCAACAACGTGAGACAACAAATAATGAAATCCTGGAAGCGACTCGGTTCACGAGACACTATTCATCTTTTACTTATGACTTATTACTTGTGACTTGTAACTGATTTTATGGGCTTCAAATGCGGCATCGTCGGGCTTCCGAACGTGGGCAAGTCCACATTGTTCAACGCGCTGACACGCTCCGGCATCCCGGCCGAGAATTATCCGTTCTGCACCATCGACCCCAACGTGGGCATTGTGCCGGTGCCGGACCCGCGCCTGGCGCAACTCACCGCCATCGTGAAGCCGAAACAAACCGTGCCGGCGGTCATGGAATTCGTGGACATCGCCGGGCTGGTGGCTGGCGCGTCACAGGGCGAGGGGCTGGGCAACAAGTTTCTGGCGCATATCCGCGAGACCCACGCCATTGCCCAGGTGCTGCGCTGCTTCGATGACGACAACGTCACCCATGTGTCCGGCCGCGTGGATCCCATAAGCGACATCGAGATTATCAATACCGAACTCTGCCTCGCCGACCAGGAAACCGTGGAACGCGCCCTGCTGAAGGCCGGCAAAGCCGCCCGGGCGGCCGGTGACAAGGACGCCCGGCAGCACGCCGCGCTGCTGGAACAGGTCATGGCGCATCTGAACAAGGGCGCCCCGGTGCGCAGCATGCGGCTGGATGCGGGGCAACAGACGCTGTTGTATGACCTGCACCTGCTGACAGAAAAACCAACGTTGTACATCGCCAATGTGAAAGAAGGCGACATGGAGGACAACCGCTGGCTGCCGAAATTGCGCGAGCTCGCCGCCGGTGAGCAATCCGAGGTCATTCCGGTGTGCGCCGCCATCGAATCCGAGATTGCGGAACTGGATGAAGCGGATCGGGAAACATTCCTGGCTGACCTGGGGCTCACCGAGCCCGGACTGAATCGCATCATCCGCGCCGGCTACCGCCTGCTCGGCCTGCAGACCTTTTTCACCGCCGGACCGAAGGAAGTGCGCGCCTGGACTGTGCGCGCCGGCGCCACCGCCCCGCAGGCCGCGGGCGTTATCCACACTGACTTCGAGCACGGCTTTATCCGCGCCGAGGTCATCGCATTCGATGATTATGTGCGCGGCAATGGCGAGCAGGGCGCGAAGGAAGCCGGCAAGTGGCGTCTGGAGGGCAAGGAATACCTGGTCGCGGATGGCGATGTAATGTTGTTTCGTTTTAACGTCTGAAACCGGTGTGGCCGGACAGATCCGGCGTCACCGGCCCCGTTTGCCGCGGCCGTGATTCAGTCCACCGCAATGGTGGGAGTATATTGTGCCAATGAAACACCCTGTACTCCGCCGCGACATCATTGCCGCCGTACGATCCTTCGCCGGACTCGGGCTCGGCGTCGGCACGGCCGGCAATGTAAGCGTGCGGGCGCCGGGCGGCGTGCTGATTACACCCAGCGGTGTTCCCTATTCCGAACTGCGCCCCGCCGACATCGTGCAATTGAATCCGGCGGGCGAGGTGATCTCGGGCCGCCTCGCGCCGTCCAGCGAGTGGCGGTTCCATTGCGACATCCTGGCGCGGCGCAATGACGTGGGCGCAATCGTGCATGCCCATTCCGCCTTCGCCACCGCCATCGCCTGCACGCGCCGGGACATCCCCGCATTCCATTACATGATCGCCGTCGCCGGCGGTGATTCCATCCGCTGCGCCCCGTATGCCACGTTCGGCACGGCGGCACTGTCGCAGCATGCATTGAGCGCGTTACGTGGACGACAAGCCTGCCTGCTTGCCAATCATGGCCAGATTGCGCTGGGTTCCAACCTCACGGCCGCCCTGGCCATGGCGCAGGAAGTGGAGGAACTTTCGCGCCAGTACTGGTTGTCTAAACAGTTACGCCGGCCTGTGCTGCTGGCCGGAAGGGAAATGAAACTGGTCCTGGAGAAGTTCAAAAATTACGGCCGCAGGCCGGTTCAAAAACGGAGGTAAGACAACATGCACCGCATGCACTACCGCATCCTGTCCGCGCTGTTCGGGGCCCTTCTGCTTTCCGGGTGCGCACTCAGTCCGCAGGTGATCTCTGTACAGCCGGTCCTGGATAATGCCGCGCTGCCACGGGATGGCGGCGCAACCAACCTGGCGCTCGCAGTCAAGGACGTTCGCGCCAATGCCATCGTCGGTTATCGCGGCGGCGTGTACGACACCGCCACCATTACCATGAGCGGCGACACAACCGCGCGCATTCAGGCCGGGTTGGAACAGGCATTGACCGCGCGTGGCCTCAAGGTTGTGCCTGCCGGGACGCCGTCCCCGGTCACGCTTTTGGTTGAATTGGCAGAACTGGGTTACAAGGTGACCCAGGGGCAGTTCACGCGCGTCGTTGAGGTCACGTCCACGCTTCGCGCCCGCAGCCAGTTGGGCGAGATCACGCATACGGGCGAATACCGGGATACACGCACGGAAGAGTTTGTGCAGCCGCCATCGGATTCGCAGAACGAAGCGCTGATCAACGGCGTGTTGTCCGCAGCATTGCAGCGCCTGGTGGCAGACGCGGACCTGTTCAAGCCCTGAGGGATCTGGCGCGACCTCCG
>MGYT01000019.1:31496-47567 GCA_001801865.1 Gammaproteobacteria bacterium RIFCSPLOWO2_02_FULL_61_13
ATGGTGAAATGATCCACCCCGGGACGCACGTAAAGACTGCCCGGCAGTCCGGCGCTGCGCCACGCGCGCTGGTATTCCCGGGACTGGCGTATGAACTCCTGCGGTTCTCGCTTCCCGACGTGCACTTGCAACGGCGGCGCCCGGCGCGGGATATTGTGGATTGGGCTTTGGCGCCGGATCAGGTCCGCGTCCAGTTGCAGCGTCGGCTGTAGAAAGGAATGGCGCAACGGCTCAAGGTCATAGACGCCGCTGATGGCGAAACCGCCCTTGATTACGTCCCCGGGCAGCCCGTATTCCCCACGCCAGTCAGTGCTGAGCAGCATCGCGGTCTGCTGCGCACCGGCGGAATGGCCCATGACCCATATGTTGCCCGGATCGCCGTTGAAGCGCCGGCCGTGCACCCGCAACCAGGCAACAACGGCACGATTTTGGCGTGTGATCTCGTGGATGGTCACCTGTGGGCACAGGGAATAATTGCTGAGTGCGACCGTGACGCCATGGGGCACGAGGCCGGAGGCCACGAAGGCGAATTCCCGCTGTGAAAATGCACGCCAATACCCGCCATGGATGAAAAGCAGTATGGGAGCCCCGGGTTGCGCGGCAGGAAATACGTCGAGCTTTTCGTCCAGGGTGGGACCGTAGCTGAGGTCCAGCTTGCACCGCAGCGATTTGCGCGCCGTATTGCTCATGGCCACGTAGCCGTCGAAGACCGCCTGGGGATCGGCAAGCAGCGCGCCCAGATCGTACTGGGCATCGATTTCCGCCTGCGATTGAAATTTTCGATAGAGATACACGGGTGGCTCCAGTGCTGATTGATTGCGGTGAAGTCCGGTGGGCAGGGCATTCGCTCCGGCCCCGTTACGTTACTTTCCGGCGGCCTCGTTCAATCGCGCCAGCACGAATGCATAGAGATCGTGCTCAAGCTTGCAGCCATGTTCGCGGAAGTATCCCGGTAATGAGGCCACGGCCACAGGCTCGCGTCCGGTCAGGATGGGTGTGCCCTTGAAGGTGAACCTGCCGCTTTGCGATCCGTCATCGACCCCATGCTGGACCACTCCGTGGTCGCGGGACCAGGTGAAAGCCTTTTCCTCCGGTCCTTTGTCGTAGCACAATTGGAACTGCACCACCTGTTCCGCATTGTCATACCAGACGTAGAGATCCGAGTCACGGTCCGTGAAGCAGCGCCGGCAGGGTTCGCCGGGCGGTTGTTGGGCGTTCAGGGTTTCCTTGAGCATAACGTCAGGGGCCGCGTGTTGTGCCAGGGGAAATCATAGCGGATATTGTCCGTATTGGGTTCATGGCGGAAACGTCATGCCGGTGAAGACCGGCATCCAGTAAATTAATACTGGACCCAGGCTTTCGCCGGGGTGACGGCGCCAGAATGACAATCCCGTTTGAGCATTGTCCTATTCAGACCTTCCTTAGAAGAACAATTCCTTCAGTTTCCCGCCCGGATCGGGGGCACGCATGCATGCCTCCCCGACGAGGAATGCATGTACATGGTGACTGCGCATGCGCTCCACGTCTGCACGGGTGTGAATACCGCTTTCGGTCACCACGAGCCGGTCCTTGGGAATATCCACCAGCAGGCCGAGTGTCGTTTCCAGCCGCGTTTCGAAGCTGCGCAGGTCGCGGTTGTTGATGCCGATCAGCGGCGTGCGCAGCACCAGCGCGCGCTCCAGTTCCTCGCGATCGTGGACCTCCAACAGGATGTCCAACCCCGCCTCGTCCGCTGCGTCCCGGCATTCGCGCAGCACGCTGTCAGTGAGCGCGGCGATAATCAGCAGGATGCAGTCGGCGCCCAGGGCGCGGGATTCAAACACCTGCCACGGATCGATGATGAAATCCTTGCGCAACACCGGCAACCCGGATTCCTTCCTGGCCACCTGCAGGTACTCGTCGCACCCCTGGAAGAAATCCACATCCGTGAGCACGGACAGGCATGTGGCCCCGCCGTCGCGGTAGGCGCGGGCGATGGCCGCGCAGTCGAATCCTGGCCGGATCACGCCCTGGCTGGGTGACGCCTTTTTTATCTCCGCGATGACGGCGGCACGGCCTTGATGAATGGCCAGCTCCAACGCCGGGTGAAATCCCGCGCAAGTTGGGGTATCCGCGGCACGCCGTCGGATCGCCGCCATTGGCGTGGCTGTCTTGCGCCCGGCCACTTCCATGGCCTTGCGTGCCAGGATGCGCCCCAGAATATCCGCCGGTCCGGACATCAGTGTGCTGCGACGCCAAACGTCCGCGTCAGCGCCACCAGTTGATCCAGCTTGGCGCGCGCGCCGCCGCCTTTTAGTGCTTCCCGGGCCCGGTCGATGCCGCTGGCGTGGTCCTGCGCCAGTCCTGCCACATAAATGGCGGCACCGGCATTCAACAGCACCGTGTCCCGGGCGGGCCCGGGCGTGTCGTCGAGCACGGCGCGCAGGATTTTGAGACTGTCTTTGGCATTCTGGACCTTTATATCGTCCTGGTTTGCGCGCGTGAATCCGAATTGTTCCGGCGTGATCTCGTGCACTTGCACGTTGCCGTCGCGCAATTCCGCCACCCGGGTCGGGGCGCACAGGCTGATCTCGTCCAGACCGTCCGCGGAATGCACGACCATGACGTGGCGGCTGCCGAGTTTTTTCATCACCTCAGCCACGGGCTCAACCCAGGCATCGCTGAACACACCGATCACCTGGTTGGGCACGGAGGCGGGGTTGGTCAACGGCCCGAGCAGATTAAACAGGGTGCGCACGCCCAGTTCGCGGCGCGGAGCGGCGGCATGGCGTGTGGCGCCGTGGTGCGCCGGTGCGAACATGAAGCCGATGCCCACCTCATTGATGCAACGCGCCACCTGGTCGGGCGTCAGATTTATGTATGCGCCCGCCGCTTCCAGCACGTCCGCGCTGCCGCTGCGGCTGGAGACCGAGCGATTGTTATGTTTTGCGACACGGCCGCCGGCCGCTGCAATAACAAAGGCTGCCGTGGTGGAGATGTTGAATGTGTGGCTGCCATCGCCGCCGGTGCCGACGATGTCCACCAGGTTGGCGTGGCTGACCTGCACATGCCTGGCAAATTCACGCATGACGCGGGCCGCCGTGGCGATCTCGGCCACGGTCTCGCCCTTCATGCGCAATGCCACCAAAAATGCGCCGATCTGCGCCGGCGTCGCGTCGCCCCCCATGATGGTGCGCATGGCCGCATCCATCTCGTCCTCGTCAAGATGCTGGCCCGCAATGATCTTGGTCAGGGCGCGCTGCATGGTCAGCTCGCGCCCATGGTCAGAAAATTCTGCAGCAATTCATGGCCGTAGGCGGTGAGTATGGACTCGGGATGAAATTGCACACCATGAATGGAAAATTCCCGATGCCGTAGTCCCATGATCTCGTCGCGTTCCCCTTTTTCATCGACAGTCCAGGCAGTCTCCTCCAGGCATGCGGGCAGCGACGCCCGTTCCACGACCAATGAGTGATAGCGTGTGGCGATGAAGGGATTGGCCAGACCGCGGAACACGCCGTCATTGAGATGGTGAATCTCGGAAGTCTTGCCGTGCATGATGCGGCGCGCATGCACCACACGGCCGCCGAATACCTGGCCGATGCTCTGATGCCCCAGGCAGACGCCGAGGATCGGGAACTTCCCCTGGAAGTGCTCGATGGCCGCCATGGAGATGCCGGCTTCGTTGGGCGTGCAGGGTCCGGGTGAAATAACAATGTTGTCCGGGGCCAGTTGCTCGATATCCGCCACGGTTATCTGGTCATTGCGCTGGACATGCACGTCCTGCCCCAACTCGCCCAGGTACTGGACCAGGTTGTAGGTGAACGAATCGTAGTTGTCGATCATCAACAGCATGGAAATCCTGACTTATTGTTTTATCTTTATTTCATAGTGCGTTGCAAAGATTTTTTCCGCACTCTCAACCGCGTTCCTTGTGGTCAGCGGCCTATTTTGAGAATCGCCGATACGCTCGGCGCAACGATGGGGGCTATGCGCTTGGCTGACGCCAGCGCCACGGCAGGGCAGGGAGGGATACAAACAGAGTCATGGCGGCGATTATTCCGTCAATTGTCCCCGCTGGCAAGTCAGGCGGCTGCCTGCAGTTCACTCAGTCGCGACCTGCCTCGATGATCTTGTCCGCAAGGCCGGCCGGATTGGAGAAAATTGTCTCGTGACTCCCGGGCATCTGCACCAGGCGGAACAGGCCGAGTCGGCTGGACATCCTCGGGTGCCACCCCCATTCGCCATGAGGGAGGGCAATATCCTCCGTGCAGTTCAAAAAGCTGCAGCAGACCTTCCCTGAATGGATGATTTCATAAAATCTTTTCAGGTCCAGTTGTTCGTTGAACTGGTAGGGCTCGGGCGAAAGCAGATCGTAGGTCGACTTGGCCAGGTCCAGGTCGCCATCGTTGATGAAGGCCTCGCGCCAGATGGGGAAGGGCATCATGACAGTATTATCGGAAGAGTCCTCCGCCATCTGGTCGAATAGCGCGCGGAAGTGGGGCGGTACATTGTCGTTCATGCACTCCCCATCGTTGAGCACGAAGGCATTCCAGAACACCAGCCGTTTGATGCGCTCCGGGATCTGTTCGACGACTTTCGAGATAATGGAGCCTCCGTAGCTGTGTCCCACCAGGACAATTCCGGTGAGGTCCCTGCCGACGATGAAATCCACAATCGAGCGGACGCTTTCCGCATGGTTCACCGCCTTGTTCACGCCCTTGCCATGGCCGGCCACGGTTGGCCCGAACGCACGGTGGCCCTTGCTCTCAAGCCGCTGGATTACCGGCGCCCAGGCTGAGCCGTCGTGCCATGACCCGTGGACCAGAACAAATGTGTACATCGGATTGAACTCCTGAATGAGGGATTTGCGCTAATCCTGCGCAAAAGCAATTCTATCCTTAACGGGGCAATGGCTGCTGCATCCGGATTCCTGCACGCTTGCCCCGAGCTTGACCTGCGGGAGAATTTGCAGAATATGGAACGCCAATGAGTCTCGTCAGGCGCCCGAGCGCACTTCCGGTATCCAGCGTTCCAGGCATGACGTCGATTCCCCGCGCCTTGAATCGGGAGTCGCTCAGTAACGGCGCCCGGGCATTGGCGCGCCGGGATGCGGACCTTGCGCAAATTTTGCGGCGGCTCGGCGAACCCCCGGTTTGGGGAAGACGCCCGGGATTCGCGACGCTCATCCGCATCATCCTGGAGCAGCAGGTGTCGTTGTCAGCCGCGCGCACCCTGTACCGGCGGTTGCAGTCCCATTTGGGTGAAGTGACGCCGCGTGCAATCCACGGATTGGAGTTGACCGGCTTGCGACAACTGGGTCTGACGCGGCAAAAATACGGCTATTGCCATGGGCTTGCCGCACGGATGCTGGCCGGCACGCTGGACCTGGGCGCGGTGGCCCGCGCCCCCGACGATTCGGGTCGCGCGATGCTGCTGGCGGTGCCGGGGCTCGGACCATGGAGTGTTGATATCTATTACCTGATGGCACTGCGGCGGCCCGACGTGTGGCCAAATGGGGACCTGGCACTGGCGGTGGCGCTGCGCGAGGTCAAGCGCCTGCGTACCCTGCCATCGCCCAGGCAGCAGCAGTTCTTTGCCGAGACGTGGGCGCCCTGGCGCTCGGTCGCGGCGCGGATCCTGTGGGCACATTACCTCTCGGTCCGTGCCCGGACTTCGTGAAAGTGTGCGCTGGCGCACAGTCTGGGTGAACAAACAGGCTACACTCAGGTCAATCAACATTATGATTAACCGCCCGCTCCGCAGGCGCGTAATCGACCACAGGAGACATTTTATGCAGCGATTCAAATTACACCGCAGTCATGTCCTGGCCCTTATATGTACCGGCTTGCTGGCCGGAGGCCCGGCGCTGGCCGAGAAACCCGACCATGCCGGTGGCGGCAAGGACAAGAAGCACGAACAGAGTGAGCGGCACGATGGGGGCAACGGCGGCCAGAAGGACCGTGACGAGGACCAGCACGGAGGTCATGTCGGCGGCCAGGACAGCCATGCCGGCGGTGATCACCACGATGGTGGCGGGCTGGGAGTGACGATTCATTTTGGGGATGGACAGCGGGAGTCCGTGCGTAATTATTATTCGGAGCAGGTTCATTCCGGGCATTGCCCGCCGGGACTGGCCAAGAAGAACAACGGCTGCATGCCGCCGGGTCAGGCCAGGAAATGGTCGCGGGGCCAGCCGTTGCCGCCTGACGTGATCTTTTATGATCTGCCGCCGGAGATTGTGATCCACTTGGGCACGCCGCCGCCGTTACACCGGTTCGTCCGCGTGGCAAATGACATCCTGCTGATCGCAGTCGGCACGGGCATGGTCATTGACGCCATCGAGGACCTGGGCAACCTTTAGCCGCTACCGTTTCCTCACCGGCACAGGCTGCCTTCTGCCAGTGCCACTGCGCGAAACATGGCACGGGCCTTGTTCATGGTCTCTTCCCATTCGCGCCCCGGATCGGAGTCGGCGACGATGCCGGCCCCCGCCTGTATATGCAGGGTGCCGTCCTTGATCACAGCAGTACGGATGGCAATGGCGGTGTCCATGTTGCCGGCCCAGGAAAGATATCCCACGGCGCCGGAGTAGATACCGCGGCGCACCGGTTCCAGTTCCTCGATGATCTCCATGGCGCGCACCTTGGGAGCGCCGGAGACTGTGCCCGCCGGAAACGTGGCGCGCAGCACATCCAGTGCGCCGGCGCCGGGACGCAGTCTGCCGGTCACGTTGGAGACGATGTGCATCACATGGGAATAGCGCTCGATGACCATGCGCTCGGTGACCTGCACGGATCCGGTCGCGGCCACGCGGCCCACATCATTTCGGCCCAGATCAATCAGCATCAGGTGTTCCGCGTTCTCCTTCGAATCGGCGAGGAGTTCCCGGGCGAGCCGCTCATCCTCGGCCTCATCCCGGCCCCGGCGTCGTGTGCCGGCAATGGGGCGCACGGTGACAACGCCATCCTCCAGTCGCGCCAGGACCTCGGGGGAGGCGCCGACCACCTGGAAGTCGCCGAAATTGAGGAAGTACATGTACGGTGACGGATTCGTGCTGCGCAATGCGCGATAGATGTTGAGGGGCGGACCCTGCATCGGTACCGACAGACGTTGAGACAACACCACTTGCATCACGTCGCCGGCGACGATGTATTGTTGAATGCGTCGTACACCCGCTTCGAATTCCGGCTGCGGAAAGCAGCCCGTGAAGTCGCTTTCGGCAACCGGCCTTGGCGTCCGCGATTCCGCGGCAGGGATCACGCCGCGGGCGAGGCGTTCCTCCAGCAGGTCCAGATCATGGAGCGCCTTTTCATAGGCGTCATCGCCGCTCGGATCGGCATGCACAATGAGCATGCCCTTGCCGGTGAGATTGTCGAACACCACCACCCGATCCGAGACCAGCAACAGCGCGTTGGGGCAGCCGATGGGATCGGGGCGCGAACGCCTTCCCAGCCGCGGCTCCCGATAGTTGACGCAGTCATAGCCGAAATATCCCACCAACCCGCCGGTAAAGCGCGGCAATCCAGGCACGTCGGGCACACGGTATTGGGCGCGGAATTTCTCTATCTCGCCAAAGGGATCCCGGGTCTCGGTGCGGGAGACAATCTTGCTCCCCACCTCCACGCTGACCACGCCGCCGCGCACGATTAACTGCGTGGAAGCGGCAAGACCGATCATGGAGTAGCGGCCCCACTTTTCCCCGCCCTGCACCGACTCCAGCAGATAGGTCCACGGCCCCCCGCCCAACTTCAGATAGGCGGACAGCGGGGTGTCCATATCGGCCGGCACTTCGCGCGCCACGGGGATGTGGTTGAAGCCCTGGGCGGCGAGAGCGCGGAATTGCTCGGGGGACATCAGGTTCATGAGGGCCAGCAATAAGCCATAAGCGATAAGCTATAAGTGAAAGAAACTGCTGGTATCGAGAGGGAGTGGATGACGGTGTTTTACTTATGACTTATTGCTTATGGCTTATAGCTGACTCGCTGCCTTTCCCAACTCCGCCCGCATCGCGCCTATGGTGGCTGCATAGTCGCCACTGCCGAATATCGCCGACCCGGCGACAAACGTGTCCGCGCCGCTTTCTGCGATGGCGCGGATATTGTCCACCTTCACGCCGCCGTCGATCTCGAGCCGGATCGGCCGGCCACTATCGTCGATGATGCGCCGGGCGTCGCGCAACTTGTTCAATGCTGATGGAATGAAGTTCTGGCCGCCAAAGCCGGGATTCACCGACATCAGCAGCACCATGTCCACCTTGTCCAGCACATGCTGCAGATGATCCAGCGGCGTGGCAGGGTTGAACACCAGGCCCGACTTGCAACCATGGTCGCGGATGAGTTGCAGCGTGCGATCCACGTGGTCACTGGCCTCGGGATGGAAGGTGATATAAGTGGCGCCGGCGGCGGCAAACTCCGGCACGATGCGGTCCACCGGCTTGATCATCAGGTGCACATCCATGGGCGCGGTGATGCCGAAGTCGCGCAGCGCCTTCACCAGCACCGGCCCAAAGGTGAGATTGGGCACGTAATGATTGTCCATGACGTCCACGTGCACGAAGTCGGCGCCGGCCGCGATTACGGCCTCCACCTCGGCGCCGATTCGTGCCAGGTCGGCAGACAGGATGGATGGGGCGATGACAAAATTAATCATGGCGCGCACTTTACCAGATTGATGTAAAACTATTGCGCCGGCCGTGGACCCAACCACCAAACCCGCGCCTCCACAATCTGCTAAATTCCTGTTCCATGAAGCTTACGCATCATGCATTCTTGTGGTTGTTGCTGGCGCCGCCGCCGGCCCCTCCGGCAGAACCCGGCCCGGTCTCTGAATTTGAGCAGGTGGTCGCGGATCGGCTCGCGGAACGGGGCGTGCCGGGTGAGATGATCTGGCTGCAGGCCGAGGGTCGGCAATTTCTCGGGTTATACCTTGGTCCACCACCGGGCATGCCGAAGCAGGCCGTGATCCTGCTCCATGGCCTGGGTGGTCACCCGGACTGGCCGGATGTAATCCAGCCGTTGCGCGCCCGGCTACCGTCGCTGGGTTGGGGGACATTATCCATCCAGTTGCCGCGTCTTTCGCCCCAGGCTTCCCATGCGGACGAGATGGAATTGCCCCGGCGCGTGTGGCCACGGATCCATGCTGCCATCGCCTACCTTGCCGCACAGGGTGTTGAAAAGGTGGTGCTGGCAGGGTATGGATTTGGCGCCGCGCTGAGCGCGCGTTATGCCGGCGTGTTCGGCAAGGACCTGGCCGGCTTCGTTGCCATCAGCCTGCAGACACCGGCGTACCTCGCGCCGCGGATCGTGTTTCCGGAAAGTCTTGAAGCCATAAAGGTTCCGGTGCTGGATGTGTACGCAGCGGAGGATGCCGGAACTGTGTTACAGCAGGCGCCGGAGCGCGAGTTGTGGGGGCGCAAGAACAAGGAGCGGGTCTTTGATCGCATTGTCATCGCTGGCGCGAGACCTGATTACCACGGCCAGGAGGCGGAACTGGCGCGGCAAGTCGCCGATTGGCTCAGCGCAAACGCCAAATGACGTCACGTCGTGACGCAGATTCGGCCGGCTAAAGCTTGACCTGTAGGGCGGGCCGCTACGGACATCCTGTCCTCACGCGGCATTTCCCACATCCTGTAGGTCGCTTCAGCCCGCCGCAATGCGTTCCAGCGCCCAACGCACATGTTCGCGCACCAGCTCTGAAGGATGATCCTGCCGGACGCGCAACGCTGCCACGTTAACCTCCGAACGTGGCGCATTCCCCAGCGCCACGGCGATATTACGCAGCCAGCACTCATAGCCGATGCGCCGGATCGGACTGCCCTCCGTGTTGGCGAGAAACTCCGCTTCACTCCAGTTGAAAAGTTCCACCAGCATGGCGGAGTCCAGGCCATGGCGCGGTTCAAAATCCGGCAGTGGCGTCTTCTGCGCGAAGCGGTTCCACGGGCACACCAGCTGGCAGTCGTCACACCCGTAAATACGATTGCCCATCAGCGGACGCAATTCCTCCGGGATACTGCCGCGCCATTCAATGGTGAGATAGGAAATGCAACGGCGCGCATCCAGTTCATAGGGCGCGACGATGGCGTGGGTCGGGCAAACGTCTATACACGCCGAACAGCTGCCGCAATGGCTGTGCTTGAATCCGTCGTCCACAGGCAACGGCAGGTCGGTGTAGATCTCGCCGAGAAAAAACCAGGAACCGCCCTGGGGATGAATGAGGTTGGTGTGTTTACCGATCCAGCCCAGGCCCGCGTTGCGCGCCAGCGCCTTCTCCAGCACCGGCGCGCTATCCGTGAACGCGCGTGCCGCGAAGGGGCCGCAGGCAGATTCGATACGTCGTACGAGCTTGGCCAACCGCCCGCGCAGCACCTTGTGATAATCGCGCCCCAGCGCATAGCGGGAGACATACGCCTGATCGGGTTTGGAGAGGACTTCCTCTGCCGGTGCGGCAGTGCCGGGGAAGTAATCGAGGCGCGCCGAGATGACACGCACTGTGCCCGGGATCAATTCCGCCGGCCGCGAACGCCGCGTGCCGTGCCGCTCCATGTAGTCCATGGCGCCGTGCCGCCCCTGATGCAACCACTCAATAAGGTGCCTCTCGTCTTCTCCCAGCTCCGGCGCGGTGATGCCGACCTGCGCAAAACCGAGTTCAGCGGCCCAGGCCTTTATATCCAGTGTGAGTTGGCGGTAGTCCAGGGAAAGGGCGTCGGCATTCCGGTGCATGGCGCTCAGGATTCCCAGTACTCGCCCGGCCGGTAGTTGCCGAAGTACCAGACATGACCCTCCGGATCCAACGCCATGTAGCCACGGGCTCCGTATTCCTCTGTTTGTAGTGGGCGCACGACCCTTGCTCCCGCCGCCACTGCGACTCCATGGTGGGCATCCGGGTCCGCAACGAAGACGCTCAGCGCCTGTGCGACACCTGCGAGTGCCCTGGGACTGACGCGCCGATCTTCCGGTTTCGGCGAACTGACCATGACGACGCCGGTACCGAGGCTCAGTTCCGAGTGCTCCACGCGATTGTTCGGTCCCGGCACCACAAAGCGCTGGGTGAAGCCGAATACCCGGCACAGCCACTCGATGGCGCCCCGCGCATCGTCGTAGGTGAGGCTCGAATGGATGTCGGACGGGGTGCGATACGACTGGGTCATGGTTTGCTCCTCCCAAATACAAACTGATAGATCATCGTGCCGACAAACCAATGTATGCCGCCGGTATCAATCAAGATCAAGGCAACAGCCACAGGGACCATGCCCGGCAGGTCATGTAGAACAATCAGAGAGAGTCCGACAAGCAGCGAGCCGAACAAGGGAAACCCAGAGACCCAGCGATGCGATTCCTTCGACAGGCCGCGCAGCCGATTCAATGGATGGCGTATAAACGACAAATAGAAATTGATGAGGCAAAGCAGCGCACCCAAGCCGACAGCCAACCATGCAAGGGTTGTGCTCATACGCGGCTGACTCGTTGTTAGCCAAAAAGCCCGCTGGATGATGTTGGATGCATAGTAGATGGAGAATGCCCCGGACAGACAGGCAAATCAATACCCTGAAAGGTGCAGGTAAGCCGGCGACTCAATGTCAGCCTGCCGGTATATCGATACTCGGGGTGTTGAGATCGGGCGCTTCCCAGCCCGCATCATCGGGTTGTAGAGAGAAGGGAGTTTTGAACCAAGGATCCCTGTGCGCGCTTGCGGGATTTGTGAAACAGCCGATCCAGTGCGAGGTAAATTACCGGCGTTGAGTACAGCGTCAACGCCTGGCTGACCAGCAGGCCGCCGAATACTGCGACGCCGAGTGGTTGGCGCAGTTCTGCGCCGGTGCCGTAGGCCACCATTAACGGTATCGCGCCGAGCATGGCAGCGATGGTGGTCATCATGATCGGGCGAAACCGCGTCAGGCACGCGCGGTAGACTGCCTCTTCCGGTGCCAGGCCAAGGCGTCGCTCGGCATCAATGGCGAAATCCACCATCAGGATGCCGTTCTTCTTCACGATGCCGATGAGGAGCACCAGTCCGATCAGCGCCATCACTGAGAAATCCAGTCCCCACAACCACAGCAGCAGCAATGCGCCGATGCCCGCGGAGGGCAGCGTGGAGAGGATCGTCAGCGGATGTACGAAACTCTCGTACAGGATGCCGAGGATGATGTACACGGCAAGCAGTGCCGCCAGGATCAGCAACGGCTGCGTCGCCAGCGAATCCTGAAACGCCTGTGCCGTGCCGAGGAATGTGCCTGCCACGGTCGCAGGCATGCCCAGGCTTGCCTGGGCTTTTTCTATCAGGTTCACGGCGTCGCCCAGCGCCACACCCGGTGCCAGGTTGAAGGAAATGGTCACGGCCGGAAACATGCTGTTGTGACTTATGGACTGCGGTCCCACGCCGGGGGGCGCAAATTCCGCGATGGTGGACAGCGGCACCATTTCGCCCGTGAGCGGCGAGCGCAGGTGCAACAGGTCGAGACTCTGCGCCTTGCCGCGCAATGCCGGATCAATTTCCAGCACGATCTTGTACTGGTTGGTCTCGGTCTGGTACTCGCTGATCTGACGCTGGCCGAAGGCGTCATACAGCGCCTGGTCAATATCCGCCACCGTGAGGCCGAAGCGCGCGGCCGCAGTGCGGTCTATGTTGACGCGCGTCACGCTGGCGCCAATCTGCAGATCACTGGACACGTCCCGCAGTTCCGGCAGCAGGACGAGGGACTCCGTCAATCGACTGGCCCATTGGGCGACCAGCCCGCTGTCGCCGCTCTTCAATGAATATTGATATTGCGTGCGGGTGGGACCGGCGCCGCCGCCGAGGTTGATATCCTGTGCCGCGCGGAAATAGAGTTCGATGCCGGGGACCTGTTCCAGTTTCGGGCGCAGCCGCTCGATGAACTCGAATATGCTGACGTCGCGATCCTGCCGGTCCTTGAGCACCACCCAGAAGCGTCCGTTGGAGGAGGTCTGGCTGCCGCCGGTGGCGCCGACCGCGTGTCCGTAGGACAGCACCGCGGGATCGGCCTCGACGATCGCGGCCAGCGCGTGATGCTTCTTCACCATGTCTTCGAAGGCAATGTCCTGCGCCGCCTGGGACGTGCCCAGCAGGAACGCCGTGTCCTGTAACGGGAAGAAACCCTTGGGGATCAGCACATAGCCGGCCACGGCCAGCACCACGGTCAATGCAAAACCCGCAAGCATGAAGCGCTGGTGCCCGAGCGCCCAGCGCAGGGTGCGTTCATAGCCGGCCAGCAGCCGTTCCGGCAACGTGGTCCCCGCGTCCCCCTCCGGCTTTTGCACGGGGCGCATGAATCGCGCCGCCAGCGATGGGGCCAGCGTCAATGATGCCAGCACCGAGACCAGGATCGCCGCCGTGACCGTGACGGCAAATTCATTGAACAGCCTGCCCACCACGCCACCCATCAGCAGCAGCGGGATGAACGCGGCAATGAGCGAGAAGCTGATGGACACCACCGTGAAGCCAATCTCGGCCGAGCCCTGCAATGCTGCTTCGTACGCCGGCTGCCCGGCCTCGATGTGACGCTGGATGTTCTCGATCACGACAATGGCGTCGTCCACGACGAAACCGACTGCGATCACGAGTGCCACCAGTGTCAGGTTGTTGATGCTGAAACCAAACGCGTACATGACGGCGAACGTGGCGATCAGGGCCACGGACAGTACGGCCGTGACTATCATGGTGGCTGCGACCTGGCGCAGGAACAGCCCCATCACGATCACGACCAATGCCATGGTCACGGCGAGCGCAATTTCCACCTCGTGCAGCGATGCGCGGATGGTGCGCGTGCGGTCATTCAGCACCGCCACTTCCACCGTGGCCGGCAGCATGGCCTCGAGGCGGGGCAGCGCATCCAGTATGCGATCCGTGGTCTCGACGATATTGGCGTTGGGCTGGCGGCGGATGACGAAGCTTACGCCGGGCTTGCCGTTCTGCCATGCGCGCACATAGTCGTTCTCGGGCCCAAAGGAGACTTGCGCCACGTCGCCCAGCAGCACTGGCGCGCCGTTGCGCAACGCGACCACCAGCCGGTTGTATTCGGCCGGATCGAAAATCTGGTTGTTGGTGGACAGCATCGAGACCCTGCGGTCCCCGAACAATGCGCCGGTGGCCTGGTTCACGCTGGTGCGCTGCACCGCCGTGCGGATGTCCGCCAGCGTCAGTCCATAGGCAGCCAGGCGCTGGGGCGCGGCCTGGATCCGCAGCGCCGGCTTCATCTGTCCGGCAATGTTGATCTCGGCAACGCCGTCCAGCTGGCTCAACTGCCGCACCAGCACGGTCTCGGCGAGATCGCTGACCTGCGTCAACGGCAGGTAATCGGACTGCACTCGCAGCACAAGGATCGGACTGTCGGAAGGATTGACCTTGCGCCAGGTCGGCAGGTTGGGGAGGTCCGACGGCAGTCGTGCGGTGGCCGCGTTGATGGCCGCCTGCACCTCCTGTGCCGCGGCGTCAATGTCCTTCGTCAACACAAACTGCAACGTGATGGACGTGCTGCCCAGCGCGCTGGTGGAGGTCATGAGCCGGATCCCCGGCACCGAACTCAATTCCACCTCCAGCGGTGTGGCGACGGAAGACGCCATGGTTTCGGGATTCGCACCGGGCAACCTTGCGCTGACCTGGATGGTGGGAAATTCCGTGTCCGGCAGCGGCGAGATGGGCAGTTGCGGCAGGGCGAACCCGCCGAGCAGCGCAACCGCAATCGTCAGCAGGATGGTCGCCACGGGATGGTGGATGAACCATGCCGAGAAGCCGGGGCGGATGATCAACGGGGCTGCCTCACCTGGCCGGCGCGTTCACGCTTACACGCGAACCGGGCTTGAGACGGGACTGGCCGTCAATGACGACCAGGTCTCCGGCCACGAGGCCGGCCGTAACCACAGCCACCTGTTCGTCCTCGTATCCCAGCGCGATGGGTACGTGCTCGACCGTGTCACCTTTGACGCGGTAGACATAGGGCTGGTCCAGTCCGCGCTGCACGGCAGCCACGTTCACCACCAGGGCCTGGCGATGCACGCCGACGGATAGTTCCGCGGTCACGAACTGGCCCGGCCAGAGCGCGCCACCGGTATTGTCGAACGCGGCCTTGAGACGCATCGTGCCAGTCGTCGCGTCAATCTGGTTGTCTATGAGCAGCAACCGGCCCTTGCCCAGCAATGTGCCGCCGGCGCGGTCGTACACGTTGACGGCGGGATCCTCGCCCGCGGCCTGGAGTTTCTGCACGCGAGGCAACAGGTCCTGCGGCAGGGAGAACACGACCGCAATGGGATCAATCTGGGTGACGCTGACAATCCCGCCCGAATCCGCGGCCCGTACCAGGTTGCCGGGATCCACGCGGCGCAACCCGGTCCTGCCGTTGACCGGACTGGTGATGCGGGTGAAGGAGAGCTGCACTTCCGCCGCGGCAACGGCGGCATCGTCGGCTGCCAGCGCGGCCTTGAGTTGCGCCACCAGGGCTGCCTGTTGATCCACCGTCTGCTGCGGGATGGTCCGGTTCCTGACCAGGGACTGGTAACGATCGAGATCGCTCTGCGCGGTTTCGAGCTGGACCTGGTTGCGGTTTCTGGCCGCGCGTGTCTGCTCCAGCGCCGCGACAATGGCGCGGTCATCAATGCGCGCCAGCAATTGGCCCTCCCTGACCTCCTGCCCCTCTTCGAACAATACCTCGTTCAATATCCCGTCCACCTGGGCGCGGATGACGACACTGTGCAGGGACTGTACGGCGCCGATGCCGAGGGCGAACTCCGGCACGTCGCGTACTTCGGCCCGTTTGACGACCACCGGTATCGTGCTTTCAGCAACCGGCGTGGGAGTGGCCCCGGCATTATCGAGAAACCACCACAATCCGGCTCCGGCAAGTCCGAGCAGCACCATCCCGGCGATGATCTTGAACGACGATTCAGCAGGATTGTTCATGGGCACCCGGCGCCAATGTAGTGGCCGATTATTTCAGCAATTCGGGGATGCGTCAGCATACATTGCCGCATCACGGCCGTTTCGCACCTGGCGCTGGGGCCCATCACAGGGCACGCCGGGCTGGTGTGCGCGGGGTCGGTGGTTACAGGATCTCGCTGGCGAAGTCCGCCAGCCGTGAGC
>MGYT01000019.1:47574-59116 GCA_001801865.1 Gammaproteobacteria bacterium RIFCSPLOWO2_02_FULL_61_13
GCGGCGCAGGGTGATGTGGCCGCTGTGCTCCCAGTGCTTGAAGCGATCCACGACATAGGTCAGGCCTGAGGTGGTCTCCGTCAGGTACGGAGTGTCGATCTGGCCGATGTTGCCGAGACAAATCATCTTGCTGCCGGGACCGGCGCGTGTGATCAGCGTCTTCATCTGCTTCGAGGTCAGATTCTGCGCCTCGTCGATGATGATGTAGCGGTTCAAAAACGTGCGGCCGCGCATGAAATTCAATGAGCGCAGCTTGATGCGCTTGTTGACCAGGTCTGCGGTGGCGGCGCGGGCCCAATCTCCGCCCCCGCCGGCGTCGTTGCCGGTCAGTACCTCCAGGTTATCCATCAGCGCGCCCATCCATGGCGCCATCTTTTCCTCCTCGGTGCCGGGCAGGAAGCCGATGTCCTCACCCACAGGGATGGTGACGCGGGTGAGGATGATCTCGCGGTAGCGCTTGGTCTCCAGTGTCTGCTGCAGTCCCGCCGCCAGCGCCAGCAGTGTCTTGCCGCTGCCGGCAACACCCACCAGCGTCACCAGGTCCACGTCCGGATCCATCAACAGGTTCAACGCGAAATTCTGCTCGCGGTTGCGGGCGGTAATGCCCCACACATTACTGTTCTCGCGCCGGTGGTCCGTGGCCAATACCAGCGTGGTGCCTTCGGCGTCAATTTTGTGCACCAGCGCTTCGACGTTGTCGGAGTCGCCTTCAATGAACAGGCACTGGTGCGGATAACACTCCGGCAGCGGTTTGCCCTTGATGTGGTAGAAAGTGCGCGCATGCTCCTGCCAGGAACGCAGGTTCTCCCCGCTGCGGCTCCAGAAGTCCTCCGGCAGCGCACCCATGCCGCTGTACAGCAGGTTCGCATCATCGAGGACCTTGTCGTTGTAATAGTCCTCGGTATGAATGCCCAGTATCCGCGCCTTGATACGCAGGTTGATGTCCTTGGACACCAGCGTGACGGACTTTCCGCCGCGCTCCTTCTGCAACGACAGCGCAGTGCCGAGGATGGTGTTGTCGACGTTGCTGCCGGGCAGTGTGGCCGGAATGGCGCCGGTCAGGTGGCGTGTCTGCAGGAACAGGCGCCCCTGTGCCCGCGCCGCGCCGTTGTTGATGTCCAGCGTGTTCAGGTCGAGGCCTGTTTCGATTGATTCGGAATCGCGGTCATCGATGAGCTGATCGATGAAGCGGCTGGCCTGGCGTGCGTTGCGCGCCACTTCCGAGGAACCCTTCTTGGCGGCGTCCAGTTCCTCCAATACCACCATGGGGATGAACAGGTCATGTTCCTTGAAGCGGAACAGTGCCGCCGGGTCGTGCATCAGCACGTTCGTGTCCAGCACGAACAGGCGCCGTTCGTCAACGGCGCTGTCTTTGCGCTTGCCGGAGGCGGCCAAGACTCAGAGATCCTTGACTGCCTGCAGGACTTCCGCCGCGTGTCCTTCCACTTTCACCTTGCGCCATTCACGGCGCAGCAGGCCATCGGCATCGATGAGAAACGTGCTGCGCTCGATGCCGATGACCTTTTTGCCGTACATGTTTTTTTCCCGGATCACGTCGAACAGCCGGCATGCCTTCTCGTCAGCGTCGGCGAGCAGTTCAAAGGAAAACTTCTGCGCCTGCTTGAATTTTTCGTGGCAGGCGAGACTGTCGCGGGAGATGCCGAACACACGCGTGTTGGCGGTCTTGAAGCGCCGCATGTAGTCGCGAAAATCCTGTCCCTCCAGCGTGCAGCCGGGCGTGTTGTCCCTGGGGTAGAAATACAGCACGACGTTGTGACCGTTGTGATCGGCGAGCCGGAAGGATTCGCCGCCGGTGGCCGGCAGTGAGAAATCAGGGACCTTCTTGTTAACCGCAATTTTTGCCATCAGTGTCCGGCGCGTTCTGGATTACTTGATCGGTTCCATAATAGCATCCAGGTTCAGGCGATCGCAGAAGTCCATGAACTCGCCACGCAGTCCGGAGATGGACACGTTGGTCGGAATGTTGATGGTCATGTGTAGCGAGAACATCTGGGTCTGGGTGTGCATGGCGAGGTAGGAGTTGGTGTACATGTCCTGGATCTGGATGTCGTTGTCGGCCATGAACTTGGCGATGTCATGCACTACGCCGGCCCGATCGCAGCACACCACGTCGATGGCGTATGGCATCATGGCCTTGACGGGTTTGGCGGGCGTCGTGCGGCGCCAGTTCAGCGCCAGGTTCATGTCGCGCGCCAGCCGCGGCAGGTAATCCTCGGTCTTGGCAATCGCGTCCCAGGTGCCGGACACCATGGTGACCAGCGCAAACTCGTTGCCGAGCTGGGCCATGCGGCTGTCGGTGATATTACAGCCCAGATCGCGCAACGCGCGCGCGATCTGCTCCATCAGGCGCGGGACGATCTCACCTACTGCGGTGATAACCAGGAATTGCTGCATGTCGGGCAACAGGGGCTTCAGGCGGGTTTAGGGGGCGGATTTTCGGGGTTTGCCGCCATCCCTGCAAGGCCCGCGATCCGCGCCGTCCGCGCCTTGTCAGGCCGGGAGCGTCCCGATACCATAGCCGCCCTGTTTTCCCCCATCAGCATTTATTCAGGATCCAGCTTGATTCTCCGCTGCTTCTTCCCGGCCCGGCCCCGTTCCCCGGCGCATATTCGACGATGACTTCAGTCGCGGCTAATTTTCGCGGCAGCCTGGTGGCGATGGTGACACCCATGCATCCGGGCGTGGCCCCGGACACGGCGCTGGACTGGCAGGCGTTGGCCCGGCTGGTGGAATTCCACATCGAGAACGGCACCGATGGCATTGTCGCCGTGGGCACCACGGGGGAGTCCGCCACGCTCAGCGAAGGCGAACATCTGGACGTCGTGCAGCGCGTGGTGGCGCTGGTCCGCGGCCGCGTCCCGGTCATCGCCGGCACCGGCGCCAATTCCACGGTTGAGGCGCTGCGCCTGACCCGCGGCGCAAAGGAAGCCGGCGTCGATGCGTGCCTGCTGGTCACGCCCTATTACAATAAACCGACGCAGGAAGGGCTGGTCCGGCATTACACCTTTATCGCCGAGTCCGTGACCATTCCCCAGATTCTATATAATGTGCCCGGCCGCACCGCCTGCGATATGTTGCCGGAGACCGTGGTGCGGCTGGCGCAGGTACCGAATATCATCGGCGTGAAGGAGGCCACCGGGGATCTGACCCGTGTGGGCCGTATCCGCCGCGATTGCGGGGCAAAGTTTCTGCTGTTGACCGGGGACGATGCCACCGCCCGCGAGTTCATGCTGCAGGGGGGCGACGGGGTCATTTCCGTGACCGCCAACGTGGCGCCCCGGGCCATGCATGAACTGTGCGAGCGCGCCCTGGCCGGAGATGTCGCCGGCGCCGCTGCCATTGACGAAAAGATTGGAGCATTGCACAAAACCCTTTTTCTGGAGTCCAACCCGATACCATCCAAATGGGCGCTGCACAGAATGAAACTGATCGAGGCCGGCATACGGTTGCCGTTGACCTGGCTCTCGGATCGCTTTCAGCCTGAAGTTGAGGCGTCGCTGCGAATGGCCGGGGTACTGAACCAGGTGTAAACACATGAATCAGCTCAGCAAGATATTCATCGTACTGGCCCTGTTTGCCGTCGGCGGCTGCAGCGTGCTCCCCAGTCTGGACGACGTGATGCCGGACAAGCGCACCGAGTACAAGAAGAGTGACAGCCTGCCGGAACTCGAAGTCCCGCCGGACCTGACCTCGCAGACCATCAACGACTCGATGGCCATTCCCAATGAGGAGGCCTCACTCTCACAGATGCAGCGCCAGCGTGCGGCGGAAACCCCGGTCGCCGCCGCGCCCGATGAGCAGTGGGTATCCGTGCGCCAGCCGCGCGCCGACATGTGGCCGCGCCTGCGCGCCTTTTTCGAGCAGAAGGGTTATCCCGTGGAGGTTGACGATGCCGAACTCGGCGTGCTGGAGACCGGGTGGGGCTCCTCGATCGCAGCGGACGGCGGCGTGCAGCGGTTGAAATTCCGCATCTTCTCCGAACCAGGCGCGACGCCGGATGTCACGGTGCTGTTCATCTCCAGTCAACGCCAATCCCAGGCGCAGGGGGAGGGCGATGCGGCGCAATGGGTCGACCGGGAGGCCGACCTCAGCGCCGACAAACTCGTTGCCGGCGAACTGAATCAGTTGTTCAACGGCGCCATCGCCATGGCGGCGCCCGCACCCGCGGCTGCAACTGCCGCAGCGGCCGCGCCCACGCCTGCATCAAGGCGGCCCGCGGCGGAATTGCGCGATGCCGGCGAGGGCCGCATTCTGCTGGCGTTGCCGGATGAGTATTCCCAGGCCTGGCCGCGCATCGACAAGGCCTTGCAACGTGGCGGGTTCTTCGTCGAAGGCAAGGACGAAGCCAAGGGCCTCTATCAAATCTCCTATTTCAAGGCGACAGAACAGGAAGAGAAGGGCTGGTTGTCGAAAATGAAGTTCTGGGGGGATGACGAGTCCAAGGGACAATTGTTCCAGATCAGTCTGACCGGTGTGGGCCGAAAGACCGAGATGATCGTCATGAATGAAGACGGGGAATGGGACAGCGGTGAGGATGCGCGCCGTATCCTGACCATCATCCAGAGTCAGTACGGCCTCGATTAGATTCTGTATCAGCGCCTTTTTTTGCGCGGCCCGTGGCTGCGCTTGCGCTCCGGCTGTTTCTTCCTGCCGCCAGGCATCTTGCCCTTGTCGCGATACGGATTCTCGTTGCGCTTGAATTCGATCATTACCGGCGTGCCCACCAGCCTCAGCGCATGCCGATAAACACCTTCCAGGTAGCGGCGATAGGCGTCCGGCACTGACTCGGTCTGGTTGCCGTGCACGATGATGCGCAGCGGGTCATGGCCGCCCACATGGGCGTAACGCAACTTGATGCGCCGGCCGCGCACCAGCGGCGGTGAATGCTGGGTGACCGCCTGCTCCAGCAGTCGGGTGGCATCCGATGACTTGAGCCGCGCCACCAGCGACGTGCGGATCTGTTCCAGCGTGTCGAACAATTCACCCACGCCGGTGCCGTGCAACGCGGAGATATGCTGGACGGCGGCGTAATCCGCAAATCCCAACTTGCGCTCCACTTGACTTTCAACGTGCTTTTTTTGCTCGGCGTCCAGGCCATCCCACTTGTTCAACGCAATGATGAGGGATTTGCCGGTCTGCACGGCGAGGCCGAGCAACGCCAGGTCCTGGTCGGTGACGCCCTCGCTGGCGTCGATGACCGCGATGATTGTGCGCGCACTGTCGATGGTCTGCAGGCTCTTGCCGGCGCTTATCTTTTCCAACGGATTGTCGATGCGGGCGCGGCGGCGCACACCGGCAGTGTCGATGAGCACATAGTCCTTGCCGCGGCGCGCGAACGGCACGGCAATACTGTCGCGTGTCGTGCCGGGCTGATCGAAGGTGAGCATGCGATCTTCCCCCAGCATCCGGTTCAGCAGCGTGGACTTGCCCACATTCGGGCGGCCGATGATGCCGATGGTCAGCCCGTCCGGATCCGGGGCCGGGAGGTCGGCGGCGACAGGTATTCCCTCCAGTACATGTTCGATCATGGTGCTGACGCCGATGCCGTGCGCGGCGGCGATGGGAATTGGCGCGCCGACCCCGAGGCGATGAAAGTCCACCAGGGCCGCATCCGGGTCCAGGCCTTCCGTCTTGTTGACGACCAGGTACAGGGTCCGGCCCGAACGGCGCAGGCTCTGCGCCAGGTCCAGATCGGTGCCGGTGATCCCGGCGCGACCGTCCACCAGCCACAGCACCGCATCAGCCTCGGTCACCGCGCGCATGGACTGTTCTGTTACCAGGCGCGCCAGTGCGGGGTCATCCGCCGCGCCTTCGCCGAGTCCGCCGGTATCCACGAGGATGAAGCGCCGGCCGCCGGTCGCGGCAATGCCGTAACGCCGATCCCGTGTCACGCCGGGCTGGTCCGCGACCACGGCGTCGCGGCGCCTCAGGATACGGTTGAACAGCGTGGACTTGCCCACGTTGGGACGGCCGACGATGGCGATAATGGGCAGCATCTCTTTCACACGTCACGCCGCCGCCGCAACCGGTGCTGCGCCGCGGGTGAAACCGGATCAGCGGTAAGTGTAGGCAGCCAGTTCGCCGTCGCTGCTGTAGGCGTACAGGACTTTGCCGACCACGAAGGGTTGCACAATGATGCGTTTGTCCGACAACTGCACGCGCGCGACGAACTCGCCGGTGGCGCGATCCAGCCAGTGCAGAAAGCCCTCCAGATCACCCACCACCACGTAATCGCCGATACGAGCCGGGCCCGTGGCGCCGCGTGCATGGAGTTTTTCATTGCTCCAGATGGTGCTGCCGGAAAAACGGTCAAAGGCGCGAATGTGGCTTTCATCGTCGGTCAGATAGACATGGTTTTCATCCACTGTGAAGCCGGCGTGGGACGAGATCTCCCGGTTCCACAGGATTCGCCCGGAATCCATTTGCACCGCGGCCAGCTGGCCCTGGAAACTGGCCACGTAGATCACGCCGTCATAGATCAGGGGATCCGAATCAATGTCCACCATGCGCTCCAGTTCCGAGCGTCCGCGCGCCGTGGCCACCGCCGCCTCCCATACCAGCTTGCCGGTGCGCAACTCCAGCGCCGCCAGCCGGCCGGCATCGAAGCCCGCGATGACCAGCCCGGAATCAATGGCCGGCATGCTGGTGCCGCGCAGCGTCAGTGCCGGCACTGTGCGGTCATAGATCCAGGCGCGCTTGCCGTTATTGCCGTCAATGCCATATACCTTGCCGTCATTGGTACGGGCCACCACCATGCCGTCCCGGCGCAACGGCGGGGACAGGATCTCACTGGATAACTGGCACTGCCAGAGTTGTTTGCCGTTCGCCGCGTTGAGCGCAATGACCTTGCCTTCGCCGGTGCCAAGCAGCACCGTGTTTTCGCCGGTGCCGGGTCCGCCGGTGACATATTCATCATCCAGATCCTCGGACCAGAGCGGCTCACCGTTGCTGGCGTCAAAGGCCTCGATGTCGCCATCAGGCCCGGCGATGAACAGATGCTGGCCGCTGATGCTGGGCGCCAGTTTCAGGTACTGCTCGTCCACCCCGGATGTGCCGCGGGACCAGAGTTCAAGGACCTTGAGGCGGGTCGGAAATGCCACCAGCGGCGCGGGCGGTTCGGCGTTGTCCTCGCCGCCGGACATATAGCGCTTGACCGTGTCGCCCATTCCGCAGCCGCTACCGGCGAGTGCCACAGCCAGCACCACGGCCATCTGCAGTCTCATGATTTTTGCGCGCGCCCGAGATTGTCGAGTTTGAGTTCCAGGATGGTGACGTCAGTGCCGGCCTCCCGGGCCGCGGTCAACGCCCGCTCGTAGGCGGCCCGGGCCTGGTCCACATTGCCGCGCCGGCCTTCAATGTCACCGCGTAATTCATCGAATGCGGCCAGGTAATCCTTGCCGGAGGCGATACTCAGCGTGGCCAGGGCATCCTCGTGTTTGTCCTGGGCACTTTGCACCTGCGCCATGCGCAAGCGCAGTTCCAGGCCCACCACGTCATCCTTGTTTTCCTTGAGCGCGGTGCCCAGCAGTGTCGCTGCCTTTTCCAGGTCGCCCGCGTCCACCGCAGCCTTCGCCAGCAGCATGTTCCCGAAAACGGCATAGGTGCTGCCCGGATACTGCTGCACCAGGGCCTCGGCCTGCCTGCGGATTTCGTCACTGCCGGGCTGCTGGCTCGCCATCAACACCTGCTGATACAACGCCGAGGCGGCCTCTGCCTGCGCCACTTCATGTGCCTGCCAGGCGCGGTAGCCGAAGATCGCGCCCAGGCCCAGCACCACGCCGAAGATGGCGGACCGGCCGTTCTCGGCCCACCACGCCTTCAGTGCCTCAACCTGTTCCTCTTCTGAACTGTGAATAACCAAAGTACTCCCTCCTTAAGCTGTCCGGTCGCGGTTGTTATGCACCTTCGGGCCACGCGTAATTAATGCGGCGCGGATTATAGCCTCATAACTCAACGTGTCGCGCCAACTCCGCGGCTGCCTGATCCAGCGGCAGGTTTTGTTGCTCGCCCGCGGTGCGCAGCGGCTTGAATCCAACCGTGCCGTTCTGCAGCTCGGTCTCGCCCAATACCAGCGCGAAAGCAGCGCCGGAGCGGTCCGCCTTCTTGAACTGGCTTTTGAAGCTGCCCCCGCCGCAATTCAATACCAGCCGCAACCCGGGGACACGGTCGCGCAACTGTTCCGCCACTTGCATGATCCGGGTTTGCGCCTCTGGCGCCACGGCAATCAGGTATGCATGCGGGGAATCAGGCTCCGGACGGGGCGTGGACTGGCCGGCAAGTTCGATGAGCCGCTCCAGGCCCATGGCAAAGCCGACGGCCGGCGCGGGCCTGCCGCCGGACGCGGCGATCAGTTCATCGTAGCGCCCGCCTGCGCAGACCGCGGATTGGGCGCCAAGCCGATCCGTCAACCACTCGAACACCGTGCCATTGTAATAGTCGAGTCCCCGCACCAGGCGCGGGTTGACCCGGTATTCCAGGGAATTGGCATCCAGTATTTCCCGCAACCGGGCAAAGTCGCGCGCCGAATCCGCATCGAGAAATTGGTCCAGTGTGGGCGCGCCAAGGATCAGCGACTGCAGGTCCGGGTTCTTGCTGTCCAGAATGCGCAGCGGATTCTTTTGCTGCCGCTCGCGACTGTCTGCGTCAAGCTGGTCCAGGTGGCCGGAGAAGTATTCCAGCAATACCGCGCGATAACGCTGGCGTGCCTCCGCCTGCCCGAGGTTGTTAATCTCCAGGCTCAGACCGCCGAGGCCCAGTTCCCGCCACAGGCGCGCGCTCATCAAAATCAACTCAGCGTCCACATCCGGTCCGGGAAAGCCGAAGGCCTCGGCGCCAATCTGGTGGAACTGGCGAAAGCGGCCTTTTTGCGGCTTCTCATAGCGAAACATGGGGCCGAGGTACCACAACCGCTGTGCGCCTTCATTGAGCAATCCGTGTTCGAGGACCGCGCGCACGCAGCCGGCGGTGCCCTCCGGCCGCAGCGTCAGGCGCTCGTCGTTACGATCGGCGAATGTGTACATCTCCTTGGTAACGATGTCGCTGGTGTCGCCGATGGAGCGCTCGAACAGTTCGGCGTGCTCCAATACCGGCAGGCGAATCTCCCGGTAACCATAGGCATCCAAGACCCGGCGGCAGACAGACTCCAACCGCCGCCACGACGGTATCTGTTCCGGCAGCACATCGTGCATGCCGCGCACGCCTAGAATGGATTGAGTCAATTTACTGGCCGAGCGAGAAGCGTGCCACGCCGGCGCGCGTGAAGGGGGCCGGATCGAAGGGCCGGCCGTTGAACTCCAGCGAAGCGCCGATGGCATAACCGAGCAGGACGGAAAACGGCGCCTGGCCGTTCAGGGTGAGGGATTCGCCGCCATGGATAAAATCCATGTAAATCCTGTCGCCGGAACGATCGGTGACCTCAAGCCAGGAATCCGAGGTGACGCGGAAAATAATCTGGTCCGGCCCGCCGGTTGCGGCGTTCGGCGGCGTGTTCACGCCTGCCGCGGCGGACGTGGCAACAGTATCCGTGCCTGCCGTTTCTCCGACCGCGTCAACCTCGGGCGCGCGGTAGTACGCCGAGGTGGGGTGGGTGACCACGGTGTAGGAATAGGGCAGTTGTGATTGCGGCGCCACGGGCGGCAGTTCCGCAACGACGGGCGCGGTGGCCAGTGCCGGCCGGGGCGCGGGTGCCGTGGCCGGCGGATACGCCGTTTGCCACCACACCGCGAGCAACACCGCCAGACCCACGACCACGGCGGCCGTGGCTGCGCGCACGGGTGCATCATCGCTTCGGATCTGCGACGGGCGGCTGATATCCGGCAGGATGTCGGGGGGCACGGAGGGCGCCTCTTCGTTGTACAGTCCGACCAGGTGTTCCGGGTCGGTGCCGAGGATGCGTGCGTATCCGCGCAGGTAACCGCGCACATAAAGTGCAGTGGGCAGTGCCTGGTGATCGTTGGACTCGATGGCGGCGATTACGCGCGGGTCCAGATGCAGTCGCGACGCGATGTCCGCAAGCGTCAGGTTCTGCGACTCCCGCAGCGCCTTCAGCGTGTGGCCGAGCGACCCGTGCGTGTTCGCTGTTTGCGGATCGCTCATGGAGAGGCGCCTACCTGGTGCCGGCCGGACGCAGTTTCTGCGCCTGTTCCGAGTCGGGGAAATTATTGCGCAACATCATGGAATAGCTGGCGACCGCATCCCGGTCGCCGAGTTTTTCCTCGATCTGGATGCCGAGCCAGAGACTCTCCGCCGTCGGTTTGCCGACCTCCAGATAACGCTGCAGGTAGCCGCGTGCCCGCAATGCATCGTCTTGCTCGAATGACAGCCGGGCCATCTGCACCAGCGCCGTAGACATGCGCGGATTGATCTCCAGTGCGCTGCGGAAATACTTCTCCGCCTCCGGGATGCGTTTCGCGCCGAGCATGCAGATACCGGCGTTGGCAAGCGGGATCTCCCGCGTTTCGTAGAGCGGATTACTGGCGGCCTTGCGAAACACCGCGTCCGCTTCCTCCAGACGATTCTGCTGGCACAGGAAGCGGCCGTAGTTGTTCATGGTGGCGGAATCATCGCCGCCCAGTTGTAGCGCGCGCTTGAAATTCTGTTCCGCGCGCAAGTTGTCCCCCAGCGTCTGATAGAGGACGCCGTAGGTGTTGTAGGTGAGTGCGTAGCCGGGATCCATCTGGCGCGCGCGATCAAGTTTCTCCAGCGCCCGCTCGTATTCGTGGCGCTGCATGTATTCCACGGCCAGCCTGAGGTTGGTGGCGGCGGCCTCATTGGTGGTGGAGCTGGGGCGAATGTTGTCGCCACCACCACCGGTGGTGGTGTTGCACGCCGCCAGCATGCAGGCCGACAGCACCAGAAGCAGTGCGCCTTTCATATCCTTGCTTCTCCAGTGGCAGCGCGGAGCCGTGCCGCCTTGGGCACCACCCGGCCGACCAGCTGACCGCAGGCAGCGTCAATGTCCTCGCCCCGGGTGCGGCGGGTGATGGCGATCAATCCGGCCTGCATGAGGATGTCCCGGAAGTTGTTGATGACCGGCAGCGGGGAACGAGTATAGCCCGAACCCGGAAACGGGTTGAACGGAATGAGGTTTACCTTGGCGGGAAGGCCGCGCAACCGGCGCGCCAGCTCCCGCGCCTCCGCCGGACCGTCGTTGATGCCCTCGAGCATCACATATTCAAAGGTAATCGGATCACCGCCGGTGGTATCGGCATAACGCCGGCACGCGGCCAGCAGTTCGGAGATGGGATAACTGCGATTGAGGGGCACCAGCACATCCCGCAATTCGTCCGTGGGGGCATGCAGCGACACCGCCAGCGCCACTCGCAGTGTCTTTGCCAGCCGATCCATGGCCGGCACCACGCCGGCGGTGCTGACCGTGACACGCCGGTGCGCGAGGCCGAAGCCCAGATCATCCAGCATCAGTTCCAGGGCCGGCACCAGGTTGTCAAAATTGAGCAGCGGCTCGCCCATGCCCATCATGACCACGTTGGAAACAATACGCTCGCCGTGAGTGAAGTATCCG
>MGYT01000019.1:59127-77986 GCA_001801865.1 Gammaproteobacteria bacterium RIFCSPLOWO2_02_FULL_61_13
GATGATCTGGGCTGTGCTCAGGTTGCGATTGAATCCCTGCTTGCCGGTGGAGCAGAAACTGCAGTCCAGCGGACAACCCACCTGGGATGAAATACACAGCGTGCCCCGGTCTGCTTCCGGGATGAACACGGTTTCCACGCTGTTGGCCGCATCGATGCCCAGTAACCACTTGCGCGTGCCGTCCGTGGAGGTCTGTTCCAGTGTCACCTCCGGCAGGTCGAAGCGCGCGCAGTCCGCGAGCCGCGCGCGCAGTTCGCGGCTCAGGTCGGTCATCGCGCCGATGTCGGTGACGCCGCGATGGTAGAGCCACTTCATGATCTGGGTGGCGCGATAGGGCCGCTCCTCCATGGCCGCGAAGAACTCGCGCAGCCCGGGCTGGGTCAATTCAAACAGGTTGGCGGGAGCGTCCACGGTTGCTGGTATCAGCGCCCGCGCGGCAGCACTTCGCCGGCTTTGAAGAAAAACGCGATCTCGGCGCGGGCAGTCTCGGCGCTGTCCGAACCATGCACCGCGTTGCGATGCATCTCCGCCTCGGGCACGTCGCGGGAGATGTCGTAGCGGATGGTGCCCGGGCTGGCCTTGCGTGGATTGGTGGCGCCCATCAGGTCGCGGTTCTTTTTCACCGCATCCTCGCCTTGCAGCACCTGCGCCATGACGGGTGCGGACGCCATGAATTCAACCAGCGTCGGATAGAACGGTCGATCCTTGTGGACCGAGTAGAATTCGGCCACCTGCGCCGGCGTCAACTGCAGCATGCGGGCGGCGATAATTTGCAGCCCGGCTCGCTCGAAGCGCGCCAGAATGTCGCCGATCCGGTTCAAGGCAACGGCATCGGGTTTGATAATGGAGAGTGTCTGTTCAATAGCCATGGATGGATTCCCTTCGGGTAGTCTCGTCGAAAAGTCTGCGAAAATTAAAGCCCGGAATTATACGGGCTTATGTGTTGTGAACAAGCAACATTCCGCGCGGCGCGGGCATTTTCAGCCGCGCGGCGCAAAGAGGATCAGGGGAATTCCACCTGGATCCGGCCCGCGTGAACGCGCACCGCAAATGTGGACGCCGGTTCGTAGGCCGGCGGGTTCAGGGCGGCGCCAGTGCGCAGGCAAAAGCGCGACCCGTGGCGCGGACAGATGACCTGATCACCGTCGAGCAGGTCCTCGGTGGCCAACCCGCAGCCGAACAGCGGTGAGCCGTCATGGGTGCAACGATCCTCGATGGCCAGCAGTTCGCCCTTCAAGTTGACGACCCCGACCATGATGCCGTCAATCTCAACGGTCCGCGCCTGGCCGGGGTTCAGGTCTGCGCTGCCAGCGTCACGCCACAGAGACATAGGACGAAAATCCAACTGTTGTCAGGTGTGCAAGCACTGGAACCCGGCTCCAAATTAGCGAGCGCAGGCGGTGCCGGCTTGTTCCCGACAATCCGGCACATACCCGCCATCCATGGCGGTAAGACAAGACGAAAACGGACGAGAAAGCGGACGCCTGCAGGGATGCAGGCGGTACGGGTACAGGGAAGTACCCGGTAGAGTCGAGCCGGGAGCGGAGACCGAGAGCGACGCAGGACGCCAAAGCCGGGTTGACACGCCAGTCAATGAGCATTTCGAGTCCGTTTTCGATGCCGTATCGGCAAGCGCAGCAATTTTGAGCCGGTTTCTACAGCATTCCGGTTTCCAGACGGGCAGCCTCGGTCATCATGTCCTGACTCCAGGGCGGATCAAAGGTCAGGTCCACATTCACCTCGGACACGTTCGGCACCTGCATCAGCTTGCTGCGCACGTCCTCGGCCAGAAACTGTCCCATGCCACAGCCGGGGGCCGTCAGCGTCATGCGCACGTCCACGCGGTTGCCGGCGTCCGCCAGCGGCGTGACCTTGCATTCGTACACCAGTCCGAGGTCCACAATGTTGATGGGGATCTCGGGGTCGTAACAGGTCCGCATCTGGTCCCACAGCAGATCCTCCTGCACCGGCCCAAGTGAATCTCCTATAGCCCGTGCAAATGCCGGCGTGGAAACGTCAAAGCCCAGTGCATCGGCGTCCCGCGCGCCCACCTGCGCCAGGTTGCCGTTTACATTAACCGTGTAATTCCCGCCCAGGGCCTGGGTGATGAACACCACGGATCCGGCCGGCACAGTTATGTGCGTACCCGCCGGGATGAGGATGGCGTCGCAATCCCGTGCCAGAGTCACAAGTTCATTGTCGTGCATGACTACTCCGTGGAAACGGGGGCGTTGGCGCCGTCGATCAGCGCATGCAGGGTGTGCCAGCACAGCGTGGCGCACTTGATGCGGCTGGGGTATTCACGCACGCCGGCCAGCACCGCGAGTTTGCCGAATGCCGCCGGATCCGCGGGCGGGGCGCTGTCGGTCAGCATGCCATGGAAGGACTTGAAGATTTTTTCGGCCTCCTCCCGGCTTTTGCCTTTCATCGCGTCCGTCATGAGCGAGGCAGACGCCGTGGAGATGGCGCAGCCGGAGCCGCTGAAACTGATGTCGCTGACGCGCTCGCCGTCCATCTTTACGTATAGCGTCAGCCGATCCCCGCATAACGGGTTGAAGCCTTCCAGTGATCGCGTCGCATCCGCCATGGCGCGAAAATTCCGCGGGCTGCGGTTGTGATCCACGATCACCTCCTGGTAAAGATCCTTCAAATCCATCATCACGTGAACACCTTTTGCGCGGCCGTGATCCCCGCCATCAGCCGATCCACTTCCGCGGCGGTGTTGTAGAACGCAAACGAGGCCCGCGCCGTGGCCGGGATCCGGAAGCGCTCCATGATCGGCATGGCGCAATGGTGGCCGGTACGGATGGCCACGCCCTGATGGTCCAGGATGGTGCCCAGATCATGGGGATGAATACCGTCCATGACGAACGACAGGATGCTGGCCTTATGGCGCGCGGTGCCGATGAGCCGCAGCCCGGGGATGCGCAGCGCCGCCGCGGTGGCGTACTCCAGCAGGGCCTGTTCATGGCGCGCAATGGCATCCAGGCCGGTCTGCTGCACATAATCAATGGCGGCGCCCAGACCGATGCCACCGGCGATGTGTGGCGTGCCGGCTTCGAACTTGTAGGGCAGGTCGTTGTAGACGGTGCGCTCGAACGACACCACCTTGATCATGTCGCCGCCTCCCTGCCAGGGCGGCATCTGCTCCAGCAGCGCGGCGCGCCCGTACAGCACGCCGATGCCGGTGGGGCCGAACAGCTTGTGCCCGGAGAAGGCGTAGAAATCGCAACCCAGCGCCTGCACATCCACGGCCAGGTGCGGCACCGCCTGCGCGCCGTCCACCAGCGTCAGCGCCCCGTGTTCCTTTGCCAGCCGCACAATCTCGGCCACCGGGTTGATGGTGCCCAGCGCATTGGAAATATGGCTCACAGCCACCAGGCGCGTGGCCGGACCGATCAGCTTGCGGCCGGCATCCAGGTCAATCTCGCCGGCGTCGGTGATGGGCATGACCCGCAATTTCGCGCCGGTCTGTTCGCACAGCATTTGCCAGGGGACGATATTGGAATGATGTTCGAGGCCCGTGATCACAATCTCGTCGCCCTGGCGCAGGCGGCCGCGGCCCCAGCTCTGCGCCACCAGGTTGATGGCCTCCGTGGTGCCGCGCACGAAGATGATCTGTTTTGCGTCCCCGGCGTTGATGAATGCCGCGATGCGGCGGCGCGCATCCTCGAAGGCGGCCGTGGCCTCCTCGCTCAGAGTATGCACGCCGCGATGGATATTGGCGTTGTATTCGCTGTAATAGCGATCCAGCGTGGCGATGACGGACTGCGGTTTCTGCGACGTGGCGGCGTTGTCGAGGTAGGCCAGCGGCTGGCCGTGCACGCGGCGTGACAGCACCGGAAAGTCGGCGCGGATGCGCTCCACATCCAGCGCGGCGCCGGTGCGCGCATCCGCCTTTGCGGCCTGGCTGCGGCTCATTGCACGAACTCCCGGATCACTTCCGCGTCAGGCAACCGGCCCAGCACGCGCTGTTCCAGCCGCGCCCGTATCGGAGCAAAACCGATGGGCTGAATCACTTCTTCGGCGAAGGCATAGATCAGAAGACTGCGGGCGACTGCCGCCGGAATGGCGCGCGTGCGCAGGTAGAACAGCATGTTGTCGTCCAGCCGGCCGATGGTCGCCCCGTGACTGCACTTGACATCGTCCGCGTAGATCTCCAGTTCCGGCTTGGTATCCACCTCGGCATCATCTGATAACAGCAGGTTCGCATTGACCTGACGGGCATCGGACTTCTGTGCATCCTTGTGCACTACGACCTTGCCATTGAAGACCGCGCGCGCGCGGCCGGTGAGTACGCCCCGATAATGCTCTGCGCTGGTGGTATGCGGTTGTTCGTGGTCGATGCGCGTGTGGTTGTCCAGGTGCTGGCGCTCGCCGGCCACGTAGAGTCCGTTCAACACAGCCTGCGCGCCACGCGCCGCGAGCCGCACGTCAATTTCGTTGCGCGCCAGTGCCCCACCCAGCGCAAACGCGTGGGATACCAGCCGGCTGTCCTGGTCCTGCTGCACGGACAGGTTGCCGAGGTGATAGGCGCGTTTCCCTTCCTGCTGCAGACGGTAGTGCTCCAGCCGGGCGCCGGCGCCCAGGCGCACCTCGGTCACGGCATTGGTCAGGTACTCGCCGTCGTCGGTGCCGGTGTAACACTCAATGACCGTGGCTGCGGCATTGCGCCCGAGAATAATAAGGTTGCGCGGGCAGGTGCCGGTGGGTTGCGGCCCGGCGGCGGAGGCAAACAGCAGGCTGACGGGGATCGTCACTTCGACGTTGTCCGGTATGAAGATCAGCGCGCCATCGCCGGCCAGCGCCGTGTTCAGCGCCAGGAAACCGTGCTTGTTGATGTCGGCATAGCGCCCCAGGTGCGCAGCCAGTGATTCATTCTGGCGCGCGTCGGCACGGCTCATGGGCATCACAATCACGCCGGCCGGAAGGGCCGGTGCAGGGTCGGCCGCGGTCGCGAACTGCCCATTCAGAAACAATAATTCATGGGCGCCGGCGGCGGAAAACGAGGCTGCGGCGGTCAGCCCCG
Source organism: Gammaproteobacteria bacterium RIFCSPLOWO2_02_FULL_61_13 (assembly GCA_001801865.1). Lineage (GTDB taxonomy): Bacteria > Pseudomonadota > Gammaproteobacteria > Eutrophobiales > Eutrophobiaceae > 2-02-FULL-61-13. The sequence continues at coordinate 64,157 of MGYT01000019.1, forward strand.
CGTCAACCCCGGTTTCGGTACCGGATCCAAACCGGCGCGACGCGATGGGGCGCACGTCGGTGTACTTCCAGTCCTCGTCATGCAGCGTGGGGAAGCCGCGCGCTTGAAACGCCTGTCGTGCGGCGGCGCGTTGCGGCGCGAACCAGGGCGCACCGGGCACCGGCGTTACGCCGCGCCAGGACTCGAGAAATTCATGCACGGCGGGATCGCTCATGCAGCGGCAGCACGCACCCAGTCATAACCGCGCGCCTCCAGTTCCAGTGCCAGTTCCTTGCCGCCGGATTTCAGGATGCGGCCGTCCGACAGCACATGCACCTGATCGGGAATGATGTAATCCAGCAGGCGCTGGTAATGGGTGACCAGCACCAGGGAGCGCTCCGGATTGCGCAGGCTGTTGACGCCGTCGGCGACAACACGCAGCGCATCGATGTCGAGACCGGAGTCCGTCTCATCCAGAATGGCGAGGCGTGGCTCCAGCACCGCCAACTGGAAGATCTCATTGCGTTTTTTCTCGCCGCCGGAAAAACCCTCGTTCACAGAGCGGCTCATGAAGTCCTCGGGCATCTTCACCAGCCCCATCCTGTCCCGCACCAGGGCCAGGAATTCCACCGCATCCAGTTCCGGCTGCCCGCGGTGCTTGCGGATGGCATTCAGCGCCGCCTTCAGCAGGTAGATGTTGTTCACGCCCGGGATCTCCACCGGGTATTGGAACGCCAGGAATACGCCTTCGCGCGCGCGCTCCTCCGGCTCCAGGGTGGTCAGGTCGCGGCCGAGATAATTGATCTCGCCTTTGGTGACCACATAACCGTCACGCCCTGCCAGCACGTTGGCCAGCGTGCTCTTGCCGGACCCGTTCGGGCCCATGATGGCGTGGACCTCTCCTGGACGAACGTGGAGATTCACGCCCTTCAGGATTTCCTTGCCGTCCACGGCTACGTGCAGATTTTTGATTTCAAGCATGGTTTCGTCCAGGAAAGTTATAAGTCACAAGTTATAAGTAACAAGTAAAGTCAAAACACTGGCAATTGTTGCCTTGTGACTTATGACTTGTAACTGCTTTTCATCCCACAGCCCCTTCCAAAGTAACGCCCAGCAACTTCTGCGCCTCAACGGCGAATTCCATCGGCAATTCCCGGAAGACCTCCTTGCAGAAGCCGTTGACGATCATGTTGACGGCGTCCTCCGCAGCGATGCCGCGTTGCCGGCAATAGAACAACTGGTCGTCGCCGATGCGGGAGGTGGTGGCCTCGTGCTCGACGATGGCGCTGGAGTTTTTCGTCTCCATGTAGGGAAAGGTGTGGGCCCCGCAGCGATCGCCCAGCAGCAATGAATCGCACTGGGTGTGATTGCGGGCGTTGGCGGCGGATTTGGCAATGCGCACCAGCCCGCGGTAGGCATTCTGGCCATGACCGGCGGAGATGCCCTTGGAGACAATCGTGCTGCGGGTATTGCGTCCGATGTGAATCATCTTGGTGCCGGTGTCGGCCTGCTGGTAATTGTTCGCCACGGCCACGGAATAGAACTCGCCGACGGAATTTTCGCCGCGCAGGATGCAACTGGGGTATTTCCACGTGATCGCGGAGCCGGTTTCCACCTGGGTCCAGGAGATGCGCGAATTCGCGCCGCGGCAATCGCCGCGCTTGGTGACGAAATTGTAGATGCCGCCGACGCCGTTTTCGTCACCGGGGTACCAGTTCTGCACCGTGGAATATTTGATGGTGGCATTGTCCAGCGCCACCAGTTCCACCACTGCCGCGTGCAGTTGATTCTCGTCGCGCATCGGCGCCGTGCAGCCTTCCAGGTAACTGACGTGGCTGCCTTCTTCAGCCACTATCAGCGTGCGCTCAAACTGTCCGGTCTTGGCGGCATTGATGCGGAAATAGGTGGATAACTCCATCGGGCAGCGTGTGTGCTTCGGGATGTAGCAGAATGAACCGTCGGTGAACACGGCGGAATTCAGCGCCGCATAAAAGTTGTCACCCATCGGAACCACGGAACCCAGGTACTGGCGCACCAATTCCGGGTGGTTCTGCACCGCCTCGGAGAAGGAGCAGAAGATCACGCCCGCCTCGGCGAGCTTGCCCTTGAACGTGGTGGCCACCGACACGCTGTCAAATACCGCATCCACGGCCACTCCGGCCAGCAGTTTCTGTTCATGCAGCGGGATACCCAGTTTCGCGTAGGTCTCCAGCAGCTTCGGGTCCACTTCCTCCAGGCTCTGCGGCCCGTCCTTGGGCGATCGCGGCGCGGAATAATAGGAGATGTCCTGGTAATCAATGGGATGGTGATGCACATGGGCCCAGTTCGGGGCGCGCATCTTCTGCCAGGTACGAAATGCCTCCAGCCGCCACGCCAGCAACCAGTCCGGCTCGGCCTTTTTCGCCGAGATAAACCGGATGGTGTCCTCGTTCAGCCCGGGCGGGACGGTGTCCGATTCAATGTCAGTGACGAAGCCGTGTTCGTATTCGCGCTGGACCAGTTGTTCGATTTCGCGATTGGGTTGGGACATGGCGCAGTTTCAATGGCTGTCGGATACCGGCGTGGCGAAGTTGAAGCTCTCGCCGCAGCCGCAGGCGTCCTGCACGTTGGGGTTCTTGAAGCGAAAGCCCTCATTCAGGCCGTCGCGCACGAAATCCACTTCCGTGCCGGCCAGGTATTTCATGTCATCCGCGCTGACCACCAGTTGCACGCCGTTGGATTCGAAGCGGCAATCCGCGGCCCCAATCTGATCCGCCGGCTCGACCACATACTTGTAACCCGAGCAACCCGTCGGTTTGACGCCCACACGCAGTCCGACACTACCATCGTGGCGCGCCAGGAATTTGCGCACATGCGTGGCGGCGCGCTCGGTCAATTCAATGCGATGTTCAGTCATGATGGCGATCCTTGACTAAAAGCGCGGTTCACAGGTGCAATTGCACGACGGCGCCATCCTGACGCTGCGACACCTGGCGTACGGTGCCGCGCTGGATCAGGTCGCCAAGGGTGATGCTGTCCAGGAAGTGGGTGATCTGGTTGCTCAACTCTTCCCACAGGTCGTGAGTCAGGCAGCGTTCCTTGCCCTGGCAGTTTTCCTGTCCGCCGCAGCGCGTGGCATCCACGCTCTCATCCACGGCATTGATCACCTGGGCGACCGAGATCTCCCCGGCCTGGCGGCCCAGCAGGTAGCCGCCGCCCGGACCCCGGGCGCTGGCCACCAGCCCCTGCCGGCGCAGACGGGCAAACAACTGTTCCAGATACGACAGCGAGATGCCCTGACGGTGTGAGATATCCGCCAGGTTGATGGGTCCCTGATCGCGATGCAGGGCCAGGTCTAACATGGCCGTCACGGCGTAACGTCCCTTGGTAGTCAGTCGCATGGCAATACCCCCGTCCAACCAATCCAGAAGGGCCGGCACTGTCCCATGGCCGACCGTTTTAGTCAAGTATTACGTTGACTAAGTTACTCAACTATTAGAAGTGAGTCATAGAATGGGTTAAAACGAATGTGAGCATATACTCACATCAGCGCTGTCGTACCGTCGAAGGACGGTATCCAGTGGTGCTTGCACTGGACCCCGATCGCTCCGGACATCCTGTCCTCACGCGACATTTCCCACATCCTGTGGGTCGCCTGCGCCGGGGTGACGGCGGATGCGCCGGGATGACGGAATATGCGCCGCTGTGATGCGGTAGCCTGCCAAGAAATAGTCTCTATTTGGGTTCCGGCGGGCGGGCACCTTGCTCCAGGCGGGACAACCGTTCCTGCATGGACTTTAACCGGTTCTCCACCTCATGCATGTGATCCAGCATGGAATCGAAGGCATTCTGGATGGGGTCGGGCATATCCTTGCGCTCGGCGTAGGCCTCAAATCCAATCTTGTTGGCGGTGGCCTCGCGCTGCGCCTGGAGTTCGGCCTCGCGATTTTCACCGCCGCGTTTGGCGATCACATGCCCGGGCACACCCACCACCGTGGAACCGGGCGGCACATCCTTGACCACCACCGCATTCGAACCAATGCGCGCCCCGGCGCCGAGGGTAATGGGTCCCAGCACCTTGGCCCCGGCGCCGATGATGACCCCCGCCTCCAGTGTCGGATGGCGCTTGCCCTTGTTCCAGGTGGTGCCGCCCAGGGTGACGCCGTGATAAATGGAGCAGTCAGCGCCGATCTCGGTGGTCTCGCCGATGACCACACCCATGCCATGGTCAATGAAAAAACGTGGCCCGATGCGTGCGCCGGGGTGGATCTCGATGCCGGTCAGGAAACGCGTGAGATGTGAACCGAACCGGGCGGAAAGAAACAGTCCATGGGTCCAGAGCCAGTGGTTCACCCGGTGCAGCAACAATGCATGCAGGCCGGGCGAGGCGACCAGCGTTTCCAGCGTGGATTTGGCGGCGGGGTCGCGTTCGAAAACCACCGCGATGTCTTCTCGGATGCGATCAAACATGGAACCTGATTCCGGTCATGGGGTGCGCGTGGCCAGCAATGTGTCGAGTCGCGTTACCTGCGCGCGCAACGTGGTGAGCATCTGCTGCAACTCATCATGGCGCTGGCGCTCTTTTTCGACAACCTCTTTGGGCGCCCGTTCCACGAACTGCGCATTGCCCAGCTTGGCGGCGATGCGTCCCGCCTCCGCCTCCCGCGCCGCCAGTTCCTTTGCCAGCCGGTCCTTCTCCGCGCGTGGATCAATCAGGTCGGCGAGCGGGATCAGGAGTGTCATGTCCCCGGCCAGGGCCGTCGCCGATTCCGGCGCGTCAGCACCGGCAGCATCGATCCGATCCAGCCGCGCCAGCGTACGGATGTAATTCCGGTTGCGGTCGAGCCAGCCCATTTCGTTGGCATTCCCGCCCCGTACCAGCACCGTCAGCGGTTTGCCGGGGGGAATATTCATTTCACCGCGTATGCGCCGCACCCCGAGGATGAAGGCCTGCAGCCACTGGATTTCCTGTTCCGCGGCCACATCCGCCGTCACATCCGCAATCACGGGGAAGGGGGCGCGCATGATGGTGGGGCCGGCACGGCCGCAAAGTGGCGCCGTGCGTTGCCAGATTTCCTCGGTGATGAACGGCAACAGTGGGTGCGCGAGGCGGAGCAGGGTCTCCAGCACGGAGATGAGTGTAAAGCGCGTACCGCGTTGCAGCGCCGGATCGGCATCCTGGCCGGTCAGTACCGGTTTGGACAATTCCAGGTACCAGTCACAGTAGTCATCCCAGGTGAACTGGTGGATGGCCTGGGCCGCCAGGTCGAAGCGGTAGCTGTTGATGCCTTCCGTGACCGCGGCAATGGTGTGGTGCAGGCGCGAATTAATCCATTTATCGGCGGCGGAGAAACGCATGTCATCCAGCGCGGCTGCACTGGACGTTTCCAGGTTCATCAGCACATAGCGCGCCGCGTTCCAGAGCTTGTTGCAGAAATTGCGGTGGCCGCCGATGCGGCCCACGTCGAAGTTGATGTTGCGGCCCGGGGAGGCCAGCGACGCAAAAGTCATGCGCAAGGCGTCCGTGCCGTAGGCGGCGATGCCCCCTGGAAACTCCTTGCGCGTGGCCTTCTCGATCTTCGCGGCATCCTGGGGCCGCAGCAGCCCGGCGGTGCGTTTGCGGATCAGGCCTTCCAGATCGATGCCGTCGATAAGATCCAGCGGGTCCAGGATGTTGCCCTTGGACTTGGACATTTTCCGGCCTTCGCCATCGCGCACCAGGCCGTGGATATACACCTCGCGAAACGGGACATCGCCCATGAATTTCAGGCCCAGCATGATCATGCGCGCAACCCAGAAGAAGATGATGTCGAAGCCGGTGACCAGCACGGCGCCGGGGTAGAAGGTGCGCAATTCCGGGGTCTGGTCCGGCCAGCCGAGCGTGGAGAATGGCCACAGCCCGGAGGAAAACCAGGTATCCAGCACATCCTCGTCCTGGCGCAGCGCCAGGTCCGGCGCCAGCTTGTGAGCGGCGCGGATTTCCTGCTCGGATCGGCCTACGTAGACGCTGCCGTCGTCGGCGTACCAGGCCGGGATGCGGTGCCCCCACCACAACTGCCGGCTGATGCACCAGTCCTGGATGTTGCGCATCCATTCGAAATAGGTCTTGGACCAGTTCTCCGGCACGAAGCGGATGCGCCCGTCCTCCACCGCGGCGACGGCCGGCGCCGCCAGCGGCGCGATGCGCACGTACCACTGGTCAGTGAGGTACGGCTCGATGATCGCGCCCGAGCGATCCCCACGCGGAACCATGAGCTTGTGTTCCTGCGTCTTCTCCAGCAGTCCCGCCGCTTCCAGATCGGCGACGATTTGTTTGCGTGCTTTGAATCTATCCAAACCACGGTATTTCTCCGGGATTTGGTCGCGAGATTCTGCAGCATCATAGGTTTTTTCCAAAAGTCCCCGAACACTCCGCGCATCTCCAATCGGAAGGCTGCCAAGCTCGCTAACGATTTTCGCGTCGCGGTCAAAAATATTGATCAAGGGAAGTCCATGCCGCTGCCCGACCATGTAATCGTTGAAATCATGGGCCGGTGTGATCTTGACGCAGCCGCTGCCGAATTCCGGATCCACATAGTCATCGGCGATGATCGGGATGCGACGGTTGGTGAGTGGGTGCTGAATCTCGCGCCCGACCAGGTGTTTGTACCGTTCATCCTCCGGGTGCACCGCCACTGCGGTATCGCCGAGCATGGTCTCCGGCCGCGTGGTCGCCACGATCACATGTTGTTCCAGCCCGGCGACCGGGTAGCGCAAGTGCCACAGGTGCCCGGCTTCTTCCTCGGAGACCACTTCCAGATCGGAGACCGCGGTGTGCAGCACCGGGTCCCAGTTCACCAGCCGGTTGCCGCGATAAATGAGCCCGTCTGCATACAACCGGATAAATACTTCCTGCACGGCCTCGGACAAAGCTTCGTCCATGGTGAAGCGCTCCCGCGTCCAGTCCATTGACGTGCCCAACCGGCGTGACTGGCGCGTGATGGTGCTGCCGGAGGTGTCCTTCCACAGCCACACGGCCCGTTCGAATTCCTTTCGCCCCAACTGCACCCGGGTCTTGCCCTGCTGCTCCAGTTGCCGTTCCACCACCATCTGCGTGGCGATGCCCGCGTGGTCAGTGCCGCACTGCCAGAGCGTGTTGTCGCCGCGCATGCGGTGATACCGGATCAACACATCCATTAATGTCTGCTGGAATGCATGGCCCATGTGCAGGCTGCCGGTGACGTTCGGGGGTGGCAGCACGATGCAATAGGATTCCCCGGTACCGGCAGGGGCGAAATACCCCTGTTTTTCCCAGGTGTCGTACCACCGTGGCTCAATGCCGGCGGGGTCGTAGGCCTTGTCCATGTCAGGGCGTATCCGGCTTCCTGGGCGCTGGTGCGACAGGGGGGCCTTCGGATCGGCCTGCCACCGGCGGTAATTCCCGGCGCAATTCCTCCAGGATGCAGCGTTTGACCACGCCGCGGATGACGTCGGCCAGGCCCTCCAGTTCCGTATCGACCCGTTGTTGCAGCCTTTGTCCCAGTTCCACCAGTTGCCGGGGGGTCAGCTTGTCTTCAGGTGTCGTTGCGGGTGCCGTTGCACCAGGCGTTGCAGAAGCGGTCACCTCGTCATCCAGGATCGGGATCTCGGCCTCGGACACCTTTATCCCTTCCGCGTCCGCGAGCAGGGATTCCAGTTCATCAATAGGCAGGTCCAGCGTGGGCGGAGTACCCGGTTTGTCAGAGGTTGGCATGGCCTTGATCCTGATCCATCTGTTGGCTGGAAAGCTCCCAGCCCAGTTCCCGATATTGCCGGTAACGTTCTCGGGATTCCGCGCGGGCCTCCGGTGATGCTGCCACGGGCTCGATCACGCGGCGGAATCCTCCGGCAAAATCGGGCAGCTCGTGGCTCAGGTTGATCAGCACCGCGTCGGTCGTGGGCGCCTGGCCAAGCCAGCCGATGATGATCGGCGCCGGATCCGGCGTCCGGTCATCCGCCAGCGCGTGGGGCAGAAAGCTGATGTCACGAAACGTCCACAGCATTCCGTCCAGTGCCACGGCATCGGCGCGGGAATCCGCATGGATGTGCACGTTCAACTGGTCGGCCAGGATGCGCGCGGCCATGTCACAGGCGAAGCGCATCGGGGCGGCACCTTCGGGGAGCACATAGAAGTCAACCCGGGTCATTTTGCAATTAGTGAAAAGTGAAAAGTAAAAAGCGAAAAGCAAAGGCCAAAATGCACAAGCTGTCTTTCAATCCGGTCACTCGCGGCGCAAGGGCCGCTGCCCTGCTTTGCTTTTCACTTTGTACTTTTAACTTTCATCTTCATGCCGCCGCGCATTGATCCAGCAGGTACTGGACCAGCAACGGGACCGGCCTTCCGGTGGCGCCCTTGTTTTTGCCGCTGATCCATGCGGTGCCGGCGATGTCCAGATGCGCCCAGTGGTACTTGCCGGCGAAGCGCGACAGGAAGCACGCGGCAGTGATGGTGCCGGCGTCCCGGCCGCCGACGTTGGCGAAGTCGGCAAACGGGCTGTCGATCTGTTTCTGGTATTCGTCCCACAGCGGCAGTTGCCAGGCGCGGTCCGCACTGCTTTCGCCCGCATCCAGCAGGCTGCGCGCCAGCGGGCTGTGGTTGGCCAGCAGGCCGCTGGCATGATGCCCGAGCGCGACCACGCAGGCACCGGTCAGTGTCGCCACGTCGATGACCGCGGCGGGGTTGAAGCGTTCGGCGTAGGTCAGCGCATCACACAGGATCAGGCGCCCCTCGGCGTCGGTATTCAGCACCTCGATAGTCTGCCCGGACATGCTGGTGACGATGTCGCCGGGTTTGGTGGCGCGGCCACCGGGCATGTTCTCCGTGGCCGGAATGATGCCGACCACGTCCAGCGGCAGCTTGAGGTCCGCCGCCGCGCTGATGGCGCCCATCACCGAGGCGGCGCCGCACATGTCGAACTTCATCTCGTCCATGGCCTGGGCCGGCTTGATGGAAATGCCGCCAGTGTCGAAGGTTACGCCCTTGCCCACCAGCACCACGGGTTTGCCGCCGCGCTTGCCGCCGTGATATTCGAGCACGATCAGCTTCGGCGGTTCCTGGCTGCCCTGGGACACGGACAGGAACGAATGCATGCCGAGTTTTTCGAGCGCCGGCCGATCCAGCACCTTGCAGCGCAGATTCCGGTGCGTGCGCGTCAGTCCCTGGGCATGATGGGCGAGGTGGGTCGGCGTGCACACGTTCGCCGGCCGATTCGCCAGATCCCGCGTGGCCTTCACCGCGCGGCTGATGGCGAGGCCGTCACGCATGGCCTGTTCGCCGACCGGAAGTTCGCGCCGTGACGGCACCATCAAGGTCAGGCGCCGCAGTGAACGATCCGTGCCCTTTTTGCGACTCTTGAATTCCCGGAACTCGTAGCTGACGTGATTTGCAATCTCGAGCGCCTGGCGCAGTTTCCAGTAATGGTCGCGGCCCTTGACGTTCAGTTCCGGCAGGTAATTGACGGCATCGCTGGCGCCGGTGGCCGAAATGGCGCGCATGCCGTTCTCGATGATGCTGCGATACTGGCGATCGGTAATCTCACGTTCGCGCCCGCAACCAATAAGGAGTACGCGGTCGGCGAGGGTCCCCGGCACATTGTGCAGCAACAACGACTGGCCGGTCTTGCCGTCCATGTCGCCGCGTCGCAGCATGTTTGACAGGTGCTTCCCGGCACAGTCATCAATGGCCTTGGCCGGCGCGGTCAGCTTGCGCGTCTCCATGGCGCCGACGATCAGGCAGCCAGTGCGTTGCTTTTCCGGATTTCCGCTCTTGATGCTGAAGTCCATACTATTAGGCCTAAGATGCGTGGGCTGAATTTAGCGCTTGTCGCCGGTGGCCCGGCGCGGTTTGATCCGGGTTGCACACCCGGTAACAGCGGGTAGGCAAGTTTATTCAACTGCCGGAGATAACGCAAAAGCTGCCACATCTGATTGCCCATGATCCTGGAACGACACATTCAGCGCGAGATTCTCGAGAAGGCCGGGTGGATACTTGGCCTGCTGTTGCTGGTGCTCGCCAGCAACCGGTTTGTCGAATACCTGGCCGATGCGGCCTCCGGCGAACTGCCGGCCGAATTCATCCTGCACATGTTGGGCATGAAGGTGCTCGCCATGCTGCCCAAGGTTCTGCCCATCGGGATCTTCCTTGCGGTCATGCTTGCCATGTCGCGCATGGCCCGGGACAAGGAGCTGGTGGTGATGTACAGCGCCGGCATTTCCGAGAATTTCCAGTTGGCCACGGTGGCGCGCCTCGCCGGCCGGTACGCCATGCTGGTGCTGGCCGTGAGTTTCTTTCTGGCGCCGTGGGCGGAAGGACGGGTCCAGGAGCTCCGCGATCGGGCCGAGGTGGAATCGGATGTCACCGGCATCGCTGCGGGCCAGTTTCGGGAGTTCAGCAAGGGTGATCGCATCGTCTATGTGGAACGCCTGGCCAGGGATGGCGAGCTCATGGAGGATGTGTTCCTGCAGGTGCGCGAACGCAACCGCCTCGGCGTGCTGACATCGGATCGGGCCCGCTTCGAGACTGATCCGCGAACCGGCAGCCGCTACGTGCGCTTTGAGGACGGGCGCCGCTACCTGGGCCTGCCGGGGGCGTTGAATTACCAGGTGACCGAATACCGCGCCTACGCGGTCCTGTTGCAGCAGGGCACACCGGGGACTGCGGCTGATGAACTCGAGGCCATTCCCACGCTGCAGCTGTTGCGCCAGACATCGCCCGCGCATCTGGCCGAACTGCAATGGCGGTTGTCCGCCATCATTGCCGCATTGCTGCTGCCGCTGCTGGGCGTGGCGATGAACCGGTTCTCCTTCAATGAGCATCGTTACGCACCGGTGTTTGTTGCGGTGGCGATCTATTTTATCTACAGCAACCTGTTGGGCATCTCGAAGACGCTGTGCAAACGTGATCAGTTGCCGGCGTTCATCGGACTGTGGTGGGTGCACCTGCTTCTGATCGGCGTGCTGCTCCTGATCCTGCACCTGCCGGGACTCCGGCGCTGGCTGCGCCAGCGCCGGGCATGAGGCGGGCCGCATGAGCATTTTGCGGCGCTATTTTGCCCGCATGCTGTTCTGGACCACGTTGCTGGCGTTGGCAGTGCTGGTGGCGTTGTTTGCTTTTTTTTCCCTCATCGACCAGCTGGAGGAAACTGGACGCGGGAACTATGGCGTGTTCCAGGCGGTGACCTACGTGCTGTTGACTACGCCGCGCCTGGCCAGCGAACTGTTTCCCATCGCCGCGATGATTGGTTCCATGGCCACCCTGGGAATACTGGCGCAGAACAGCGAACTCGCGGTCATCAGGACCGCCGGTGTCTCCAGCGCGCAGCTGGGTGGGTTGCTGGCCCGGGCCGCGGCGCTGCTGATTGTGTTGTCGGTGATTAACAGCGAACTGGTGGCGCCGTTCAGCGAGGAGAAGGCGCAGAATCTGCGCTCCCTGTCCATGACCCAGCAAATTACCCTGAAGAGCAAATACGGATTCTGGGCGCGTGACGGCAACAGCTACATCAACATCCGCAAGATCCTGCCCGGCAAGCGCGTCGAACAGATCTATATATACGAGTTCGACGCCGACAATCGTCTGCGCACGAGCACACGGGCCAAGCAGGCCCGCTATGTGAAGGATCGCTGGTTACTGGAGAGCATTCAGCAGACCACTCTCGATGGCGAAACGATCCAGAGGCGCTCTCTCAAGCAGGCTGCCTGGGAATCACTGCTGGATCCGGAGATGCTGAGGCTGATTATTATTGAGCCCCAGTACCTGACCGTGGTCGGGCTGTTTGGCTACATCGATTACCTGCAGGAGAATTCCCAGGACAGCCGGCTCTATGAGCAGGCGCTGTGGGTGAAACTGGTGCGGCCGTTTTCGATCCTGGCCATGATCATTCTTGCGGTGCCCATGGTGCGTGTACACCTGCGCTCGATTCCGGTGGGCCAGCGTGTGTTCCAGGGTGCGCTGGCCGGCGTGATATTTCACATCCTCAGCCAGGCGTCCGGGAACATGGGCATGGTGTACGGAATTGCTTCCCCGATCAGTGTTGCTGCTCCGACCGTGTTGCTGGCCGGCGTGCTGCTCTGGTTGCTGCGCGATTAATTGGGCCGGAATTGTAGGGCCGGCCGCTCCGGACATCCTGTCCTCGGCTTTGGCTCCTGCGTCGCTCTACCGCCTACATCCATGTAGGCGTCTCGCGGCATTTCCCACATCCTGTGGGTCGCTTCAGCCGGCCGTTCGGTATCCCGGCGGGCTGAAGCCCGCCCTACCTGCAGCGCGCTGCCGGTTCAATAACCAGACAGGTTCCTGACAATCGGTCATGCCAGGCCAGGCGATCCGCGCGGCCGACCCCGCTCAGGAATCCCAACCCCGCCATCGCCCAGCACAGCAATGCGGCGGCGAAACGAACGCTGCACGCGGACCAGTCCGGGGCGCTGTCATCCTGCTTCAGAAGCCGAATGTGCCAGGCGCGCATGCCCAGTGTCCGTCCACCGCGAACCCATTGGCCGGCAAAATAGAAATAGGTGATCAGCAGCAGGTACCCGGCGTAGAGCGGATTGCCGCTGGGAATGGCGTCACCCCCGGTCAGGGGCAGTACCGCAAGTGTGGCGACGAACAGCACTGCGAAGAGCAACAGGCAGTCATACAGCATGGCCGCAGCGCGACGCGGCAGCCCGCAAGCGTTCGCGGCAGGGGCCGCAGTGCCGGCGACGGGGGATGACTTGTCTGTCGTCTGCGGCATCAATGGCGCGGTCCCGGTTCAGGCTCTCAGCGGAACAGTCATCCTGCGGTATTCGGCCGCGAGCAGTGTGATGGCAAACAGCCAGGCGCCGCAGATCCCGAACGTGAGCCAGCTCAGGTACGCGCCATTTGCGCCGGCCGGAGACCACCGCAGGGCGACGAGGATCAGGCCGGAACCCAGCACCTTGAACATGCGGTAACCGAGCATGTCGATCCACGCCTTGACCTGGTAGGTGTTCACGGGGTCGATGGGAATGTACAGCAGTTCCTTCGAGGCGCGGTTGATGGAGTAGGACAGGCCGCGGTCACTGACCTTCATCATGACCGCGGTGGCGAGCGTCGTGTGGACCAGGTACGCGGCGGAGGCGACCGATACGAGCAGGGGCTGAATCAGCAATCCCGCAATGGCGCCCAGGTGCCGGTGGACGAATGGCGTTACCGCCACGTTAATCAGCAACGAGACCAGGCTGAGCAGGCTGAAGAATTCGGAAATGACCTGGGTGCGTGTGTCACGATCAGGGAACTTGTCGCTCACCTCGCTGAGGAACTGGTATTCGACCACCGGTTCGGCAAGCTGCGAGAAACACACGATCACTGCGACAAGTATCAGGTAGCGGTTCTTGAACAATGCTACCAGGCCCCGGCCGTTGATCACGGCGCGCTCCACTTCCGGCACCTCTTCGAACAGCCCGCGGCGTGAGATGAGGAAAGTCGCAACGGCACAGATCAGCAACATGGCCGCACATGACAGCAGCAGATCGGACGTCTGCATCGGCGTGTACCTGAGCAGTACACTCGCCAGCACGCCGCCGGCAATGCCTCCCAGGATGCCGCCGGTCCCCACAAACCAGTAACTGTTCTCCCCCTCGTTCATCCTCGTCACCGAGTTGCTCAGGCTCCAGAATTGCTCGACCAGGATGACGCTGAACACGTCGACAAAGATGTAGAAGAGATAAATCAGCTCCACGGTCGCATTCTTGCGGGCAAGCCAGAACAGGGAGAGCACCACAGCGCAAACAATCAGTGAGCCGTTCACGACGCGCACGCGGGTGTACTTCGCGACCAGGCGGTTGTAGACGCCAATGAACGCCAGCAGCGCAAATGCCGACCCGATCCAGACGTAGGGGAAG
>MGYT01000019.1:78001-94182 GCA_001801865.1 Gammaproteobacteria bacterium RIFCSPLOWO2_02_FULL_61_13
CAGGATCGGGTGTCCCGGCCGCCGCAGAGAATTCGTTTGGTGGATTCACCACGGCGATGATAGATTAAAAAGCAATGAGAGCACTTGCGGCGATATTACTGGTGGCGTGCGCGGCGCTGGCGCCCGTGTCATCGGCGGCAGGCGACGGTAATCCCGCCGATCTGCGTGACTCCGCGGACGACATCCTGCAACACACGCTGGATGAAGCCATCCGCAGCCTGGGTCTCGACCAGGCCGTGCAGCGCGGTGACCTGTGCGTGTCACTCGCCGACATCAGCGACCTGCAGCGGCCGCGCGTCGCGCAGGTCAACGGCGACGAGATGATGTATGCCGCGAGCCTGCCGAAGATCGGCATCCTGCTGACGGCGTTTGTCGAGATTCAGCATGACCGGCTGCAGAATACGCCGGAACTGCAGGAACTGATGATCCGGATGATCCGGAACTCATCCAACGAGGCGGCTACCCAGGTCATGAAGCGGGTCGGTGACCGTCGCGTCAACGAGATACTTGCCTCTCCGCAATTCCGTTTGTACGACCCGCTTGCGAACGGCGGTCTCTGGGTTGGAAAGGAATACGGGGCGAACCCCGCCTTCGAGCGCGATCCCTTGCACAATATTTCCCATGGCGCGACGGCCATGCAGGTGGCGCGCTTCTACTACCTCCTGGAAAGCGGAAAGCTGGTGAACCCGGAGCTGACGCGGCAGATGAAAGAGGTGCTTTCGAAGTCCGCGATCGAGCACAAGTTCGTCAAGGGCATGTCCGGGCGAAATGTCGCGCTGTACCGCAAGTCGGGCACCTGGCAGCACTGGCACGCGGACAGCATGCTGGTGGAGTCGGCGCGCCGGACGTACATCCTGGTGGCGCTGTCCGATGATTCGAGGGGCGGCGAATGGCTGGCCCGGCTCGCGCCGAAGATTGACGATCTGCTTGCGCCCCCCGCGCTCGCGGTGAACACCGTGGCACCTCCTCCCGGTGCCACCGGATCAAGTTCCATCCTGTCAGGCACAATCATGAAGGAGCCTGGGACAATTGCCTCGCAGCCGTACCTGCGTGGCGCTTTTCAATAAGGCGCTGGATCCGGGTCGCCAGCGTCTGGTGATCCACGGCCGAATTCTTTCGCAACACGTTGGACATCAACGCGACCATGTAATAGAAGCGCGGCGCGCCCGCGGGTGATTCGACGATGGCAACGGAATTCATGTAGTTCTTGACGTTGCCGTGGTACTGCAGGCAGACAAAATCCGGTTCCGGCGCGCATTCAAACAGCGAACCGCTCTTGAAGTAGACCGCGGCCTCGGGCAGCGCCGGGGACGACGCATAGCGGATCCGCCTCTCGGTGCTGTACAGCAGCCGCTTGATCTCCGTGGATGAAAACTCATCAACGATGCGCCCCTGCTCGAGGCGCAACAGGTACCTGAGCAGTTCCCGCGCCGAGGCGTAGCTGGACGT
Source organism: Gammaproteobacteria bacterium RIFCSPLOWO2_02_FULL_61_13 (assembly GCA_001801865.1). Classification (GTDB taxonomy): domain Bacteria; phylum Pseudomonadota; class Gammaproteobacteria; order Eutrophobiales; family Eutrophobiaceae; genus 2-02-FULL-61-13. The sequence goes on from MGYT01000019.1 coordinate 79,451, forward strand.
GCCGGCAACAAGGCGCTTTCCGGTGGCAGTGAAAAAGCTACCCTGCCGGAACCGCTCCGGATCCAGTCCACTCCGTGCCACGGGGTCGTGCAGGAAGCCGATGAGCGATCGCGTCAGTTCCGCTCCCGGTGTCTGCTGGAAGTACTGGCGCTCCACCTCGGGCCCGGCCGGGTAACCATTACCGAAATGCCTGAGCAGCAGGCCCTGCTTGATCAGCACGGAAGCTGCGGCATTGGCACTGGCGGAAAGCATCCAGTCCATGAATTCGAGCAGCGTGCCCGTGTCGGCGGGCTGCAAGGAGCGCCGGATGAGGCGCTGGGCCTGCCGGTCCCAGCGCCGCACCGTGTGATGATCGGACACGACGACGTCGCTGGCGACCACGCTGGTGTCCTTCAGCAATCGCCAGCGCGCCTGGGTATCCTCGGAGTACAGGTCGGCCAATTGCTGAAACCAGGCCATCGCCACGGCCAGCTTTCCCACGCTGCCCGGGTTATACAGTTCGGCCGCGCGGTGTTCGGCGTAAAGCGGCGCATCGCGATCCGACAGGTCGAGTACCGCGATCGAATAGCGATCGGCGTTCCCGCCGAGCAGCGCGACGACTTCCGCGGTGAAAACCGGATCGGGGGACGGCAGTTCAAGGTCGCGCCGGTCGAGAAGGCGGGGAACAACCTGTTCCATGCGCAACAACGCGCCGCGCGGCTGCTTGTCGCCGGGGTCGATGCCCTCCTGTACGCGCCGCGCGGATTCCAGCCGGCCGATCCCGGTGTGCTCGTAACCATCGAGCGGATAACCGGCCGTGCCCCGGCAGCCAACGATCGAGATCAGGAGGACAACGGGCCAGCACGCGCCGGCACGCCACCACATAGTGCGCTGAGTGGACGTGCTCATGCCGGTTCCGCGCAGGATTTCATTTCGGGATCCCCCCCAGGTCGACCGTTGCCTGGCGCATCTTCGCGGCATCCGGGTCGAGGGAGCGCAGATACTCGCTGCCTGCCGCGGCCGGATTTTCCAGGAACGGGCGGACCTGGAACAGGTGCAATTTGCCGACCGCAAAACCAAACTCCACATCGGCAGGCGTGGCCTGACCGGATGCGTCGACGATGGCGGGGAATTTTCTGCCGAGAGTTTCGCTGAATCTACGCAGGTCGTCGATTTCCTGATCGCGGAGCACGTATTCTGTGCCGCTCGCCGGCAGGGAAACAACGCCGCCCGAGGGATCGAGCCGGCGCCGGAACGGCGCGCTGGCCTGGGACATCAGGCGTACTTCGTCGCTGCGTAGGCTGATGCGCAACGATTCCGCCGCCTGGTTATCGACTGCGCCGCCGACGCCCTCGTTGATCGCCACGGATAACCAATCCCGATCGCCGGTGTCCAGATCCGCCGTGACCAGCACGCCGGATTTCTCCACGTCGGCCGCCTTGAGCAGCAGAATGGCCGGGTAGACGTGCTCGGGCTGCGTCATACGCGACTGGCGCCAGGCGAAGGCGCGGGCCGAGAAGGGCGATGCCCACACCTGCTGAATCGCCGTGCAGATATTTTCCAGACCGACGACGTTGGGCAGCGTCAGGTTGAGCCCAGCACCGGTGAAATCGGGGAGGTCCTCTACATTCGTATCGCTGCGCACGAACACGCCGTAGCTGCCGTCGGCGCCAAAGCGCTGCTCCAGCCGCTTCCGCAGCGCGTTTCGAAACTCCTCATCCAGGCGCGCGCCGGAGATCCACTCGTGAATGGCGTTGCGCAACTTCTCCGTTTCGGCCGCGTGCTGCTCGCCGCCGGCAGGCAATTTCCCGATGCGGCGGTAATTGCCGGCCATCCACTCGAACATCGGTGTGGTCCCGTCCGGGGACGGCCGTTCCAGCAACTGCCGGAAAATTCCAAACGGTATGGCGATACCCTCCGTCACTTCCGCGGGGAAATGCCGCTTGAGTTCGCCGAGGTGCGCCGCCTTCGGCCCGACGATCCGGCCCGAGTCCGCAGAGTGCAGGCGGGAGAGATCGACCAGCTCGCGGAATTTCAGGTCCAGCCGGGTCAGGTCAAGGTTGATGAACTGCGCCGCCGATTCCTTCTGCTTGCGCAGCACCGGCGCGATCGTTGCATTTTCCGCCATCAGCGCCACGGTTCCGCCCGGACTTACCGCGAGGACCGCGGGCTTGTCCACCTGCGGCATCAAGGCGTCGAGCAGCGATTCATCCACCGCCGCGTTGGGTATGCCGAGGCTGCGCGCAAGGATCTGTACGTGGGAGAGGGCATTGCCTTCGCCGGCGGTGATGATTCCCGCGACCGGGGTCAGTTCCGCCGTTGTCTCCGGCAGGAGATAAATGCCGTCGCTTCGAAATTGCTCCGCGCGCAGCTTGCGCCCGTCGCGCAGGATGCCCTGCGCGAGACCCGGATTCACGGCCCGCACCCCTGCGCCGATTTCCTTGCCGAACAGTTGTGTCCGCACGCCGGCCAGGCGGTTACCGTCCCGCACCAGGCTGTCCACAACCGTCGAATAGAGCAGCAGGGGACTGCCCCGCAGTTGATCCTGATTGAACATCAGCGCCAGCGGTTCAAGTTCAGCGAGTTTTTCCATGCCCGTTGCGAAATGGAAATTCAGATGCTGTGCCGCCCAGTCCGCGGCCAGTGACAGGTAGCGCAGTTCCCTCCGATACAGATCCAGGTCCGGGTTCCCGGCGCCCATGTGTCCAATCGATGCGTGCAGCGCGTCCAGCTGGCGACGCGACAGCAGCCCGACGCCGTAAAGCGCATCGGCCGTCTGGCCGAGCAGATCAAGGCGCTGCCGGCGGCTCATGCCCTCGACCTGCGCGCGGACACTGGTGGCGGCCGCAAAGTGCTCGGCCTCGATCACGAGGCTTACATCCAGCGCCTGTAGTCTTGCCTCCGGAGTACCTGCGATGGAAAGCACATCGCGGAGTTCCCGGAGGAATGCGGCGGATGCCGCGAAGCGCACAGCCGGCGTGCTTCCCGACACCAGGCCCGGCGCGAGTCCACGCAGGCGCTTGGTGAACTCGGCCGACGCCGGCAGTTTGGCCATCAAGTCGGCCAGGGCTGTCCCAGGATCGCTGTCATGCATGCGATCGATCTCCCCGGCGAGCAGTTTGAATTCTTCCGCCAACCGGGGATCGCTGACTTTCGCGGCATATGCGCGCACCAGTTCCGCATCGCCCTGCGTCGGCATCGAATGAATCTTGTTGCGCAAGGTCATAAATCCGGGGTCACGCTCGGACAGTGACAGCGCGAGCTGCCGGATCCGGTGCGCCGTCGGGGTTTCCTTGCCATGCGGCACCAGCTCGGCCACGGTGCGCGACGGGAGAAAGCGTCCAGTCAACCAGTCATTGGAGGCGGCCAGGGTCAGCAGCAGCCGGCGGGCGCCGTCCCATTCCCCTTCGGCCTGGAATGCACCGCGGTAGAAACGCGCACGCCGCAGGATCCACCCGTCATCGACGCGGATCAGGAACTGCTCCACCAGCATCTGCGCGAGGTCGTCGCGGATTGACGGCGACTCCAGCAGCGCGGCGCTATCGAGGTCGGCATAGAACGTTGCGATTCGGTAGCCCGCGCCGTGCAGCGCCACCGTCTGTTCCGACCATTCCGCGTGCTGGTTTCCGCCGCCGTGGTCCTTGCACGCGAAGGGTTCCGGCGGCAGCAAGGTGCCGTCTTTGCAGAACCAGCGTATGCGCGAAAACGGCCCACGTTCCGCCGCTTTCATTGAAGTAATCCAGGCGCGGTAGTCAGGATCGGCATCTGCTGTGGCCGGGGAGCACAGTCCCAGCGCAATGTGCAGCAGCACGGCAGCCAGCACGCGCGGGATGGAGGGTCTGCCGGGCAGATTCAGGATTGGCCCGTCGGCGAGTGCTGGAAAATTGGGGAAAATCACCTGATTCACACGCCCGGATTTGTGTCCGCAAACCCGATCATAGTGGAACTCATGGGAATATTATGGCGCTCCCTAGGGGACTCGAACCCCTGTTTTCGCCGTGAGAGGGCAACGTCCTGGGCCACTAGACGAAGGGAGCGAAGCGCCGAAAGGCGGGCCGCGATGATACCATAGGCCAAGACCGCGGCAGTGCCCCTCGTTCCCCATTCCCGGACGCCCATGTTTCCCGACCCAACCGACAAAATCAGCCACCTGAAACCCCGGCCCCAGATCATCCCGCGCAGCGATCATATTATTTCGCGCGAGGCCATCAGCGAGAACGCGCTCAAGGTGCTCTATCGCCTGAAGAACTCCGGCTACCAGTCCTTCCTGGTGGGCGGCAGTGTGCGCGACCTGTTGCTCGGGCGCGAGCCCAAGGATTTCGACGTTGCCACCAACGCGCATCCGGAACAGATCCGGGAGTTGTTCCGCAATTGCCATCTCATCGGCCGGCGCTTTCGACTCGCCCACGTCCGTTTCGGCAACGACATCATCGAGGTTTCCACATTCCGCACCGCGCATCATGTCAGCGATGTGGAGGGACGCATCGTGCGCGACAACGTCTACGGCACCATTGACGATGACGTCTGGCGGCGTGATTTCACCGCCAATGCCCTGTACTACAACATCGATGACTTTTCCGTGGTGGATTATGTCGGCGGCATGGCCGACATTCGCGCCGGGGTGATCCGGCTTATCGGCGATCCCGAGCTGCGTTACCGCGAGGATGCGGTGCGGCTGCTGCGCGCGGTCCGGTTCGCGGTCAAACTGGGTTTCAGGATTCACGCGGACAGCGAACGTCCCATCGCAAAACTGGCGCTATTGCTGGAGGAAATTCCGTCGGCGCGCCTGTTCGAGGAGGTGTTGAAGCTGTTTCTCGGCGGCTGTGCCGAACAGACCTTCGAAGCGCTGCGGCATCATGGGCTGTTTGGCGCGCTGTTCCCGGAAACGGAAATTGTGCTCGGACGCGAGGAAAGCGGTTTCCCCCAGACCCTGGTGATTCACGCATTGCGTGACACGGACCAGCGCCTGGCGGAATCGCGCCCGGTGACGCCGGGGTTCCTGCTGGCGGCATTGCTCTGGTCGCCCATGCGCGCGCAGGCGGCCGACCAGGTCGCCAGGGGATTGGCTGAGCCAGAGGCGCTGGAGCTGGCTGCGGATGCGGTGATTTCGCGCCAGATTGCGCGCACCGCCATTCCGCGCCGCTTCACCCAGATGGCGCGCGAGATTTGGGAGTTTCAGCCGCGCCTGCTGCGGTACATGGGTAAACGCCCGCAGCGCCTGCTGGCGCATCCACGCTTTCGCGCTGCCTATGATTTTCTGTTATTGCGCAACCGTGCCGGGGAACCCTTGCAGGAATTATGCGAATGGTGGACCGCGGCGCAGAAAGACATGCCAACGAACGTGGTGGATGCCGGCGCAGAGGATGACGATGGAGAACCACCCGGGACTGATGCCGATAGCGGGGAAACCCCGGCCCGGCCGCGCAGACGCCGTCGCCGAAGGTCCGGCCGCCGCGGCGGCAAGGCAAAGTGAGCATCGCCTTCATCGCCTTGGGCGCCAACCTGGGCGAACCCGCCACGACACTGCAGGGCGCCCTGCGGGAACTCGACCGAATACCAGACACCCGGGTGTTGCAGCACTCGCGCCTCTATCGGAGCCGGGCCGTGGGTCCCGGCAACCAGCCTGATTATGTAAATGCGGTGGCGCAGGTGGAGACCTCATTGCCTCCCCATGCATTGCTCGATGCGTTGCTCGGCATCGAGGCGTTGCATGGGCGTGTGCGTGACGGGCAGCGCTGGGGTCCGCGCACGCTGGATCTCGATCTCCTTATATATGCCGATCTCCAGATCAGCGATCCGAGGCTGACCCTGCCGCACCCGGAGATGACGCACCGGAACTTCGTGCTGGTGCCGCTGTTGGAGATTGACCCGGAACTCCTGATCCCGGGCCACGGACCGGCCCGGCAGGCGCTGCAAAGCGTGGGTTCCGAGGGGTTGGCGCTATGTCAGTGAATGAGGAAGAATGGCGGCACTTATGAGACTTCCCGTCACACTGCAACGGCTCCGCGCGCTCAAGTTCGCCGGCGAAAAGATCGCTGCGCTGACGGCATACGACGCCACCTTCGCGCGCCTGATGTCGGAGCAGGGGGTGGAAATCATCCTGGTCGGCGATTCCCTCGGCATGGTGTTGCAGGGCGCGCAAAATACACTGGCCGTGACCATGGACGACATGGTGTACCACTCGCGTCTGGTGGCCAAAGGCACGGCCGGCCCGCTCATCCTCAGTGACATGCCGTTCATGAGTTATGCCACGCCGGAGCAGGCGCTGGCCAATGCCGCGCGGATGATCGGGGAGGGCGGCGCGCACATGGTGAAACTGGAAGGCGGCAGTTGGCTGCTGGATACCGTGCGCAAGCTCACGGAGCGCGGCATCCCGGTGTGCGGGCATCTTGGATTGACGCCGCAGTGGGTGAACAAGTTCGGCGGGCATCGTGTGCAAGGCCGCGAACCGGACGCGGCGGAACGAATCTACACCGACGCGCACGCCCTCGCCGAGGCGGGCGCCGAGCTGCTGGTGCTGGAATGTGTGCCGTCGGCCCTGGCGCGCCGGATCACAACCTCAATATCCATGCCGGTCATCGGCATCGGCGCGGGCCCGGACTGCGACGGGCAGGTCCTGGTCCTGCATGATGTCATCGGGGTGTCTGCGCGCAAACTGCGCATGGCCAGAAATTTTCTCCAACAAGGTGGCAGTATTCAGGCCGCCCTGGCCGCCTATGTGGATGCCGTCAAGACGGGAAAATTCCCGGAAGCGGCGCACGGTTCCGATCAGTGATTGACCCGTCATGAACACTTTACTGTTGAGTGAATCCGAAGCAGGGGTGCGCATGCAGACCGTGCACGGCCTGCCCAATCTGCGTGAAATCATCCTGCACTGGCGCCGGCAGGGTCATAGCATTGCCTTTGTCCCCACCATGGGCAATCTGCACGGCGGTCACCTGTCGTTGCTGGCCCGCGCCCGGGAACTCGCCGATCGCACCGTGATGAGCATCTTCGTCAATCCGATCCAGTTCGGCAGGGGCGAAGACTATGAGCACTATCCCAGCACACTGGCCGAGGACAGCCGCAAGCTTTCCGCGAACGGGTTGGACCTGTTGTTTGCCCCGGACCTGGCGCAGCTTTATCCCGGCGGTTTCGACACGGACACGCGGGTAACGGTCCCGGAGTTGTCGGACATCCTGTGCGGCAAGTTCCGCCCGGGGCATTTTTCCGGCGTTGCCACCGTGGTGAGCAAGCTGCTTATTAATGTGCAACCCGACGTGGCGCTGTTCGGCGAAAAGGATTATCAGCAGGTATTGGTGATCAAGCGCATGGCCAAGGATCTGTGTTTTCCGGTGCGCATTCTCGGCATGCCCATCGTGCGCGAGGCCGACGGCCTGGCCATGAGTTCGCGCAATGCCTATTTGTCGGCGGAGGAACGCGCGCTGGCACCCGTCATTTACCGGACCCTGCAGCAATCCGCGCTCAAGCTGCGTCAATCCGGTGCGCAATTCGCACAGGTCGAGGCGGACGGCATGCGGACCCTGCAACAGGCCGGATTGCGGCCGGAATATTTCAGCATCCGCCGCGCCGAGGATCTGGGTGAACCCGGGCCCGGCGATCGGGATCTTTCGATACTGGTGGCCGCGTGGCTGGGCAAGGCGCGGTTGATTGACAATATCCGCGTCGAACTCCCGGCGGGTTAGGGCCCTGATCGGTAATTCGTTGGCAGCTCAACGGTTGCGTGTGTTGTCGCAGTTTGTCATCCCGACGGAGCGAAGCGACGAGGGATCCTGTAGTTCATTGCCCGTTTTAGAAGCAAGATTTCTCAGTCGCTACGCTCCTTCGAAATGACAATCGCAATGATGCCAGACGGACAACCTCCCACTGCCTGTGTCCTGATCATCGGCAATGAAATTCTTTCCGGCCGCACTCAGGATACCAATCTTGGTTATATCGGCCAGCGTTGTGACGCCCTGGGCATACGGCTTACTGAAGCGCGGGTCATCTCCGACGATGAGACCGCCATCATTACCCATTTAAACGAATGCCGCGCCCGCTTTACCTATGTATTCACCACCGGCGGCATCGGCCCCACCCATGACGACATCACCTCGGCCACGGTGGCAAAGGCATTCGGCGTGGCGCTGTGCCGCAATGCCGATGCCGTGGCGGCACTGGAACGGTATTACGAACCCGGCATGCTGAACGAGGCACGGCTGCGCATGGCGAACGTTCCCGCCGGGGCACGGCTGATCGACAATCCGGTCAGCGGCGCGCCGGGTTTTCAGTTGCAGAATGTCTTCGTATTGCCGGGCGTCCCGCTCATCATGCAGGCCATGTTCGAGGGCATCGTGGATCGTCTCGCGGGTGGTCCCGAGATCCTGACTGCGAGCGTGACCACCGACGTACTGGAGGGTGCGATGGCGAAGGAGCTCGGGGTTATCCAGGATCAATTTCCCGACGTCAGTATCGGCAGCTACCCCTGGTTCCGCCACGGCGCCCTGGGTGTGAACCTGGTGCTGCGCGGGACGGCGGCCGGTCGCATCACAACGGCCCGTGGCGCCATCGAAAACATGATTGCCCGTCTCGGCGGCCACGTGCTCCGGGTCGCGGAGCGCAACGGGGAATAATCCCAATAATTTCATAGTGTTATACAAGTAATTGTTTTTACGCCTGGGTGTTTTCCAGTCCGGGTTCGATGCTTACCTTATTTTTCATGGATGCACTAAGCTGTACCGGGGATTCACAACGAGGGGAGGCGGCCATGTTCGAGGCAGTGGAATTACACAAGAAAATTCCGAAAGAGGAATTCGAAAAGGCGGTTCAGGAACTGCGCAGCGAACTGTTGAAGGCTCAGTACGCCCTCAAGGACACGAAGAGTTCCGTCATCGTCATCATTTCGGGCGTCGAGGGCGCCAACAAGAGCGAGGTGGTGAACCGCCTCAACGAGTGGCTCGATTCGCGCTGGATCCGCAACTACGCCTATTGGGACGAGTCCGACGAGGAGCGCCTGCGTCCGTACCAGTGGCGTTTCTGGCGCAACATGCCGCCACGCGGATCCATGGCCATCATGTTTGGTTCCTGGTACACGCGCCCGGTGGTGGAGCGCGCCCTGGGCACGATTGATGATGCCGCGCTCGACGCGGAGATGATGCATATCGAGCAGCTGGAGCGCATGCTCACCGACGATGGCCACGTCATCGTCAAGTTCTGGTTCCACCTCTCCAAGGAAATGGAGAAGAAGCGGCTCAAGGGCAAGGCCAAGAACCGCCTGACCAAGCTGGCAAAGAAATTCCTCAAGAGTTATGACGACTTCGCGGACGCCTCCTCCCGCGCCATTCGCCTCACCGACACCGGCAATTCGCCGTGGCACCTGATCGATGCCGAGGACAAGCGCTACGCCCATCTGAAGGCGGGTCGCGTACTGTTGCAGTCGCTCCAGAACAAGCTGGAAGAGGCCAAGGCCGGCAAGCCGCCGGCGATCACGAAGGTGAAGCTGCCGGGGCTGACGCAGAAGACGGTTCTCGACAGTGTCGACCTGGAGAAGACGCTAAGCGATGAGCAGTACAAGAAGCAGCTGGAAAAGTACCAGGTACGGATGAGTGAGCTGTGCTGGAAGGCGCGCGAGGCGCGCCGTTCCGTGGTCGCGATGTTTGAAGGCTGGGATGCCGCCGGCAAGGGCGGCGCCATCCGGCGCGTGACCGGCGCCCTGGATGCGCGCCTGTACAGCGTGATCTCCGTGGCTGCGCCCACCGACGAAGAAAAGGCGCGCCATTATCTATGGCGTTTCTGGCGCCATCTGCCACGCGACGGTTACGTCACGGTCTATGATCGGTCCTGGTATGGGCGTGTGCTGGTTGAGCGTGTGGAAGGCTTCTGCCGACCCGAGGAGTGGATGCGCGCCTACCAGGAGATCAACGATTTCGAAGAGCATCTGCACCGGCATGGCACCATCCTGACCAAGTTCTGGGTGCACCTCTCCTCGGAAGAACAGTTGCGCCGCTTCAAGGAACGCGAGCAGATCGCATGGAAGCAGCACAAGATCACGGAAGAGGACTGGCGTAACCGCGAGAAGTGGGGGCCGTACGTTGCCGCTATCGATGAAATGGTGGCGCGTACGAGTACGTCTTTCGCGCCGTGGACACTGGTGCCGGGCAATGACAAGAAGGTGGCCCGCGTCACTATCGTCAAGACGCTCTGCAACCGGATCGAGAAGGCGCTGAAATCCTGAACCGGGAGGACACACGGCTGTGTCCTTCGAAATTCCCGTCCAGATAGAATGCCAGCCGGACTACACCACGTGTGGCCCACGAGCCTGCACGTAGCACCAGCAGACGTCGCCGGTCATGCCTCGTGCTCAGTTGCGAGCATGGCGGCAACCGCATTCCGGTTGAATACGCCCACCTGTTCCGTGGCGCCGCCGGTGTCGTGGCGTCACACCGGGGCTGGGATCCGGGGGCGCTGGATCTCGCCCGCTATCTTGGCCGTCACTTTCATGTCCCCGTGGCGGAGGAAACATTGTGCCGCCTGCTGGTGGAACCGAACCGGCACCAACCAATCCGCGCATCTGGTCGAAGTATTCCGCCGGGCTTGCCCCCGCGGAGAAGCAGCGGGTGCTGGATCGCTACTGGTGGCCCCATCGCCGGAAGGTCGAATCGCGGGTCAGGCAGCAAGTGGCACGCGGCAGCGGCGTTTTCCACGTGGCCGTGCACAGCTTCGTGCCGGTGCTCGGCGGTGAGCGCCGAAACGCCGAAATTTGCTTTCTGTACGACCCCACCCGTCCCGCCGAGAAGGCCATGTGCCTGCGCTGGGTTGCGATCCTGCGGGAAATGGACCCCGAGGTACGCGTGCGGCGCAATTACCCCTACCGCGGCATCGCCGACGGCCTGCCCACGTGGCTGAGGCGTCGTTACCCGAACGGCAAATACGGGGGCGCGGAACTGGAGATCAACCAGTCCGTGCTGACCGGCAGGACGCGATCGCGAACCTCGCGGTTGATCGCGCAGAGCCTGGATGCCCTGCTCGCCGGATCTGAGCGAACCGTATAGGAAGCTTTCCTAAAGGGTGATCTCGCCCTCGTAGATACATCCGCCCGGCAACAGCACCTGCCTGCCGCTGCGATTCGTGATGCGTACCACGCCCTGAAGGACAATATCGGGGCCGAAGCGCACGTCGCCGCTGACATGCAGGCGCTTGCATTCGCGCAGTGACGGCGTCGCCGCCATGAAGCGTTGTTCGAAGTCCGGCAGCCGGCCGTAAAAGCGCGCATCCAAGTCCACGACCATGTGGTGCCTCACGGCGGGATCCGGGGCGAGTTGACCTTGCGCGGATACCTGGTACCGATCCGACCGTACCAGCAGCAGATCCGCCGTGGTTTTCACCGGCGCGAACCGATGCCGCGGCACACGCAGCGCCGAGGCGCGCGGGAAGATGGAGATGGCCGCGCCCATGGCGGATTCAAGTTGATACACCGGAGGCGATTCCGGGTCGGTGGGATCCACGGTTTTCGCATTGCGGATCAGCGGCAGGGCCGGCACCCCGGCCGCAAGCACCTTGCTGAGTTCCAGCAAATCGATCCACAGATTGTTGGTATTGAAAAAGCGATGCCGGCCGATGTCCTCGAACGTCTCGCGTTCCGCCTCCGGGCATTGCGCCGACTCGCGCAGGATGAATTCTCCGCCGCGGGTCAGCGCCAGGTGCCCGCCCTTGCGGTCAGCGGGAGTGCGGTCGGCGACTTCCATCAGGAAGCCGAGTCCGCGCTCGACAAAGTGCCCGAGGATGCGCGCGTCCAGCACCGCACCGAGATTGTCGGCATTGGACACGAACAGGTAGCGCATGCCGGCCTGCAACAGGTCCTGCAGTGTGCCGCTGGAGTGCAGCGCTGCGTAGAGGTCGCCGTGTCCGGGTGGGTACCACTCGTGATCCGGATCCTGCGGCCAGCGCGCCGGGGCGAGGTCATGCTGGCTCACCTTCGGTGCCATGTGCTGGACAAACTCCTGCACGACCAGTCCAGGTTCCTCGCGCCGGATATGTTCCAGCGCCGCGAGCGAATCGGCACGGGTGCGATCGCTGTTCATCAACACCAGCGGTGCGCCGGCGTGGGCGGCATGCCGCGCCAGGATGCGCAGAAAACTCTGCCCGGGTTTGACCTCGATAAGCGACTTGGCGCGATCCAGGCCCATGCTGGTGCCGAGACCGCCATTCAGTTTCAGGAACACCGTGGCGGAGAGCGCCGTGCGGCCGACCTCGGCCAGCGCCGGGTCCAGGGATTCGGCATCCGGCAGGGAATCCACGGGGCGGATTTCCGTTTCCGGGATCAGCCCCGTGGCGCCACCGGCAAGTTCCCGGTAATGGCGCCGGAACGATTCGATGGCGAGATCGGGCAGACCGCGTGCGGCCATGCGCTCGGCGAAGGGGGCGAAGCGGGAATCGTGCTCGGACATAAATGATTAGACAGCCAAAAATCCGCCGGCGTGCCCGCGAACGAGGCGCGTTCTCACTCCGGCATCAGCATTTTTGCGAAATAGGCGTATTCCAACGCGGTGCGGTATGCGAGCTGGTCCTGGTTGGCCGTGCCGCCGTGCCCGCCCTCGATATTCTCGTAATAGTAATAGGGATAGCCGAGCGCCGCGAGAGCCGCAATCGCCTTGCGCGCGTGACCGGGATGCACACGGTCGTCCTTCGTGGACGTGTAGCAGAAAATGCGCGGATAGGGTTGTCCGGCTTTCAGGTTCTGGTACGGTGAATAACGCGAGATGAACGCCCAGTCTTCGGGTTTGTCCGGATCCCCGTATTCCCCCATCCAAGAGGCCCCGGCCAGCAGCTTGTTGTAGCGCTTCATGTCGAACAGCGGCACGCCGATGTCCAGCGCGGCGTAGAGTTCCGGCCGCTGGGTCAACAACGCGCCCATGAGCAGGCCGCCATTGGAGCGGCCGAAGGCCCCCAGCTTTTTCGACGTCGTCAGCCCGGTGCGGATCAGATCCTCGGAGATGGCGATGAAATCGTCGAATGCCCGCTGGCGCTTTTCCCGCAGCGCGGCTTCATGCCAGCGCGGACCGTATTCCGAACCGCCGCGGATGTTGGACAGGACCAGCACACCGCCGCGGGACACCCACAATTTGCCGGCCAGCGCGCCATGCTGCGGGCGGCCCGGATCTTCGTAATACAGCGGCAGCGTCGCCGCTAGGAACCCGCCGTAACCGTACTGTACTGCCGGCGCGTTACCGGCTGCGAGCACAGCTTTTTTGCCCATGACGAAATAGGGCACGCGCGTGCCATCCCCTGATTTGGCAAAGCGCTGTTCTACCACCACCTCTTTGGCATCGTAGAACGCCGGTGTCGCCGCCACTTTCTCCGGCGCGCTACTTGCAGGCACGTAATACAGTGTCTCCGGCAAGGTCAGGCTCTCGAAGGACAACAAGGCGTCGTCGGTGCCGCCACCGGCGGAAACGACGGAAACCGTGCCGTTGGCAGGCAGCGGAATGGGTGTCTTTATCCATCTGCCCCGAGGGTCCCGCGCGAGACGCGCCGCCTTGCCGGCCACGTCCTCGAGGTAGGCAATAACCAGCGTGGTCTCGCCGACGCCCACTTCCTCGATGGACTGATTCAGCGCCGCTTCCATCACGAGTTCGGCGGTCTGCGTGGCGAGGTCGAATGCAATCACCGCGCCCTGCGGGAATTCCCGGTCCCCAAATTTCCAATTCTCGCGCAGCAAGACAATGGCGCGACCCTCGAGCACACCTTCGCCATCGGAATTGCGCGGCAATGGCAGCAGCACAAGTTGGCCTTCGTCATTCCGGTAGGTGTAAATGCGCTCGAAGAACGACGGCAGCCTCAGGCCGAACACGTGCGCCTTGCCGGGTTCCTGCTCCACGAACACGCTGACGCCGACATCGGCGGCCTCACCTTCGAGTACCACGGGCGCGTTCTTGAATTCCGCGCGGCGTTGCCAACGCACCACGGTGCGCGCATAACCCGAGGTCGTCAGTGTGCCTTCGCCGCGATCGGTGGCCACCATGAGCGTGTCCTTGTCCTCCCAGGACACGTTCGACTTTGCCTCCGGCACGTGGAAGCCGTTGTCCACAAAGCGCTTTGCGGTCGTGTCGAATTCGCGCCACACACCGGCATCCTTGCCGCCCCGGGACAACTCGACCATGCAGTGAACGTACGCGGGTGCAAGACATTCAATATCGCCGTGGATCCAGTTCTCGTTCTCGTCGCGGGCCAGCCGGTCGAAATCCAGCAATGTCTCCCAGCGCGGCGTTCCGGCGCGGTAGCTCGCCACGTCGGCGCGGCGCCAGATACCGCGCACGGCGGTTTCGTCCTGCCAGAAGTTATACACATGGCCGGCGTGGATCTCGCCGTAGGCGATGCGCTTCTTTGACGTCAGGATCGCCCTTGCCTCCGCGTGCATGGGGGCAAAGCGCGGATCGGCCTCCAGTTCGGCCTGCGAGCGCGCATTCTGGTCGCGCACCCAGTCGAGCGCTTTTTCTCCCTCGATGTCTTCGAGCCACAGGTGCGGGTCAATCGTGTCGTCGCCGGCAAGGGTTGCAGAGGCAGAGAGAAACAGCACCAGGAGCATTGATTTCATTGTGGATCCTTCGATCAATTGGTTGGTGCTGAAATTCGCGTCATTGCCGATCCCATTCCTTCTTGCCCGCATCCTTGCCCGCCACTGAATAGAGTACCTGCGCGTTGCGCGTCTTCTGGAAATCCTCCAGCGACTGCCCGCGCATGGCGGCATAGATATGCAGGTTGCTCGTGCCGATCAC
>MGYT01000019.1:94269-101640 GCA_001801865.1 Gammaproteobacteria bacterium RIFCSPLOWO2_02_FULL_61_13
CTCCGTCAGTCCCGCCTGTTCGAACAGCGGTACCGGGTCCGCGAGGAACTGTTTGCGGACCTCCGGTTCGATCAGTTGGTGCAGGAAATTGTTCAGGCGATAGGTCTTCACGCTTCGGTCCAGCGTAAATGGATAGGTCCCTTCGAGTTTCTCGATCCCGGCCCATTGCCGCTGCGCGCGCTCACGGACGGCGCCGGCGTTCTCCGCCTCGGGTTCGCCGGGCTCGTCCTCGAAGATTAACGATGCGATCGGTGTCATCGAGGGCAGGTAATAGGTCTGGTGCAGTTTGCGCACCTTGCGCGCCAATGCCCCGCGCATCATCAGCCACATGATCACTTCCGCGCCCTCGAGCCCGCCGAGCCGCGCGTACTCCGCGATGGTGATCTCCGTCAATTGCTCCGGATCCTTCTCCAGCAGGTCCATGAACTTCATGTCCCACTCGGTATTGTTGAATCCGGCACGCTCGCCGTGGACCTGGTGTGACAGGCCTCCGGTTCCCACGACGGCGACCTTCAAGTCCTCCGGGTAGCTCTGTATGGCACGGCGCAGCGAACGCCCGAGGTTGTAGCAGCGCCGGGCCGAGGGGATGGGGAACTCGAGTACACCGACCTGGAGCGGGATGATCGCCCCCGGCCAAACCGGCTCGTGAGGCCAGAGCAGCGACAACGGCGAGAAACAGCCATGGTCGAGCCCCTTGCCCTGGAAGTAGGAAAGATCGAACTCGTCGGAGACCAGCACCTCCGCGATGTGCCGCGCCAGCGCTGGATGCCCCGGGATTGACGGCAGCGCGCGCGGTCCGCCGCCTTCGTCCGCCACTGGCCACGATGCACCAATGCCGAGCGCGAAATGGGAATAGTGATCGAAGAAGAACGAGGTGATGTGGTCGTTATAGATGTACACCAGCACGTCGGGCCGGTGCTGCGCGAGCCAGGCCTGCACCGGCTCGTAACCCTTGAAGATGGGCGCCCAGACCGGGTCGTTCTGCTTGTTGGTATCCAGCGCGAAACCGATGGTCGGTGTGTGCGATGTCGCGATACCGCCGATGATCCTGGCCATGTGTAGTCCTCGATTCTTCGTTACTTTCTGTCTGGATTACCGCCGGTGGTCAGCATGCAATCCGCAATGGCACTTGTACAGATCTTAAAGGTCTGCCGGTTGACGGGCATCAACGAAACCCGGCAATACCAATCAAGGGGTTGGTAGTGCCTCAGTTTGTCATCCCGAACGCATGTGAGGGGTCTTTCACCATCAAAATTTCAAGATTTCTCAGCCACTTCGTGGCTTAGAAATGACAGATACTTCGGTCAGAAATTCAAACTGCGACACTACCAAGGGGTTGGGCAAGTATTCCTGCACGGATACAATGTGTTTTATTGGGGATCGATTTCCCCGTGTTGGCGAAATTCACAGTAGCAAGGAGATGATCATGGGCCTGGTTCAACGATCCGTTTTGCATTCGACTTTGATTGGTGCAGTCTTCGCGGCAAGTACCGCGGTCATGGCGGGTGAAGAGCCGATGATGTGTGCGGTGAACGAAACCAACGCGTGTACGAAAGGGGAGAAATGCACCCGGGGAGCCGCGAGCGACATCAACATGCCGTTGTTGATGAAAATCAGCCCTGGTGAAAAGGAAATCCTGAGCCTGGCTGAAGATGGAACGCGGCGGGTTTCCAAAATAAAGAATTCCGCCACTGACGTGGACAACCGCTTTGTTGTCTACCAGGGTGTCGAGCAGGGTGGGGCGTGGAGCGTAGTCGTCGATACCAAGAACGGCGCCATGACCGTTTCCATTGCCGCGGGCGATACGGATGCCTATGTCCTGTATGGCGCGTGTTCGCGATCCATATTGAAGCCTTGAAGCAGCCAGGGAGAAACCCGATGCGATACGAACTTTCGACTGCGCTGGTCGCGACGTTGCTGGTGCTGTCGACACCGGCCGGTGCCCAGCAGCAAGACAGCACGCTCAACAATGCCGCGCGTGGCGCTGCCACCGGTGCGGTGATTGGCGCTGTCGCCGGAGATGCCGGCAAGGGTGCCGCTATCGGCGCTGCCGGTGGGGCGCTGTTCGGCAACTCGCGGCCGCCGCCGGAAGACCTGACTACCGGCCAGAGCATGGCAAGGGGCGCGGCAAGAGGCGCCGCGATCGGGGCGATTGCCGGAGATGCCGGCAAGGGCGCCGCAGCCGGTGCCTTGCTGGGAGGTCTTCGCAGGCGATGACGTTCCCTGATAACTGGTGCCGGGAGAGGGAATCGAACCCACACGGTGTCACCACCACCGGATTTTGAGTCCGGCGCGTCTACCAGTTCCGCCATCCCGGCAAGGGGTGTGACAGGGGCGGGGAGTATAACAGTCTGAATGCGGGTCCAGAAATCCTGACGGAGACAAGCAGTTCCTCAGTTGGTCATCCCGAATTGCGCCACCAGTTTGTCAGCTCGAACGCAGTGAGGGATCTTGTCAGTACAGCAGGATTTCTCGCTACGCTCGAAATGACAAACTGAGACACTACCCTCGAACTCTGATATTCGAGCCTTCCCATGCTCTGCAGCGACTTCGACTACGAACTGCCTCCGGACCTGATCGCCCAGCATCCCGCCGAGCCGCGGGACAGCGCGCGGATGCTGCTCCTTTCCCGCCAGACCGGACACATTGAACATCGCGGCATCCGGGATTTTCCGGATTGCCTGCGCGCCGGCGACCTGCTCGTGCTCAACGATACGCGCGTCATACCGGCGCGCCTGTTCGGTCGCAAGCAGACCGGCGGGCGGATGGAGATACTGGTGGAACGGTTGCGCGGGGAGCAGGATTGCCTGGCGCAATTGCGCGACGCCAAGTCGGCCCGGTCCGGGACGCGCATCACCATTGACGACAGCGATGACGCTTGCCTGGAAGTACTGGGACGCGAGGGTGAGTTTTTCATGCTGCGGCGCGTGGACGGCGGCACGATCATGGAACTGCTGGACAAGGCCGGGCACGTGCCCTTGCCGCCCTACATCGATCGCGACGACGAGCCGGCGGATCGCGAGCAATACCAGACCATCTTCGCGCGCCGGCCGGGCGCGGTGGCCGCACCCACGGCCGGCCTGCATTTCACGCCGGATCTGCTCGCCGCGATCGGCAAGCGCGGCGTGGAAACCGGGTACGTGACGCTGCACGTGGGCGCCGGCACCTTCCAGCCGCTGCGCAGCGAGGTGGTCGAGTCGCACCGGATGCACAGTGAATGGTACGAGGTGAATGAGTTGCTGTGCGAACAGGCGGAGCAGGTACGCCAACGCGGTGGCCGCATCGTGGCCGTGGGGACCACCAGCGTGCGTTGCCTGGAATCCGCAGCCCTCGGCGGGGCACTGCAACCGGCCCGGGGCGAAACGGACATCTTTATCTACCCCGGTTTTGGGTTTCGCACGGTGGATGCGATGCTGACCAACTTCCACCTGCCGCGTTCGACATTATTAATGTTGGTCTGCGCCTTCGCCGGGAGGGAGTGGGTGCTGGCTGCGTACCGCGAGGCGGTGCAGCAGCGGTATCGTTTCTTCAGTTATGGGGATGCGATGTTCATTGCGTGAAGATGGCCGGCGTAAAGCCGGCCCCACAATCGGATCTGTGGGGCCGGCTTTACGCCGGCCGATTGAGCGGCTTCAGAAATCACTCGGAGTGAACAATGCAGTTTGAATTACTGGCCACTGACGGGAACGCCCGCCGCGGGCGTCTTACCTTTGCGCGCGGCAGTGTGGAGACGCCGGTGTTCATGCCGGTGGGAACTTACGGCACCGTGAAGGCGATGACGCCGGAGGAGCTGCGCGAGACCGGCAGCGAGATCATCCTGGGCAATACCTTTCATTTGATGCTCCGGCCCGGAGTCGAGGTGGTGCGCCTGCACGGCGGATTGCACCGGTTCATGCATTGGGACGGGCCGATCCTCACTGACTCCGGAGGATTCCAGGTGTTCAGCCTGGCCGAGGGCAGGCAGATCAGCGAGGAAGGCGTGCGTTTTCGTTCGCCGGTCAATGGGGACCCGGTATTTCTCGGGCCCGAGGAATCCATCGACGTGCAGCACGCGCTGGATGCTGACGTAGTGATGATATTTGACGAGTGCACGGCATACCCGTGCTCCGAGGAACGGGTACGCGAGTCCATGGAACTGTCATTGCGCTGGGCGCGGCGCTGTCTGGAACGGCATGGCGATCATCCCGCGGCACTGTTCGGGATCATCCAGGGCGGCATGTATCCGGGGCTGCGCGCCGAGTCGCTTGCGGGCCTGCGGGAAATGGGGTTTGACGGCTACGCCATCGGCGGACTGTCCGTGGGCGAGCCGCTGGAGGAGATGCGCTCGATCCTCGATTTCACGGCCGCGAAAATGCCGGTGGACCGGCCCCGCTACCTGATGGGGGTCGGCACCCCGGAGGATCTGGTGGAATCGGTGCGGCGTGGCATGGACATGTTCGATTGCGTCATGCCCACCCGCAATGCGCGCAATGGCCAGCTGTTTACCAGCACGGGCGTGATTCGCATCCGCAACGCCGAACACCGCAACAGCACCGCGGCAGTGGACCCGGATTGCCGCTGTTATACCTGCCGTCACTACACCCGGGCCTACCTGCATCACCTGGATCGCACCAACGAGATCCTGGGCGCGCGCCTGAATACCCTGCACAACCTGCATTACTACCAGGACTTGATGCGCGGGATGCGTGCCGCGATCGCGGATCGGCGTTTCGCGGAATTCGTCGCGGAGTTTTTCCGGCGCGTTCATCGTCATACCGGCGAAAGCGACCCACAGGACGTGGGAAATGTCGCGTGACGCCTACATGGATCCAGGCGGTACGGGTACAGGGATGTACCCGGTAGGGTCGAGCCGGGAGCGGAGACCGAGAGCGACGCAGGAGCCAAAGCCGAGGACAGGATGTCCGGAGCGACCGGTATCCAGTCGCAGGTGGATGAACCTCTGGGCCCCGGCCCCCGTGTTGTTGCACGGGGCAGGCTGCGCCGGGGCGACATCGAGGCTGGGACGACAATTACGTCATACCGGCGAATGCCGGTATCCAGGGGATGCATTGGTGGGACCCCGCTTTCGTGGGGCGGCGCGGGTTGGCCGGGCGACACCGAAAACTCCGGGCTGTGCGATAATGCGCCGCTTTGCCACTCCAACAGGGCATTTACAGCATGGATTTTCTGGTGAACAACGCATGGGCGCAGGGCGCGCCGCAGCCGGGCGGCGGCGCCTCGGGCCTGATCATGTTCGTCATCCTGATCGCGGTCTTCTATTTCATCCTGATCCGGCCGCAGATGAAGCAGGCCAAGTCGCACAAGAAGATGGTGGAGTCACTGGCCAAGGGTGATGAGGTGGTCACCAGCGGCGGGTTGCTGGGGCGCATCAGTGAAATCGGAGACAGTTTTATTTTGCTCGAAGTTGCGAAGGATGTGCAGGTCAAGGTGCAGAAGCACGCCGTGTCTGCCGTGATGCCCAAGGGCACCGCCAAGACTTTGTAGAATTCATCCGCCAACCAAGCCACAGGCACCCATGAACCGTTATCCAGTCTGGAAGTATTTTCTTGTGCTCGTGATCATTGTGGTGGGCGCGGTGATGGCCCTGCCCAATCTTTACGGCAAGGATCCGGCGCTGCAGGTTTCCTCTTCCGCGGCGGAGATCAGCGAGCTGACGCGGCTGCAAATCGAAACGGCCCTGGACGAGGCCGGCATCAAGGTTGCTTCCTTTGACATCGGGGCCAACAATCTCATCGTGCGCTTTGCCGACGAAGTGACGCAGTTGCGCGCCCAGGATATCGTGGAAAAGTCCCTGGGCCGCGGGTTTGTGGTGGCGTTGAATCTGGCGCCGGCGACACCGGTCTGGCTGCGAAAACTCGGCATGGAGCCCATGTTCCTGGGCCTTGACCTGCGCGGCGGCGTGCACTTCCTGATGGAAGTGGACATGGAGGCGGCGCTGCGCCTGGCCGAGGAGCGTTACGTCTCCGACATCCGCACCTTGCTGCGCGAGAACAAGCTGCGTTACCGGACCATCAGCCGGCAGCCGGAGGGAGGCGTATTGATACGTTTCCGCAGTGACGCAGACCGCGCCGCCGGGACAACGCTGATTGGGAACAACTATCCCGACTTGCAGCTTTCTGCACCGGGCACGGATGCGGAAGGTTTCCCGGTGCGCGCGATCATGAATGAGGCGGCAATGACCGAGACCCGGCGGTTTGCCCTGCAACAGAACATCACCACGCTGCGCAAACGTGTCAACGAGCTGGGCGTTGCCGAGCCGGTGATCCAGCAGCAGGGTCTGAACCGCATCGTCGTACAGTTGCCGGGTGTGCAGGATACGGCCCGCGCCAAGGAGATCCTCGGCGCCACCGCGACGCTGGAATTCCGCATGGTGGATGAGGCGCACGAGGTGCAGGATGCGCTGGACGGCAAGGTCCCGGCCGGGGCGCGGCTGTTCTACGATCGCAGCAACCAGCCCGTGTTGTTGAAGAAGCAGGTCATGCTCACCGGCGATTACATCATTGATGCCGCCTCCGGCATCGATCCCATGAGCGGCGGGCCGGACGTCAGCATTACGCTGGACGGCAAGGGCGCCAACATCTTCAGCCGCACCACCCGGAACGAGGTCGGCAAGCGCATGGCCGTGGTGTTCATTGAGACCAAGACGGATACCGTGGAGCAGGATGGTGAGCTGGTAAAGAAAAAGGAGACCATCGAGGAAGTCATCAATGTGGCGGTAATCAAGGAGCAGCTGGGAAAACGTTTCCACATCACCGGGCTGGATTCGACCCAGGAGGCGCGCAACCTGGCGTTGTTGCTGCGCGCCGGCGCGCTGGCGACACCCATAGAAATTGTGGAAGAGCGCACGGTCGGCCCCAGCCTGGGCCGTGACAACATCGAGAAGGGATCCATTGCCGCGGTGATAGGTTCGATACTCGTATTCCTGTTCATGGTGGTCTATTACCGCGTGTTTGGCCTGGTTGCCAACATCGCGCTGGTGATCAACGCAGTTCTCGTCATGGCGCTGTTGTCCCTGTTGCAGGCGACGCTGACGCTGCCGGGTATTGCCGGCATCGCATTGACCGTGGGTATGGCCGTGGACGCCAACGTACTGATTTATGAACGCATCCGCGAGGAACTGCGCAATGGAAATTCGCCGCACGCCAGCATCCATGCCGGGTATGAGCGCGCCTTCATCACCATCTGGGATTCCAATATCACGACCCTGATTTCAGCGTTGTTCCTGTTCGCCATCGGCACCGGGCCGATCAAGGGATTTGCAGTAACGCTTTCGCTGGGCATTATTTGTTCGATGTTCACGGCCATCACGGTGACGCGCGCCATCGTCAATCTGATTTTCGGCGGCCGGCGTTTGTCCAGTCTCCCGATCTG
>MGYT01000019.1:101669-109697 GCA_001801865.1 Gammaproteobacteria bacterium RIFCSPLOWO2_02_FULL_61_13
TTCTTCAAGGAAACCACCCACATCGATTTTCTTGGCGCGCGCAGGTTCGCGGCCTGGTTCTCCGTGTTCCTGGTTGTGGTCACGTTGGGCAGCCTCGCCACTCGCGGCATGAACCTCGGCATCGACTTCACCGGGGGGACGCTGGTGGAGATGGGTTATTCAACGCAAGTGGACCTGGATCAACTGCGCCAGAAGCTGGAGCAGTCCGAGTTTGAGGGCGCGGTGGTCCAGTATTACGGCACCGCGCAGGACGTTCTCATCCGGCTCGGGCCGCAAAAGGACATGAACAGCGCCCAGATCAGCGGTCGCGTCATCGAGTTGATTGGCGCGGCTGACAAGTCCACCCAGGTGCGCCGCGTGGAGTTTGTCGGTGCGCAAGTGGGGGAGGAACTGGTCGAGAAAGGCGGCATCGCCTTCATCATGTCGTTGTTCGGGATCATGGTGTATGTGGCCATGCGTTTCCAGATGCGCTTCGCCGTTGGCGCCATCGTCGCATTGCTGCATGATCCCCTGGTTACCATCGGTTTCTTTTCGATCACTGGAATGGATTTTGACCTGTCCGTGATGGCGGCGATACTCGCGATCATCGGCTACTCGCTGAACGACACCATCGTGGTTTTTGACCGCGTGCGCGAGAATTTCCGCCGCATGCGAAATGCAACCGTTATCGAGGTGTTCAACGCCTCCCTCAATCACACCCTGAGCCGGACCATCGTGACCGGCATCTCCACGCTGTTGGTGCTGCTGGCGCTGTTGTTCTGGGGCGGCAAGACGATTCAAGGTTTCGCCACCGCGCTGTTGATTGGGCTGGTGGTGGGCACCTACTCCTCTGTGTATGTCGCCAGCCCGGTGTGCATGGCGCTGGGTATTTCCAGGCAGGATCTGATGCCGGTGGAGAAGGAAGGCGCCGACCTGCCGGATCGCGCCTGAGAGGCATGCCGGCGAGACAGGATTGTCGTACCGGCGGAGACCGGAATCTAGGGGTTGTTCCATGATTCTCTGGACCCCGGCCGCTTCGGACGTCCTGTCCTCGGCTTTGGCTCCTGCGTCGCTCTCGGTCTCTGCTCCCGGCTCGACCCTACCGGGTACATCCCTGTACCCGTACCGCCTGGATCCATGTAGGCGTCACGCGGCATACCCCACGTCCTGTGGGTAGCCTGCGCCGGGGTGACGGAATGAAAATCGTCGCCGACAGCGCCATCCCCTTCCTGCAGCACTTTTTTTCCCCGCTCGGGGACATCGCCGCCGTTGACGGCCGCGACATCGGGCCGGCCCAGGTGCGTGACGCGGACGCGCTGCTGGTGCGCACCGTGACACGGGTAAACGAGGCATTGCTCACCGGCAGCCGGGTGCGCTTTGTCGGCAGTCCCACCAGCGGCACTGACCATCTGGACATTGCCTGGCTGGATCGCGCCGGCATCGGCTGGGCCGCGGCACCCGGGTGCAACGCCAGATCGGTGGCGGAATATGTGCTGTCTGCGCTGCTGGTACTGACGGAATCCGCGGGCCGCGAACTGGACTGCATGCGCGCCGGCATCATCGGTTGTGGGCACGTGGGATCCGAGGTCGCACGTATGTTGCGCGGCGTTGGCGTCGAATGCGTACTCCATGACCCGCCGTTGCAGGCCACGACCGGCGGCGCCGAATATCAGCCCTTATCCGCTGTATTGAACGCGGACATCGTCTCCCTGCATGTGCCGCTCACCCGGTCAGGCCCATTTGCCACGGCCGGCCTGGTGGACGCTGCATTCCTCGACGCCCTCAAACCGGAGGCGATCCTGGTGAATACTGCGCGCGGGGAGGTGGTGGATGAAACGGCATTGCTCGGTGCATTGCGGACGCGGCCTGGCCTGCGTGCCATTATTGACGTATGGACCAACGAACCGGGCGTGAATACGGAGTTATTGCAGGAGGCGGATATTGCCACGCCGCATATCGCTGGTTACAGCACCGACGGGCGCCTGCGGGCCACCGCGGTCATTGCCGATGCATTGCGCCACATCTCCGGTGCGCAGCAGAATGAAACCGCACTTCCGGACCTTCCGCATCCCGGCGTGCCGGCGGTGCATATTGCCCCTGGCATGGATCGGATGACCGCGGTGCAATTGGCGGTGCTCAGCAGTTATGACGCGCGCTCGGATGCGATCGTGCTGCGCCGGCTTGCTCCCGGTGATGCCGCGGCGCTGTCGAGCGGATTTTCCGAGGCCCGCAATACCTATCCCCTGCGGCGTGAGTTTTCCGCCCACAGTGTCCTGCTGCCCCCCGACACCTTGCCGGATACACGTGCTGCATTGGCTGCGCTGGGTTTCCAGGTCCGGGAGGATGGCAGGTGAGCGGCAATCGCTGGCGCCTGGGTTTTCTGGCCTCTCATCGCGGCAGCAACATGCAGGCCATCATCGCTGCCTGTCACAACGGCAGGATCAATGCCGAGCCGGCGCTGGTGATAAGCAACAATCGCGACGCCATGGCGCTGCAACGGGCTGCGAGTGCCGGTGTACCGGCAATGCACCTGGCTGCAGGAGATTTCCCCGATGCGCAGGCGCTGGATGCGGCCATTGCCGCTGCGCTGAAAGACCATGACGTGGGCCTGGTGATTCTGGCCGGCTATATGAAGCATCTCGGGCCATTGACGCTGGCTGCCTTTCCCAATCGAGTCATAAATATTCATCCGGGGTTGTTGCCGCATTACGGCGGGAAGGGCATGTACGGCAGCCGCGTCCATGCGGCGGTAGTGGCGGCGGGGGAAAAGGAGACCGGGATCACGGTACATCTGGTGGATGGTGAATATGATCATGGTGCGACCCTGGCCGTGCAACGCGTGGCCGTTCTGCCGGGGGAAAGCGCCGAAGAACTGGCGGTGCGCATGCTGCCCCTGGAGCACGAACTGTATGTGAGTACCATCAGCGCGATCGTCGCCGGGCAGATATCCATGCCGCCCACTTCCTCTGTGTAACAGGAAACGTCATTATAATCAGCTAGTTAAGTAAGAATTGACAAGGGCTGGATGGGAGCTGAGGAACCCACATGGGAAAGGGAGGCACTTTCTCCCAACGCGCAGTCCCATTAATATACGCGGCTTGGAAGCAACGCCTGACGCAACTTTGCAACAGGGATTTCAATACCGCCTGAGAACTAACGAGAGGAAAGCATTCAATGATTACGGTGAGGTCTAGTTATCGCGTGTTCCTGCTGGGCATGTTCAGCCTGGTTGCAACGACGGCAGTCGCCATGCCGGCGGCCGAGGACGTTGTTCGGTCCACCACTGACCAAACCGTTGCGCGCCTGCGCGAGCAGAAGCCGGATCTGAAGGTGCACCCGGAAAAGATCTACGACCTTATTCACGAACTGGTCATCCCGCATTTCGATTTCCCCAGCATGTCGAAATGGGTGTTGGGGTCCAATTGGCGTAATGCCACGGATGCGCAGCGCGATTCGTTCATCGCACAGTTTCGCACGCTGCTGGTGCGCACCTATGCCAAGGCCCTGCTCGAGTACTCTGACACGGACATCCGTTTTCTGAATTCGGAAAACAACCCGAATTCCAACGTCGTCATTGTCAAGACCGAAGTGGACCAACCCGGCGGCGGGGCCGCGGTCCCGATTCATTACCGCATGCACATCAGCGACGGCAGCTGGAAGGTGGTGGACGTATCCGTGGATGGCGTGAGCCTGGTATCCACTTACCGGGGTTCGTTTGCATCGGAAATCAGCAAGGGCGGCCTGGACAACCTGATCGCCAAGCTGGTGGACCGCAACCAGAAGATCGCCCTCGTCACCCCGGAACAGGCCAAGGCCGACGAAGAACACACCTCGCCCTGAAACGGCATCATTGCCGGCGGCGGCGTCGCGGCGCTGTCACCCCGGAAACGCCGGAGGAGTTATCCACAATTCAGTCCATTCGTCATACCGGCGCAAGCCGGTATCCAGTGGATTTTTACTGGACCCCGTCCCCGCTACCGCCGGGGTGACGCGCCGGGGTGACGGCGCCGGAAAGACCAGATAAATGAGTTCAGCATTTATTCAAGGCTCAATGGTTTCGGCTTCCAGTAATTTTCTCTCACCCGTTTTGGAGCAGGTTCGTGCAGCCTGAAGACATTAAACAATTGATTGAATCCGGGATCCCCGGTTGTGCGGCACAGGTGACCGGCCCCGACGGTACGCATTTCGAGGCCGTGATTGTCAGCGCGCAATTCGCCGGCAAGAGCATGGTGCAGCAGCACCAGCTTGTGTACCGCGCACTCGGTGAACGCATGGGGCGCGAGATCCACGCGCTGTCCATGCAGACGCTGACGCCGGAGCAGTGGGAACAGCGCGCGGCCGCGCGCGCCTCCTGACCGCGCAGTCGCATCCGTGGACAAGCTGATCATCCAGGGCGGGATACCGCTGCGCGGAGAGATTTCCATCTCCGGCGCCAAGAATGCGGCCTTGCCCATCCTGGCCGGCACCCTGCTTACGGATAAACCCGTCATTGTCGGCAATGTGCCGCACTTGCATGACATCACCACGACCATGGAACTGCTCGGACGCATGGGTTCGGAGCTGACGGTGGACGAGCGCCTCAACATCGAGGTGAATAACAGCAGTCTGAGCGAGTTCTTCGCCCCTTACGAACTGGTGAAGACCATGCGCGCATCCATCCTGGTGCTGGGCCCACTGTTGAGCCGGTATGGCGCCGCGGACGTGTCACTGCCTGGCGGCTGCGCCATCGGGTCGCGCCCGGTGAATCTGCACATCCTTGGACTGACCGAGATGGGAGCGGAGATCGTGGTGGAGGGAGGGTACATTCGTGCCCGCGCCAAGCGTCTCCGGGGCGCGCACCTGACCATGGATATTGTCACAGTCACCGGGACCGAGAACCTGATGATGGCGGCGACGCTGGCGGACGGCCTGACTATCATTGAAAACGCAGCGCGGGAACCGGAGGTCGTGGACCTGGCCCGGTTTCTGAACAGTATGGGTGCGCAGGTGGAAGGAGCAGGGACCGATACAATTCGCATCGAAGGGGTACGGGATCTGCACGGGACTACCTATCAAATCCTCCCGGATCGAATTGAGACTGGAACCTACCTGGTCGCAGCCGCGATGACCGGCGGTTCAGTGAAGCTCAAGAATACCAAGCCGCAATTGCTCGATTCCGTGCTGGCCAAGCTGCGCGAAGCAGGGGCCACGATCGAAACCACGGACACCAGTATCAGTCTGAGCATGGAGCGGGCGCGCCTGACGGCAGTGGACATTCACACCTCGCCGTTTCCGGGTTTCCCCACGGACATGCAGGCGCAGTTCACGGCATTGAACTGCATCGCGGAGGGCTACGGCACCATTACGGAGAATGTGTTTGAGAACCGCTTCATGCATGTGCACGAACTCATGCGCATGGGCGCGGATGTGCGGGTGGAGGGAAATACCGCCATCTGCACCGGCGTCGAGCGGCTCACCAGCGCCCCGGTCATGGCCACCGACCTGCGCGCCTCCGCCAGTCTGGTGCTGGCGGGCCTGGTGGCGGAAGGGACCACGGTGGTGGATCGGATTTACCATATTGATCGTGGTTACGAGACCATTGAGGAAAAGTTGCAGCAACTTGGCGCGCAGATCCGGCGCGTTCCCTGACAGAGTGATGCAAAGCTATTGCGCTTGCCATGACGCTTTGCATCACTCCGCCGGTGCCCCTATCGATGCATCAAAAACCAGGGTCTTGCCATGGCTGACACATTGACAATTGCCATATCCAAGGGACGGGTGCTGCAAGAGGCATTGCCATTGCTTGCGCAGCTCGGCATTGTCCCGCTGGAGGACCCGGAGCAATCCCGGCGCCTGATCCTGCAGACCAGCCAGGCCGATGTGCGCCTGGTCCTGGTGCGCGCCGCTGATGTGCCTACCTACGTCGAGCATGGCACCGCGGAACTGGGTATCGCCGGCAAGGACGTGCTGCTGGAGTACGAATGCGACGGTTTATACGAGCCGCTGGACCTGGGCATCGCCCGTTGCCGGATGGTGGTGGCCGGCCCGAAGCAGACGCGGAAGGTACGAGGCAGGGCGCGCATTGCCACCAAATATGTGCGTACGGCGCGGGCGTATTTTGCCGATCAGGGCGAACAGGTGGAGATAATCCGGCTCTACGGTTCGATGGAAATTGCCCCGGGGCTCGGACTTGCGGATCGAATTGTGGATCTGGTGGATAGCGGCAGGACGCTGGCGGCAAACAACCTGGAAATACTGGAGACAATTGCGGAGATCAGCTCCCGGCTGATCGTCAACAAGGCGGCGATGAAGATGAAGGGTGGCGTCATCCGACCATTCATTCGCCGCCTGGCTGAAGTGGTGCGAAAGTGATCGAAATACGTCAGCTGGACTGGCGCGAACCGGATTTCGAGGCGCGCATCGGCCAGCTGCTGGCTGGCTGCGCGATGCTGGATGCAGAGCTGACCCAGGTTGTGCAATCAATCCTGCAAGACGTGCGCGCCCGCGGTGACGATGCGTTGGTGGAACTCACGAATCGGTTCGATCAACGCGCGATCACGGCAAAGGATTTGGAAGTTCCGGCAGCGCAACTGGCGCAGGCGGCCAGGCAACTGGCGCCGGAGTTGCGGGGGGCACTGGAGCAGGCCGCCACCCGCATCCGGGATTTTCACCTGCGCCAGAAGGCCGGCTCCTGGTCCTATGTGGATTCCCTCGGTGTCCGGCTTGGACAGCAGGTGACTGCGCTGGATCGCGCCGGTATCTACGTGCCCGGCGGCCGCGCCTCCTATCCGTCCTCGGTTTTGATGAACGCCATACCTGCGCGCGTGGCCGGCGTGGGCGAGATCATCATGACCGTGCCTGCGCCGCAGGGTGAATTGAATCCGGTGGTACTGGCTGCAGCGCACATTGCCGGTGTGGATCGTGTATTTACCGTGGGTGGCGCCCAGGCCATTGCCGCGCTGGCGTACGGTACCGCCACCATCCCCGCCGTGGACAAAATCGTGGGTCCGGGCAATCGCTATGTGGCGGCAGCCAAGCGCCTGGTCTTCGGTGTCGTCGGGATTGACATGATCGCCGGCCCGTCCGAGGTCGTGATCATTTGTGACGGCAGTGCAGATCCGGCCTGG
The DNA here is from genome assembly GCA_001801865.1 of Gammaproteobacteria bacterium RIFCSPLOWO2_02_FULL_61_13. Classification (GTDB taxonomy): domain Bacteria; phylum Pseudomonadota; class Gammaproteobacteria; order Eutrophobiales; family Eutrophobiaceae; genus 2-02-FULL-61-13. Next base: position 108,755 of record MGYT01000019.1, read on the forward strand.
GTGGCAATGGATCTGTTTGCCCAGGCTGAGCACGATGAAGATGCCCGGGCGATACTGATTTGCACTGATGCGGAATATGCGGCCCGGGTGCGGGCGGAGATGGAGCACCTGTTGCCGGAACTGGAACGCAAGGAGATCATCCGCACTGCACTGAGCCGGAACGGCGCGATTGTGCTGGTCGCGGACCGAACCGACGCCGTACGGATCGTGAACCGGATTGCGCCGGAGCATCTGGAACTGGCGGTTTCCGCGCCCGAGGAATTGCTCGGACTGATACGCCATGCCGGCGCCGTATTCCTTGGTTGCCATGGGGCGGAGGTGCTCGGGGACTATTGTGCCGGGCCAAATCACGTGTTGCCCACGGGCAGGACCGCCCGCTTCTCGTCGCCGCTGGGGGTTTACGACTTTCAGAAGCGGAGCTCGCTGGTGCAGTGCTCGCCGGAGACAGGCGCGCTGCTGGGCCGGGTGGCCTCGGTGCTGGCCCGGGCCGAGGGACTGACGGCCCATGCCCGTGCCGCCGAGTACCGGCGCAATGGTAACGGTAATTGACGCCGCCCTTTTTCCGCCCGCGCCTGGACTTTCCGCAGTCATGCCCCACTCTCCCCAGCCACGGGATCTGATCCGCCCCGAAATACTCGCCGCTGCCGCATACCCTGTGCCGGATGCCACCGGGCTGATCAAGCTCGATGCCATGGAGAATCCCCATGTGCTTCCGGAGGAGTTGCGCGGGCTATGGGCTGAATACCTGGCACGGCAACCCGTCAACCGTTATCCCGATCCCGGCGCGCGGGAACTCAAGGAGCAACTGCGCGCGAGCTTCGGCATCGGGGCCCAATACGAGATCCTGCTCGGCAACGGTTCAGACGAGATTATTCAATCACTGGTGCTGGCCCTGGCCCGCCCGCAGGCGCGGGCAATGGCGTTTGAACCTTCATTCGTCATG
>MGYT01000019.1:109712-134802 GCA_001801865.1 Gammaproteobacteria bacterium RIFCSPLOWO2_02_FULL_61_13
TGTGCGGAATGGATTACATCGGTGTGCCGTTGCAGGATGATTTTTCCATCCCGCTGGAGCGGACGCTGCAAGTTGTGGCGGAGAGCCGGCCGGCACTGGTCTTTGTGGCACAGCCGAATAATCCCACTGGCAATCTGTGCGCCGAAGAAACGCTGGCGCGCATCGCCGGTTCCACGCCCGGGTTGATGGTCATAGACGAGGCTTACCATGCATTTTCGGGCGCGGACTCCCTGGCGCTGCTCGATGCCCGCGAAAATCTGCTGGTCATGCGCACGCTGTCCAAGCTCGGGCTGGCGGGACTACGGGTCGGATTTCTGGTGGGGCGCCGGGAATGGATTACGGAACTGGAAAAGGTGCGCATGCCCTATAATGTCGGCACCCTGGCGCAGGCCGGCGCCGTATTTTTCCTGCAGCACCGCGAGCAGCTGCACGACCAGGCGGCGCGCATCAGGCAGGACCGCGAACTGTTACGCCAGGGGCTGGGTCAGTTCGCGCATATCCAGCAGTGGCCAAGCGCCGCGAACTTCATCCTGTTCCGGGTCCGCAACCATTCGGCGCGGGTCGTGCACGCCGGGTTGCTGACGCAGGGCATTCTGATCAAAAACCTTGATGGCGCGCACCCGCTGTTGCAGGATTGTCTGCGGGTTACTGTGGGTACCGCTGCCGAAAATGCGGCCTTCCTTGCCGCGCTCGCGCAGGTGCTGAATAAAATCGCCGCCTGAATCCTGCGCTCATTTCGGCGCGCCGCTGGGCCGGGGTCGCTGACCGACACTGGCCTTCACCGTCATTTCCTCCCAACCGCGTACCACACGCAGGTTGATCTCGGTGCCGGGGCGAAAGCCCGCGATCACCTGAATCGCATGCCGCGGCCCGTTCAGCGCCTGGCCATTGATCTGCGTCAGGATGTCGCCTGGCTGCAGGCCCGCGGCGGCGGCGGGACCGTCGCGCAGAACCCACGCCACCAGTACGCCGCCATGGGTCAGACCGGCCGTCTCCATGACATTGGGCGGCAGGGTCTGTGCCTCGATGCCCAGCCAGCCCCGCTGCACGGTCCCATGCAGCAACAGTTCACGCATGATGCCCATGGTTAGATTGATGGGGATGGCGAACCCGATTCCCTGCGACCCGCCGGAACCGGACTCGGAATAGTTTGCAGTGTTGATGCCCACCAGCTCGCCATAGGCGTTGATCAGCGCGCCACCGGAATTACCCGGGTTGATATCCGCGTCAGTCTGGATGAAGTCTTCAAATGCAGTGATGCCGAGACTGGTGCGACCGGTGGCGCTGACGATGCCCTGGGTCACCGTCTGGCCAAAATCGTAGGGATTGCCGATGGCCAGCACGACATCGCCTACGTGCACGTGGTCAGAGTCACCTGTGGGTGCCACCGGGAGTCCGTGCATTTCGCTTAATTGCAGCAGGGCCAGCTCGGTTTCCGGGTCAATGCCGATGGTGGTCGCGGCAATCTGGCGCCCGTCATTGAGCGTGACCCGAATCTCATCCGCGCCGTTTATTACATGGGTGTTGGTCACCACCAGGCCCGAGGCGTCGAGGATGACGCCGGAGCCGAATACACGATCCACGGTTCCCGATTCCGGCGCGTCGCCGAAAAAGCGTTTGAACAGAGGGTCCTGGAACAACGGGTGTTGCACCGGCTGCTGGACGCGAACGGCATAGACATTGACCACGGCCGGGGCGACCGCTACTACGGCATCGTGATAGGAAGCCGGCGCCTGTGGGGATTGCCCTTGCGGGTGCGCCACGGGCGGGTTCAGGGGCAAGCCACCCAATTGCGGAAAAAACCAGATCAGCACCAGCGCCAGTGCAAGTCCCACCGCGGACCATTGCAACAGGAACCCCATGGCCCTGAGCGCACGTTGAGGGGTCACGGCCCGGGGTCTCCGGGCGCCGGAACACAGCCGCTTGAATTACAGTTCCACATCGATAATTCCACCCTTGACTCCCCGACCAGTGTACCAATTCCTGACTGCAGCTCGCCGGATCCCGGGGCCGACCCGCGCGGGCGCCAATCCACGCCGTACCGTGACGAGGCACGGTTTTTCTCATGATATAATGCCGCTCGGCGCAACAAATCCATGCAATCGTGCCACTGCGCGGAACGCAAATAATGAACGAACAAGGAATCGACCTGGGCCGGCGCCGTTTTCTGACCACTGCAGCGACCGTCGTCGGCGGAGCCGGCGCGGTGGCAACGGCCGTCCCCTTTATCTCCACACTGACACCCAGTGCCCGGGCGCGGGCCATCGGTGCGCCGGTGGAAATCGAAATCGGCGCCATCAAGCCCGGTGAATTGCAGGTTTTCAAGTGGCAGGGCAAGCCGGTCTGGGTCCTGCACCGGGACGAGGAGCAACTGAAAAGCCTGCCGGAACTTCACGCCGAGGTTCGCGATCCGGGCTCGGAAGAGGCCCAACAGCCTGAATATGCCCGCAATGAACATCGCTCCATCAAGCCTGAATATCTGGTCATGGTCGGGCTTTGCACGCACCTCGGATGTTCCCCCACCTATGTTCCGCGGGCGGATGCCCAGGCCCGCGGTCTGGGTTCGGAATGGAAAGGGGGATTTTTCTGTCCCTGCCATGGCAGCCGTTTCGACCTGGCCGGCCGCGTGTTCAAGGACGTACCCGCGCCACGCAACCTGCTGGTGCCGCGCCATCAGTATTTGAGTGACTCCCGCGTCCTGGTCGGTGGGGATGATTCCGGGGGTGTGGCGTGAACTCCGTGGTGCGCACCTTGACGGGATTCCGTGACTGGGTGGATGCCCGGTTCCCGTTGATGCAGTTGTGGAATGATCACCTGGCCAGGTATTACGCCCCGAAAAATTTCAATTTCTGGTATTACTTCGGATCCCTGGCAATGCTGGTGCTGGTAATCCAGATTGTCACCGGCATCTGGCTGACGATGAATTACAAGCCGGGGGCGGATCTGGCGTTTGCCTCGGTTGAATACATCATGCGCGACGTGGAGTGGGGCTGGTGGATACGCTACATGCATTCCACCGGCGGCTCGGCATTTTTTGTCGTGGTCTACCTGCACATGTACCGCGCCTTGCTGTACGGGTCCTACAAGCAGCCGCGCGAACTGCTGTGGGTGATCGGCATGTTCATTTACCTGACCCTGATGGGCGAGGCGTTCTTCGGCTATCTGCTGCCGTGGGGACAGATGTCCTACTGGGGCGCGCAGGTGATCATCTCGCTGTTTGGCGCGCTGCCCTGGATCGGCGACGACCTGGCGCTGCTGATCCGCGGCGATTTTGTGGTTTCCGACGTCACCCTGAACCGCTTCTTCTCCTTTCATGTGATTGCATTGCCGCTGCTGCTATGTGGTCTGGTGGGCGCGCATCTGCTGGCGCTGCATGAGGTGGGATCCAACAACCCCGACGGCGTCGAGATCAAGAAGCACAAGGACGCCAACGGCGTGCCCCTGGACGGCATCGCGTTCCATCCCTATTACACCGTCAAGGACCTGGTCGGTGCCGTGGTCTTTCTCATTATTTTCTGCGCGGTCGTGTTCTTCTCGCCGGAGATGGGCGGCTATTTCCTTGAACACGCGAACTTCGTTCCCGCGGATCCGCTGAAGACGCCGGAACACATAGCCCCGGTGTGGTACTTCACGCCCTACTACGCCATTCTCCGGGCGATACCAAACCAGCTCGGCGGTGTAATTGCGATGGGCTCCGCGACCTTCATGTTTTTTCTGTTGCCCTGGCTGGATCGGAGCCCGGTCAAGTCCATCCGCTACCGGGGCTGGCGTTATCGCGTGGCATTGGCGCTGTTCACGTTGTCGTTTCTGATTCTCGGCGTGATGGGTGTTCAGCCGGTCACGCCGGAATTCACATGGTTGTCGAGATTTTGCGCAATCGTCTATTTCCTCTATTTCTTCTTTCTATTGTCAATAACGACTCCTGATGACAGCCGCGGATTCGTCAGGTACTACAAGCTTTGTCTTAGAGGCCTGGTTTGGGCTTTGACTGTCGGCTTCACATACAGCTGGATCAAGGGGTTGCCGGCAAATGAGCTGGACAAGACCCCGCTTATGGATAAGTTGGACAGTCCGTCTACGTACTTTGTCATTGCACTTCTGCTACTTGCCGCGTTAATCGAGACGTTTAAATTCTACCGACAGGACGTCGATGCTATTCCCCCGGAACGGGTGCGCTGGTCATGAAGCGCGCCATCGTCATGTTGCTGGCCCTGCTGATCCATGCGCCCGCCTGGGCCAAGGCCGGAGAACAGATGCTGCATTACGAGGCGGATCTTTCCAATCAACAGTCGCTGCAACGTGGCGCAAGGTTGTTCGTGAATTACTGCCTGAGCTGTCACTCCGCGTCATTCATGCGTTACAACCGCATGGGCCGGGACCTGGGTATTCCCGACGATGTGCTGAAGGCCAACCTGATGTTCGGCACCGACAAAACCGGGGAAACCATGGCCGTCGCCATGAATCCGCAGGAGGCGGCACAATGGTTTGGAGTTGCGCCGCCGGATTTGTCTGTTACCGCGCGGGCACGTGGCGCCTCGTGGCTGTATACCTATTTCATGACCTTCTACCGGGACCCCGCGCGCCCCACTGGCGTGAACAATCTGGCGTTCAAGGATGTGGCCATGCCGCATGTGTTGTGGGAACTGCAGGGGTGGCAACGCCCGCTGTACAGCGAGGAGGCTGGCTCCGGAGCGACGCCGACCATTACCCATCTGGAATTGGAATCGCCCGGGCTCCTGGACCAGGAGGGCTATCGCCGCGCCGTGCAGGATCTGGTGAATTTCCTCGTGTATCTGGGCGAACCCATCAAGTTGAAGCGGCAGGCCATCGGTGGCTGGGTGATGGCTTACCTGCTGGTGTTGCTGGGGATCGTATATCTGCTCAAGCGGGAGTTCTGGAAGGACGTCCATTGACCGCGCGGCGGCCTGCTCCCGGCGGTGCCCCCGCGCCGGCCTCACCCCGGTGCCCGCAAGTGCTCCGCACCTGAACCTATGATTTTCTACACCGATATCGACGGACCCCTCGGGCATAGCGTGCGCATTGTGCTGGCGGAAAAGGATATCAATTGCGATATTCATTTTGTTGGTCCCGATGACCGGCCCGAGGACCTGGCCGAGGCGAATCCCTATGGCGGCGTGTTGACGCTGCTGGATCGGGACTTGTCCCTCTACGATGCGCAGATCATCATGGAATATCTGGATGAGCGGTTTCCTCATCCGCCGCTGATGCCGGTGGACCCGGTGGCGCGGGCCAACAACCGGCAGCTGCGGTATCGCCTGGTGAAGGATTTGTATGCGCTGGTGGATGTCGTTACCGGCGGGACCGATGCCCAGGCCAATTCCGCCAGAAAGACGCTGCGCGACCATTTGACCGCCATTGCGCCGGCATTCAATCAGCATCCTTTTTTCATGTCCGACGAGTATTCGCTGGTGGATTGCTGCATGGTACCCCTGCTCTGGCGGCTGGATTATTACCGCATCAAATTGCCACCTTCAGCCAAGGGCATGCATAAATACGCCCTGCGCCAGTTCACCCGGCCTGCCTTCCGGGTCAGCCTGTCGGAGCAGGAGAAGCAGATGAATGTGGTGTGACGGATTAATCGCCGTCGGCGTGATGTCGCAATGACAGGCATGACCTCTAATCGTCCATATCTGTTGCGGGCGCTGTACCAGTGGGTGCTCGACAACGACATGACTCCGCAGATCCTGGTGGATGCCACGGATGCGGAGGCGGTGCTGCCGCAGAAGCATGTGCGGGAAGGCAGGATCGTTTTGAACATATCCCCAACGGCGGTCGCGGAACTCCTGATTGCCGATGACGCAATCAGTTTCAAGGCCCGTTTCGGGGGGCGATCCTGCGCCGTGCGCGCCCCGGTTCGAGCCGTGCTGGCAATCTACGCGCGGGAAAACGGCAAGGGCATGGCATTTCCGCCTGAGAACCCGGATACGGACTCCCCGGCGCCGGAAGGCGGGGACAGGCGGCCGGCGTTGAGGGTGGTTAAGTAAAGTTACAAGTCACAAGTTATAAGTCACAAGCAAAGCAGTCTGATCACGGGATCGTGTTTTGACTTTCCTTGTGACTTATAACTTGTGACTTGTAACTGAATCCCTCAATCCGTGTACTGAAACACCTTCACGACCTTTTGCACTCCTCCGGTCTGACGTGCGACCTCGGTGGCGCGTTCCGCCTCTGCACGACTGGCGAGACCCATCAGGTAAACGACACCATTCTCCGTCACCACCTTGATATTGACGCCTTCGATGTTCTTGTCGGCGAGCAGCTTGGTCTTCACTTTTGAGGTGATCACGGTGTCACTGCTGCGGGTCATCATGGAACTGGGTGCAGCTACGGTAATTTCATTATGCACCGTGGTGACCTTGTCAACGCCGCGCGCGATCTGCTCGGCGCGCTGGCGTAATTCGTCCGTGGGGGTTTCTCCAGTAAGCAACACAACCGTGTTGTAGCTGGTGACATTCAAATGCGACTGCGAATTCAGGTCCTTGTCGGCCATGATGGCGCGCACCGCCTTCAGTTCGATGGACTCATCCTCCACCAGCGTGCCGGTGGTGCGCCGATCCACGGCGGCGGACGCACCGGCAACGGCGCCACCGGCGGCCACAGCGACGCATCCCTGCAACAGTACCAGTGCAGCAAGCAGCACCGCGCCCATTGTTGTCTCAAGATAAGTTCTCATATTGCTACGCCTCCACTCCCAACAGTCGATGGTCAATAAGGTCACACAGCGCGTGGAGAATCATAATGTGCACTTCCTGGATGCGGGCCGTGGATCCACTCGGTACCCGTATTTCGACGTCCGTATCCCGGATCAGTTCCGCAATTTTTCCACCCGCCCGCCCGGTCAGGGCGACGACGCGCAGGTCGCGATCGTGTGCTGCAGTAATGGCATGCACGACATTTTGCGAGTTACCGCTGGTGCTGATGGCCAGCAACACGTCCCCGGGTTGGCCGAGTGCGCGCACCTGCTTGGAAAAGATTTCAACAAACTGGTAGTCGTTGGCAATTGACGTCAGTGTTGAGGAGTCGGTGGTCAGCGCGATAGCGGGCAGTCCCGGTCGTTCGACCTCAAACCGGTTCAACATCTCCGCGGAAAAATGCTGCGCATCAGCCGCAGATCCGCCATTGCCGCAGGCCAGGATCTTGCGTTCATTCAGCAGGCTTTCCGCCATGAGTGTGGCGGCCCTGACAATCATCGGAGGCAACTGCGCGGCTGCCAGCGTTTTGACGCGCAGGCTCTCTTCGAACAGGGCGGTTACGCGCAAAAGCGGATCGGAAGGCTTGCTGACATCGATCATTGCGATGGCATTATGCCCCAAACGCACCCTTGATCCATTCCAATTTGCGCTCGGCGCCCGCGCCGAGAATACAGATCACGTCAAAACGTGCTCGTGTCGTGTGCAGGCCGCCGGTGCGTTGCAGGTAACGGGTTCCGGCATTGATCAGGCGCTGCCGCTTGCGTGCGTTGATCGACTCGGCCGGATGCATGAAGCTGCCATGCAGCCGTGCCCGCACCTCGACAAATACCACGACCGCCCCGTCGGACATGATCAGATCGATTTCACCGCCACGCACACGAAAGTTCTGCTCCAGCAGTTTTAAACCCTGCGTTTGCAGAAACTCGCAGGCGGCGTGCTCGGCCTCGCGGCCGACGAGCATGCGGCTATCCACCGCGGTCAAGGCGCACGGGCGGCATCCAGGGAAGCGGGAACGCCGCCGCTGAACACCGCCCAACTCAAGCGCCGATGAAACTGACCATCTCGATCCAGATAAATCGCGCCCGTCTCTCCAGCAAGGGTCAGCCCGGGCTTGCGGGTAAACACACTCATCTGCGCCATGACCTCATAGGCGTCGGCACCGAAGGCATACAGACGGCGCAGGCTGGTGGCGGATGCTGAAAACTCGTGATCCAGGAGCTGTTGAAAGGCGGATGTATCGGCGCCGCGGGAGGTGACCCAGGGGATATCCGGGAACCGGACGCCGTCGATGTCCTGGTCCAGGCGCGGATTGGGTGTGCCGGAAAACACGGCAGCGGTGGCGTACACGGGCACGGTATCGGCGCCAAAATAGCGAAAATGCGGCATGATCTGGCGCGCGTTTGCCGGGCTGACAGGCATGAAAATCATGTCCGCGTCGCGTCGCTTGCGGGCGCCGGAGTGAATCGGCACGCCGAGATCCTGGCGCAATACCGCACCGCGCAGCTGGCTGCTGTCCAGATTGAAAAGCTCCCGCGTGATGCCGGCGTAGTCGGCGCCATCCTGGCTGTAGACCACCCGTTCGAGCACAGTGCCACCCAGTCCCAGCCACTCGCCGGCGAAGGCTGCTGCCAGACGTTCGCCCAACTCGTTGCCGGGTTGCACAATCAGTGCCCGACGATGTCCGTCCGTGTATGCCCGCCGCGCGGCATCGACAGCCTCGTCTTCGGGCGACAGGCTGAATCTGAACAACATCGGATCGGTATATTCCGGTGCTGCCGCGGCGTCGGGCACCGCCGGAGTTTGATTCAACGCCAACGTGGGCACCTGCAGGGAAATTCCCGCAAGTTTCGCCACGGCCTCCTTTTCCAGCGGACCGACAATGAATTGCGCGCCGGCCAGAACCGCCTCCGCATACCGATCGACGACATTCCCGGCATTGGTATCCATGACCGTGACGCGCGGATGGGATCCGCCGCGCAGATACATGCGCATGAGAAATCCATCGCGGATGGCGGCAGCCACGCGGGCAAATTGTCCGCTCAGGGGCAACAACAGCGCCACATGATCGCGAGTGCCGGCGATAAGGCGGGATGCCGTCAGGATTTCGCCGGTGATACCGGGGATCGCCACATGTCCCGGGTGCGCAGCCACCCACTCGTTAACGGCAGCTTCCAGTTCATCGCGACGGTCCCGCAACTGGCCCGCCAGTTGTGCGAGCTCTGCCCAGCCGGCCAGTTCCGCGTTGCCGGAACTCATCAGCTTTTGCAGCGCATCTGCTTCCAGCCCTGACAATCCTGACCACAATGCACGGATGGTCTCGGCCTGCAAGCCGGGTTCGGGACCGGCACCGAGCAACGCAACCCGTTCCGCCGCCGCCGCAGTGGCAGCGCCGGTCTGATCAAGGGCCTTCGCTCGCAGCGCGTGGCGGCGTAAACGCAACTGCGTGGGGATGGGGTCGGGCATTTGCGCGGACAATTCCAATGCCACATCCGCGTGCTGTTCCAACAGCGCGATCTCGGCGAGCAGCAACTGCTTGCGCGCTGCATACAGGGACTTTTTGCGCACCGGTAGCGTGGACCGTAATACAGTCTGCGCATCGGCCACCTGCTGTGCAGCCAGATATGCCTCCGCGGCCCCCAGTTGGTGGCTGGTTGCGGACTTCGGATACAATTCTGCCAGGCGCAGATACTCCTGCGCTGCCTGGACGAATTGCCCGGCCGCCATGTGGGCACGGGCAGTGGCCTCGGCGTCGCTGACTGCTGCCGGACGTGTGCCGGGACCGCAGGCGGCAAGCAGGGTCGCAAATACCAGCAGCGAGGCTGCGCGCGGTATGCGGGCGGTGCGACTGCGCGACGTGTGGTTCTCGCCCATCCCTGCAGCGTAGCCAAGCGGAGTTTCAGGTGTCAACTGAACACGGGAAACTGTATGTAGTCGCGACTCCGATTGGCAATCTGGACGATATCAGCCCGCGCGCCGGCCGGGTGCTGGCGCAGGCAAACGTCATTGCCGCCGAAGATACACGGCATAGTGGCCGGTTGCTGCATCACCTCGGCATTTCCACCGAGCTGGTGGCTTGCCATGATCACAACGAACGCACCGTGGTCGATGCCCTGATCGCACGGCTGTTGCGTGGTGACGATGTTGCCCTTGTCTCCGATGCCGGTACGCCGTTGCTCAACGATCCGGGTTATCGGCTGGTGAGTCAGGCCCATGCGCATGGTATTGAGGTGATCTCCATCCCCGGGCCTTCCGCCATTACCGCGGCACTGTCCATCTGCGGCCTGCCGGTGAACCGGTTCGCCTTCGAGGGCTACCTGCCGGAGAAAACCGCGGCGCGTCTTGCGCTGTTGCAACAGCTGGAGCGGGAGGCGCGCACACTGGTATTTTTTGAGACTCCGCACCGCATCGAGGGCGCGTTGCAGGACCTCGTTACGGTATTCGGATCGGAGCGGCGTGCGACGATTGCGCGAGAGATGACCAAGCGCTTCGAGACGGCGCGGCGCGATTCCCTGGGCAGATTGCTGGATTGGGTTCGCACCGATGCCGAACAACAGCGTGGTGAATTTGTAATTGTCGTCGAAGGGGCCGCGGTCACGCCCGGCCTCGATGATGCCGGGTTGCAGCGCCTGCTCGGCGCACTGCTCAAGCGGCTCTCGGTGAAGGATGCCGCAGCAGTGGCCGCCGAGTTTACCGGCCGCCATCGCAATGAACTGTATGAACTGGCGTTGAAGCTCAAGGAACTCGATAAATGATGCACGGTCTTTTCTTGTAGCTTGTAGCTTTTCCCTTGTTACTTTTAACTTTTTACTTTCTACTGGATTCCGGGGAGTCGGCCGGATAATCGCTCCGATATCGGGGAGGAAAGTCCGGGCTCCACAGGGCAGAGTGCCAGGTAACGCCTGGGCGGCGCGAGCCGACGGAAAGTGCCACAGAAAATATACCGCCCCGCGAGGGGTAAGGGTGAAATGGTGCGGTAAGAGCGCACCGCGCGGCTGGCAACAGCCGTGGCAGGGCAAACCCCACTCGGAGCAAGGCCAAATAGGGGAACAATGGCGCGGCCCGCGCTGTTCCCGGGTAGGCTGCTAGAGGTGCGTGGCGACGCGCATCCCAGATGAATGATTGTCCTCGACAGAACCCGGCTTACAGGCCGACTCCCCTCTTCTTAAGGTAATTCGTGCACGCGCCGGAAATACCGGCTGCCCGTGGAATCAACGTGAGGTATTACATTAAGTACCCACCTCAATGGACTGAACCAGCATGATTTAATTTTGCGGTACGATTCTGGACGTATCCTTTCTGCAACATAGTTCGCATAAGTCCCTGTTAATTAAGGCAGAATTCCGCCCGAATTTTGCAATATTTTCTTGACACCATTCCTGCGCACTACCTATAGTTCCAAAGGTGGGGAATTGTGGGAAGAAGTGGTTTTTCTTCATAAAACAGGGGCTTTGCCGTGTTTCGTGGATTCAGCACCGTCAGCATCGATAGCAAGGGCCGCATGGCGGTCCCCAGCCGCTTTCGCGAGCGGTTGTCCGTGGTGGCGGGCGACCGCCTGGTGCAGACCCTGAATCCATTGGATCGAGCCCTGTGGTTATACCCGTTATCCGAGTGGGAACTGATTGAGACCAAGCTTGCTGCCCTGTCCGATTTTGATCGGCAAAGCCGGCGCACGAAACAGATGATGCGCGGCTATGCCACCGACTGCGAGTTGGACGCACAGGGACGCATCCTGATCCCGACCGAATTGCGCGACTACGCAATGCTGCGCCGTCAAGCGGTGGTGCTCGGGCAGGGGAACAAGTTCGAGGTCTGGGATCAGTCCACTTGGGAAGCGCAGCGCGACCAATGGCTTGAGCAGGTGGGCCAGGCCGATGGCGAGCCTTCCGTAACTCTTAAATCGCTGTCGCTCTAGCATCGGCCCATGGCCACTCTTGCCCGCAATTGACACAGGCGTTGGTGTCCGGACACGAACCGGTACTTCCGGACGAAGTTTTGCAGGCTCTGAATGTGCAGCCGGACGGTATCTACCTGGACTGCACGGCGGGCCGTGGGGGGCATAGTGGGATCATTCTGGATCGGCTTGGCCCACAGGGGCGGCTGCATATTTTTGACCTGGACCCCGAGTCCATTGCGTTTCTGCGGCAACGCTTCTCCACTGACGCGCGGGTCCTGGTTCGGCATGCGTCCTACGCCGACCTCGGGGCGCATTGCCGCGAGCATGGTTGTCACGGACAGGTCGCGGGCGTGCTGTTTGATCTGGGCGCAGCGTCGCCGCAATTTGATCAGGGCGCGCGCGGATTCAGCTTTCAGCATGACGGTCCGCTGGATATGAGGTTTGACACGTCCCGGGGACGCACCGCAGCGGATTGGCTGCGTGATGCGCCGGTGCGGGAGATCACAGACGTTCTGAAGCAGCTCGGCGAGGAGCGCTATGCGCGCCGCGTGGCGCGCGCCATCATTGACGCTCGCGCGACCGCTCCGATTACACGAACCCATCAGTTGCGCGACATTGTCGCGGCCGCGATCCCGTTCCGGGAACGGGATCGGCATCCGGCCACGCGCACGTTCCAGGCCATCCGCATTCACGTGAATCACGAATTGGAGAATCTCGCAGCGGCACTGCCGCAGGCGTTGGCCGCACTGCGCCCGGGAGGGCGGCTGGCCGTGATCAGTTTCCATTCCCTGGAAGATCGCATCGTCAAACGCTATCTGCGCGCGCAGGCGCGCGGCGACCATCATCCATCGGATATGCCGGTACTGGCCGTGGAACTGAAGCCGGAGTTGCGCCTCATCGGTCCGGCACAACACCCCACGGCGGCCGAGATCGCGCGTAACCCGCGTGCCAGGAGCGCGGTGTTGCGCGTGGCGGAAAAGGTGGCGGCATGACGATCTGGCAGCTGACAGTGGCGCTGGTAGTGGCGATTTTCCTCTCTGCACTTCAGGTGGTGCTGCATCAGCACCAGGCGCGAAAGATTTTTGTCGAAGTCCAGGCGCTTGAGCGCGAGCGTGATCGCCTGAACGAGGAATGGGGGCGCCTGCAACTGGAGCAGAGCACGTGGGCGACGGATGCCCGGGTCGAGGAGGTCGCGCGCGCACGCCTGCATATGCTCGAGCCGGAGGGTTCGGCGGTGGTGCTGGTGCGATGATCGTGCAGAAGTCGGTTCCCGCATCCCATCCGGCGCGCCGCTGGTTGGTGTTGTCGCTGTTTGGCGTTGCCGGGGCATTGCTGTTGGCGCGCGCCGTGGATCTGCAGGTGCTGCGAACCGGATTCCTGCAGGGCCACGGCGATGCACGGGCACTGCGTGTGGTTTCGGTGCCGGCGCACCGCGGCGTGATTACGGATCGAAATGGTGAGCCACTGGCCATCAGCACGCCGGTGGATTCCGTCTGGGTGAATCCGCGTGAGACGCGCACCACCGAACAGAATCCGGATCGGCTGGCGCGCATCCTCGGGCTGGATCCAGATGAGCTGCGTACGCTGATGCGTGACCGGGGCGGGCGCGAGTTTGTCTACCTGCGCCGGCAGATTGCGCCCGCACAAGCGGCGCAGGTGGCCGCCCTCAAGTTCCCCGGCGTGTACCTGCAGCGCGAATACCGCCGCTATTACCCGGCCGGCGAGATTACCGCCCACCTGGTCGGCTTCACCAATGTCGATGACACTGGTCAGGAGGGCGTGGAACTGGCCTACGAGGAATGGCTGCGTGGCGTGCCCGGCAGCAAGCGCGTACTTAAGGACTCGCTGGGAAGGGTCGTGCAGGATATCGAAAGCATCACACCCGCCAGCCCGGGCCGGCAACTCGCCTTGAGCATTGATCGGCGCGTGCAATACCTCGCGTATCGCGAGCTGAAACGTGCAGTCATGGAGCATGGCGCGCGCGGAGGTTCGCTGGTGATGCTGGACATCCATACCGGCGAGGTCATGGCCATGGTGTCCGAGCCGGCGTTTAACCCCAATAATCGTGAAAAGCTGCGCAGTGATCGCTTCCGCAATCGTGCCGCCACCGATGTGTTTGAGCCGGGTTCCACCATGAAGCCATTCTCGATTGCAGCGGCGCTTGCCTCCGGATTGTTCAGACCCGACACGACCGTGGACGCGAGACCAGGCACGCTGCGCATCAGCAATCACACCATTCGCGACCTCCATGACTACGGGCTGCTCGATGTCACCGGTGTGATCCGCAAGTCAAGCAACGTCGGCGCCAGCAAGATTGCGTTGGCTGTGGGGCCGCAGCCGATATTCGAATTGTACCGGGCGCTGGGCTTTGGCCAGACCACCGGCAGTGGATTCCCGGGCGAAGCGTCCGGCCAGTTGCAGAGTTACCGGAACTGGTCGGAATTGGAGCTGGCAACCATTGCCTTCGGCTACGGCCTCTCGTCGACCACGCTGCAGCTCGCGCATGCCTATTCCGTGTTTGGCTCGGGCGGTGTGTTGCGCCCGGTGTCGCTGGCCAGGGTGGACGCGCCGGTGGCGGGTGTCGCGGTCATTGATCCCGGCATTGCCGCCACGGTTCTGGGGATGCTGGAGACGGTGATCACGGCCGAGGGCACCGGCCTGCGTGCGGCTGTTCCCGGGTACCGCGTCGCCGGGAAGACCGGCACCGTGCACAAGATTGAAGCCGGTCGTTACGCGGAAAGCCGCTACCTGTCGCTTTTTGCAGGACTGATACCTGCAAGCAATCCGCGGCTGGTCGCGGTCGTGGTCGTGGATGAGCCGAATGAGGGCGTTCACTACGGCGGGCTGGTGGCGGCTCCCGTGTTTGCTGACGTAATGCGCGGCGCAGTGCGTATCCTCGATATTCCGCCTGATGACATGCCGGCGCTCGAGAACCGGGCAATCCTTGCCGGTGCCAGTGCGCCGGTGCTGTGAATGATGCTGGCAATGAAGACAGTGGATAACGAAACCGGAACAGCACTCCCGGAGCTGTTGCGGAATCTGGCAACGGTCACACCCGGATGCAACGTGCGCGTCACCGGGCTCAGCATGGACAGCCGCACATTGCGCCCGGGTGACGCATTCCTGGCGTCGCCGGGCCAGAAAGATCATGGCTGGAATCACGTTGTCGCGGCGGTACGCGCCGGTGCACGCGTGGTCCTGGCTGATGCCGCTGCGGTTACACCCGTGCCGGACCTGGCTGGAATCCCGGTCATCCCGATCCCAAGGCTGGGTTCCGTGGCGGGAGTGATTGCAGCGCGCTTCTTCGGCGAACCGTCGCAACAACTGCAGGTGGTTGGCGTGACCGGCACCAATGGCAAGACTTCCACGTCGCACTACATAGCGTCGGCGATGCAGGAGTTCACCGGCGGGCACGCCGGCATCATCGGCACGCTGGGCAGCGGCCCGGTGGGCAGGCTGGGCGTCACCGAACTGACGACACCGGATCCGGTTTCGCTGCAGTCGCAAATGGCCGCGCAACTTGCTGAAGGCGTGCAGGTAATCGCCATGGAGGTGTCCTCGCACGCGCTGGATTTGGGCCGTATTGCGGGCGTGCATTTCACCACCGCCGTCTTCACCAATCTTACGCGCGATCACCTGGATTTCCACGGAGACATGGCCGCTTATGCTGCGGCCAAGCAACGGCTGTTTGATTTGCCCGAACTGCAACACGCAGTGGTGAACCTGGATGATGAATTTGGCCGCGATCTGATGCGCGCCTGTTCTGCACGCATTCCGGTTGTCGGCTATCAGCTGGCAAACACCGGATTGCCAAAGTCCGCGCCGGACGATGTGTTGCTGGGTGTGGTCCGCGACAGCGCGCCCGGACAGTTGCATATCGACGTGCTCGGGCCGTGGGGAGGAGGCCCGCTCCGATGTGCGCTGACCGGCAGCTTCAACGCTGCCAATGTGCTGGCCGCCTGCGCGACGCTGCACACCCTGTCCGTGCCATTTGCGCGTGCGCTTGAATTGCTTGCCCACGCGCGCGCCGTGCCGGGCCGCATGGAGGCGTTCCGGGCGCCGGGCCGTCCGACGGTGATCGTGGATTACGCGCATACGCCGGATGCCGTGGAAAAGGCGCTGCAGGCGCTGCGCGGCCAATGCCGCGGCCGGCTGATTTGTGTCTTCGGTTGCGGCGGCGACCGCGATCCCGGCAAGCGTCCGCAAATGGGCGCGGTGGCGGAGGCCTGTGCCGATCGCACGGTGATAACCAGCGACAACCCGCGCAGCGAAAACCCGGACGCGATAATTACCGCGATCCTCGCCGGCATGCGCGACCCTGACCGCGCCATCGTGGAACCGGATCGGACTGCGGCGATTACGCTGGCGGTCCGCGCGGCCGGCCCGGAGGACGTGGTGCTTGTGGCTGGCAAGGGGCATGAAACCTGGCAGGAAACAGCCGGCCGGCGCCTGCCGTTCAGCGATCGCCAGTTGGTGCGAACCCTGCTCGAGCGTGACGCATGATCGCCATGCAATTGTCCGCGGCAGCACAGAGCATGAATGCCACGCTGCACGGGCAAGACGGCGGATTCTCCGGTTGCAGCACCGACAGTCGCACACTGCGCTCAGGGGCGCTGTTTTTTGCGTTGCGCGGCGACCAATTTGACGGCCATCGCTTCATCGCGGAAGCAATCGGACGCGGTGCATCCGGCGCCGTGGTGGAGCGGGAGGTTGCGGGTGCCGGCCTGCCGCTGCTGGCAGTGCCGGATACACGGCAGGCGCTGGGACTGCTCGCAGGCGCGTGGCGGCAGCGATTTCAGGTTCCAATAGTCGCGGTCACTGGCAGCAACGGGAAAACCACGGTGAAGGAAATGCTCGCCGCAATATTCTCCCCGCTGGCAGCAACGCTGGTCACGCCGGGCAATCTCAACAATGACATTGGCGTGCCACTGACGCTGTTTGGGCTTGGCAACGAGCATCGCTTCGGCGTCATAGAAATGGGCGCAAACCATGCCGGTGAGATCGCCGCGCTTACCGGCATGGTGCGACCCCAGGTGGCGGTCATCACGCAGTGCGCGCCCGCACACCTTGAGGGTTTCGGCAGTGTTGAAGGGGTGGCGCGCGCCAAGGCCGAGATCTATGCGGGACTGGGCGCGGGAGGCACAGCCGTGATCAATGCCGACGATGCCTACGCGGGATTCTGGCGGTCGGTCTGTGCGGGCCGGCGCCAATTGAGTTTTGGCCTGCAGCCCGGTGCAGATGTGACCGCCACGCAGCTGGAGGTCGGCGGTAATGGAACGAATTTTGTGCTGACACATCGGGAACAGGAACGAAGTGTCCGGCTGCAGTTATTCGGCCGGCATAACGTGGCCAATGCGCTGGCCGCCACCGCCTGCGCCATGGCGCTGAATATTCCTCTGGAGCGGATCACCGCCGGGCTGGAGTCAATGCAGGCGGTAAAGGGTCGACTGCAGTTGAAGGCCGGGCGCCACGCGGCGCGCGTGCTGGATGACACCTACAACGCCAACCCGGCCTCACTGGGCGCGGCATTGGGTGTGCTGGAGACATTTCCCGGGCGCCGGTGGCTGGTGCTGGGGGACATGGGTGAGCTGGGACCTACGGGACCGGAACTGCACGCGCGTGCCGGCGCGTCAGCGCGTGAGGCCGGTGTTGAGCGGTTGTTTGCCCTGGGTGCGTTGAGCCGGTTTGCGGTCCAGGCATTCGGCGCCGGTGCCGGCCACTTTGTCAGCAGCGAAGACCTGGTCGCGGAGTTGTCACCGGCGCTGGCAGCCGATGTCACCGTGCTGGTGAAGGGATCGCGGGCCATGTCCATGGAACGGGTTGTGGCCGCCATCGGCGCCGAGGCCTGAATCATGTTGCTCTGGCTCACTGAATATTTGCTCGAGTACCACAGCGGGTTCAACCTGTTTCAGTACATCACGCTGCGAACCATTCTCGGGGCGCTCACTGCGCTGGTGATAGCGCTCGTGGTCGGGCCGACTCTGATCGCTTATCTCAGCCGCTACCAGATTGGGCAAACCGTGCGCAACGACGGGCCACAGAGCCATCTGGTCAAGGCCGGCACACCGACCATGGGCGGGCTGCTGATCCTGATCGCGGTCACGTTCAGTACCCTGTGTTGGGGGAATCTCGGCAGCATCTACCTCTGGATCAGTCTCCTGGTCACGTTGGCATTCGGTGTCATCGGCTGGGTGGATGACTACCGCAAGGTCGTGCGCAAGGACGCGCGCGGACTTGCGGCCGGCTGGAAGTACTTCTGGCAGTCGCTCATCGGTCTGGCGACGGCGCTGTACCTGTATCAACACGCGACCATCCCCGCGGAAACCCAGCTCATCATTCCGTTTGTGAAGAATCTGAATGTGGAACTGGGCGTGCTGTTTGTCGTGTTGACCTACTTTGTCATCGTCGGATCCAGCAACGGCGTCAACCTCACCGACGGTCTGGATGGGCTCGCCATCCTGCCCACGGTCATGGTGGCCGGGGCGCTGGCGATATTCGCTTACGTGGCCGGCAACGTGCGCTTTGCCGAATATCTGGGGGTGCCGTACATCGCCGGCGTCGGCGAGGTATGCATTTTCCTGGGCGCCATTGTCGGGTCCGGCCTGGGATTCCTCTGGTTCAACACCTACCCGGCGCAGGTGTTCATGGGCGACATCGGGGCGCTGGCACTGGGCGCGGCCCTGGGTGTCGTGGCCGTGCTGGTGCGCCAGGAATTGGTGCTGCTGATTATGGGCGGTGTTTTCGTCATGGAAACCGTGTCGGTAATCCTGCAAGTGGCGTCGTTCAAGCTGACCGGAAAAAGAATCTTTCACATGGCCCCCCTGCATCACCATTTTGAATTGAAGGGTTGGCCCGAACCGCGTGTCATCGTCAGGTTCTGGATCATTACCTTCATGCTGGTGCTGGTGGGATTGGCGAGTCTCAAGATCCGATGATGGCCGCCGCGACATTTGACACACCCCGGGCCGGTGCCGCAGGCGCGATGCATTATGACAGCGTCATTGTCGGTCTCGGACTGACGGGTCTTTCATGCATGCGTTACCTGGCGCAACTGGGGGAGTCGCTGGCGGGGGTGGACAGCAGGCTGCAGCCGCCGTGCCTGGCGGAGGTACGCGCAGAATTTCCCGGTGTGCCGTTGCACCTGGGGAATTTTCAGGCGGACTTCCTGCCTGCGGCAGGACGCCTGGTGGTGAGTCCCGGTGTGTCACTGGACGAAGCACCAATCCGGGCCGCGCGCGACGCCGGCATCGAAATTGTCGGCGACATTGAATTGTTTGCCCGCCAGTGCGCGCGCCCGGTGGTGGCAGTCACCGGTTCCAACGGCAAAAGCACGGTGGCCACGCTGGTGCACCACATGCTGGAGCAATCCGGGCGTCGCAGCGCCCTCGGCGGCAACATCGGCAGTCCGGCCCTGGATCTGCTGGCTGCCCGGGAGCCGGATTTCTTCGTGCTCGAACTCTCCAGTTTCCAGTTGCAGACCACCAGTTCCCTGAATGCCGCAGCCGCGGCGGTTCTGAATGTGAGCGAGGATCACCTTGACCGGCATCACGAACTGTCCGATTACGCAGTGGCCAAGGAACGCGTCTATCACGGCGGCGGCACCATGATCATCAACCTGGATGATCCGATGGTGCGCGCGATGGCCCGTCCCCAACGGCAATGCCTCGAGTTCACGCTGGGGAAGCCGCTGCGCGGACAGTTTGGTATGCATGACAAAGGCGGGGAAAGCTGGTTGTACCGCGGCGAAGAGGCATTACTGGCAACGCGCGAGTTGGGTATCCGCGGCGAACATAATCATGCCAATGCCCTGGCTGCGCTGGCCCTGGGTACTGCCATTGGTCTGCCCAAAGAAGGTATGTGCCGAGCGTTGCGCAGTTTTGCGGGATTGCCGCATCGTTGCCGCTGGGTCGCCCGCATCGAAGACGTGGATTGGTTCAATGATTCGAAGGGCACCAACGTCGGCGCGTCCTGTGCAGCGATTCGCGGAATTGCCACGGGCAGGAACGTGATCCTGATCGCCGGGGGCGACGGCAAGGGTGCTGATTTCGCGCCGCTGGCCGATGTGATCGCCGCACAGGTTAAGGCCCTGGTGCTCATCGGCAGGGACGGGCCCAGGATCGCGCAGGCCGTGGGCGCGCGCACACCATTCCAGTACGCCGGGGACATGCAGGAGGCAGTGCTCGCGTGCAAGGGTGCGGCACAGGCGGGCGACGTGGTGCTGTTGTCCCCGGCCTGCGCCAGTTTTGACATGTTCAGCAACTACATGGCGCGCGGCGATGCGTTTGTCGCCGCGGTGCGCGAACTGGCGCGGCCAGGGCGGCTGCCATGATTCGATTCCGCGGCGGCATGGCAGCCATCGTCGCGCGCAAAGGCTTGCGTTCATTTCCCCTGGATCCCCTGTTGACCGCGGCATTTTTCGCGCTGGTGACACTGGGGTTGATCATGGTGGCATCCTCTTCGGTGGCCATAGCGGATCGAATTCACGGCGACCCGCTGTATTACTTCTGGCGCCAGTCAACAGCCGTGGCCATCGGGCTGCTGCTGGGCTATGGCGTGTTGCGAACCCCGCTGAAAGTCTGGGAAAGGCTCAGTGTGCCGCTGCTGGCACTGGCCGCAATCCTGCTGTTATTGGTGCTAATCCCGGGGATCGGCCGGGAGGTGAACGGCAGCATGCGCTGGATCGATCTGGGGCCGGTCAACCTGCAGAGCTCCGAGCCCGCCAAGTTGTGTGTAATAGCGTATCTGGCAGGCTACCTGGTGCGGCAGGGAGACCGGGTGCGCAACAGCTTCGGCGGCTTCATCGCGCCGATCCTGGTAGTAACGGTATTGGCAGGGTTGTTGTTGTTGGAGCCGGATTACGGTGGCGCCGTGGTGATGTTTGCCACGATGCTGGGCATGTTGTTCATGGGCGGTGTGCCATTGACGCGGTTTTTTGCGTGGATGTTCGCCGCCGCCGCGGTACTCGGCAGTCTCGCGCTGCATTCCCCCTATCGTATGCAGCGCCTCACCAGCTTCCTGGATCCCTGGCAGGACCCCTTCAACAGCGGGTTTCAACTGACCCAGGCCCTGATTGCCTTTGGCCGCGGCGAATGGCTCGGTGTCGGCCTGGGTACCAGCGTGCAGAAGCTGTTCTACCTGCCCGAGGCACACACTGACTTTGTGTTCGCCGTGCTGGCGGAGGAATTCGGACTGGCGGGGAGCGCGCTGGTTATTCTTTTGTACTCCTTTGTCATTTGGCGTGCATTCCTCATCGCCAATGTGGCCGAGCAGGGCGGACGCCTGTACGCGGCCTACCTCGCCTATGGTATTGGCCTGATCTTCGGGTTGCAGGCTTTCGTGAACATGGGTGTCAACATGGGTGTGCTGCCCACCAAGGGGTTGACGCTGCCGCTGATGAGTTATGGCAGCAACAGCATGGTGATTTGCTGTCTGGCCATTGCGTTGCTGATCCGCGTGGAGTTGGAGAATCGCGGAGCCAGGCACAGGAGCCTGCCGGAAGTCGGGACGAGTTATGTGGCATAGGCCGCTTATCATCATGGCAGGTGGCACCGGCGGGCATGTATTCCCCGCGCTGGCGGTCGCGGATTATCTGCGCGCGCAAGGCGTACCCGTGGTCTGGCTCGGCAGCCGACTCGGTCTGGAATCCCGCGTTGTCCCGCAACATCAGTTTCGCCTGCTGACCGTGGACTCCGCAGCGCTGCGCGGCAGCGGATGGTTTGGCTGGTTGCTTGCCCCCGTGCGCATCCTGGTGTCGCTGGTACAGGCCATGCGCTGGTTGTTGCAGGTTCGGCCGGGCGCGGTGCTCGGCATGGGCGGATTTGCCAGCGGCGCCGGCGGTGTCGCGGCATGGTTGCTGCGTATTCCGCTGCTCATTCACGAACAGAATGCGCTGGCCGGGCTGACGAACCGTGTCCTGTACCCGTTGGCGCGTGTGGTCATGCAGGGCTTTCCCGCCACCTTTCCCGCGCAACCAAAAGTTCGATCCGTCGGCAACCCGGTGCGCGCCGAAATTGCCGGCCTGCCTGCACCCGACCAGCGCATCGGCGGGAGGCGTGCCGATATCCTGCACATCCTCGTGCTTGGCGGGAGCCAGGGCGCGCGCACATTAAATTCAGCTTTGCCCGCAGCCCTGGACTTCCTGGCTGCCGGCACCGCGGTTCAGATTTTGCATCAGTGTGGTCCGGCGCACCAGGCCGCCACTGAGTCTGCCTATGAGCACTGCGTACACCGGCAGAATGTGCGCGTCGTGCCGTTCATCGACGACATGGCCGGTGCCTACGCGCACGCGGACCTGGTCCTGTGCCGCGCCGGTGCGCTGACCATCGCCGAACTGTGCGCGGTGGGGATTGCCTCAGTCCTGGTGCCCTATCCCCACGCCGCTGACAATCACCAGACCGCCAATGCCCGTCATCTTGCCGGCCAGGGCGCTGCCGTGCTGCTGCCGGAGGCGGATCTGAATCCGGAACGGCTGGCCGGACTGATTCGAGAATTGCATGCGGATCGCGAGCGACTCATGGCCATGGCAATGGCTGCGCGCCGACTGTCTCGGCCTGACGCGGTCCGGGATGTGGGACACATATGCATGGAGGCCCTGCGTGACTGAGCCGGGGGGACATCCAATGGGCCGGGTGCGGCATGTGCACTTCGTCGGCATCGGCGGGGCGGGCATGAGCGGTATTGCAGAGGTGATGCATAACCTCGGCTATGACGTTTCCGGTTCCGACATGAAGGACAGCGCCACGACCCGGCATCTGCGCGAGTTGGGGGTTCGCGTCGACATCGGCCACAAGGCCGGACAGGTAAATGGCAGCGATGTGCTGGTGATATCCGGTGCCATAGCCGGCGACAACAGCGAGGTGCTGGCGGCGCGCAGGAAGCGCATTCCCATCATTCCGCGCGCGGAAATGCTGGCCGAGTTGATGCGCTTCCGCCATGGCATCGCCGTAGCCGGCACGCACGGCAAGACCACCACCACCAGTCTGATTGCGAGCCTGCTGGCGGAAGGCGGGATGGATCCCACCTACGTAGTGGGCGGGCGGTTGATCAGCACCGACAGTCATGCGCGCCTGGGCACGGGGCGGTACCTGGTTGCCGAAGCGGATGAGAGCGATGCCTCCTTTCTGCATCTGCAGCCGGTCATTTCCGTGGTCACCAACATTGATGCGGATCATCTCGAGGCCTATGGCGGCGACATCCACGGGCTGCAGGCGGTATTTCTTGAATTCCTGCACCACCTTCCCTTCTATGGCCTGGCGGTGGTGTGCGTGGATGATCCAGGGGTGAGTGAAATTTTACCGAAGATCTCAAAACCGCTCGTGACGTATGCGCTGGACGCTGAGGCCGACTTTGCCGCCCATGGGCTGGAAGCGTCCGGGTTGCAGATGCGCTTCAGCGTCGCCCATGGTGGAGAGCGCGAGTGGTTGCGGGTAACACTTAACCTTCCGGGCCGGCACAACGTGCGGAACGCCCTGGCGGCCATTGCCGTGGCCACCGAACTCGGCGTGGCGCGGGAAAAGATCGCCGACGCATTGCGGCAATTCCAGGGGATACGCCGCCGCTGCGAGGTGCTGGGCACGCTGACTCTGGACGGGAAGCAGGTAACGGTCGTGGATGATTACGGTCATCACCCCACGGAGATCGCCGCGACGCTGAACGCCATCCGTGCCGGATGGCCGGGGCGCCGGGTGGTCGCCATCTTTCAACCGCACCGTTACAGCCGTACCCGCGACCTGTTTGACGAATTTTGCCGCGAGCTGGCGAAGTTTGATGCGGTGCTGATCCTGGAGGTATACCCGGCCGGCGAGCAGCGCATTGCCGGTGCCGACAGCGGTGCGTTGTGCAAGGCACTGCAGCAGCGTGGGCAGATTGCGCCGATCTTCCTGCAACAGCGCGGTGATGTGGCTGCTGCGCTGCCCGCGGTGGTAGAAAACGGCGACATTTTGCTGGTGTTGGGTGCCGGCGACATCGGCACGTTGGGGCATGAGTTGCTGCGTGGTCATGGGAACTGAGGGGAAACCAGCGTGCAGACAGCAATGGTCCGAAACGCAAGGCCGGGGGCAACGCCCATGAGCGGCAGCAGGACCAACGCAGCAAAAGAACTGTGCGGCCGCCTGCTGCTTGACGAGCCCATGGCGCGGCATTCTTCCTGGCGTGTTGGTGGCGCGGCCGACCGCTTGTACATCCCGTCGGACCTGGATGATCTGTGTAATTTTCTCAAGCAGCAAGGGGAGGCAACGCCGCTGCTCTGGCTTGGCCTGGGCAGCAATCTGCTGGTGCGCGACGGCGGATTTCGCGGGACCGTGATCAAACTGGCAGGTGTGCTGAATGAACTGCAGTTTGAGGCCCCGAATCAGGTGACTGCCGGCGCCGGTGCGACCTGCGCCAAGGTGGCGCGATTTACCGCGGAACACGCGCTCGGCGGCGTGGAATTCCTGGCCGGAATTCCGGGCACCATGGGTGGGGCGCTGGCCATGAACGCCGGTGCTAACGGCGGCGAGATCTGGGATTGGGTGGAATCCGCCGAAACCCTGGATCGCAGCGGCAAGTTGCGGGTGCGTCGGCGCAAGGAACTGAATGTGTCCTACCGGCACGTGGCGTTGCCGGCGAATGAGTGGTTCATTCGTGCGCGTCTGTCGTTGCAGCCGGTGCCGGCGGGACAGGCCGGCCGGCGCATTCGCGAGTTGCTGGCGCGCCGGGCCGAGACTCAGCCCACGGGGGAATTCAGTTGCGGTTCGGTCTTCCGCAATCCGCCCGGTGATTACGCCGGCCGTTTGATCGAGCGGTGCGGGCTCAAGGGGGCGCGCTGCGGCGCGGCCCGGATTTCTGAAAAGCATGCCAACTTCATTATTAATGAAGGCAGTGCCAGTGCCCGCGACCTGGAAGACTTGATCATGCTGGCGCGGGAGCGGGTGCGGTCGGAATTCAATGTGGAGCTGGATGCGGAAGTGCGCA
The DNA here is from genome assembly GCA_001801865.1 of Gammaproteobacteria bacterium RIFCSPLOWO2_02_FULL_61_13. GTDB lineage: Bacteria > Pseudomonadota > Gammaproteobacteria > Eutrophobiales > Eutrophobiaceae > 2-02-FULL-61-13. The sequence continues at coordinate 134,271 of MGYT01000019.1, forward strand.
TTGTCGGAGAGAAACCGTAATGGGCGCGGCAACCGCGAACGTGGTTGAGAAGGGAACACTGCCTGCAGTTGACCCGCGCCGTTACGGGCGCGTGGCGGTACTCATGGGCGGTACATCGGCTGAGCGGGCTGTGTCGCTGGAAACCGGCAATGCGGTATGCGCGGCGCTGCGGCGCGTCGGCCTTGATGCCCAAACAGTTGACGCGGGCGCCGGGTTCCTTCGCGAGCTTTCCCGTTCCGGATTCGACCGGGCATTTATCGCGCTGCATGGCCGCGGCGGTGAGGACGGAACGGTGCAGGGCGCTCTGGCCACATTGGCAATGCCGTTTACCGGCAGCGGCGTGCTCGGGTCCGCACTGGCGATGGACAAGGTGCGCAGCAAGTGGATCTGGAACAGCCATGGGCTGCCGACGCCGGCCTCACTGGAAGTCAACAGTCACGCGGATCTTGCGCGCATTGTCCCGGAACTCGGCCTGCCGGTCATGGTGAAGCCCGTGCATGAGGGATCCAGTTGCGGGGCCAGCCGGGTCATG
>MGYT01000019.1:134818-150787 GCA_001801865.1 Gammaproteobacteria bacterium RIFCSPLOWO2_02_FULL_61_13
GTCGCCATTCTGGGTGATCAGGTGTTGCCCATCATCAGGCTGGAAACGCCCAATGAGTTTTACGATTACGAGGCCAAGTACCTGTCCGAGGCCACCCGCTATCTGTGCCCGTGTGGCTTGCCTGCCGCTGTCGAACAGGAATTGGGTCAACTCGCATTGCGCGCGTTTCAACTGGTCGGCGCATCCGGCTGGGGGCGCGTTGATCTGATGCTGGACGAGCGCGGCAGTCCTTGGCTGCTGGAGGTCAATACGGTTCCCGGCATGACCAGCCACAGCCTGGTGCCAATGGCTGCGCGCCATGCCGGGATCAGCTTTGAGGAACTGGTGCTGCGTATTCTGGATACGAGCCTGCCGGCAGCGCGGGCCGGCGCGCCGCATGAGGTTGCGCATTCATGAGCGCACCTTTTCCTGTCCATGAGCTTCCCACCCGGGCCGCAGAGCGCGTGGCATCGCAGGTTGCATTTTCCCTTCGCGCCTCGGCCGGCGTGCTGGCCGCACTGGCGCTGATCGTGGCCGCCGGTTTCGGAATTCTGCGGCTCATGCATCCCATGACTTTCCCCATCCGGCAGGTGGAGATCAACGGCGAGTTCCGGCATCTCTCGCCGGCCGCACTCCAGTCCGTCGCGGAGGATGTGGTTCGCGGCGGTTTTTTCAACGTCAATGTGGAGGCGGTCCGGCGTGCGGTCCTGCGTGAACCGTGGGTGCGTGAAGTCACCGTGCGCAGGGTGTGGCCGCAGTCGCTCAATCTGCAGGTGCAGGAACAACAGGCTGTTGCGCGCTGGGGCGATGCTGGCTTGTTGAATGCGGAGGGAAGGGTATTCAGGCCCGACCCGGCAACGTTTCCATCCGGATTGCCGATTCTGACCGGCCCGGCCGGGACGGAACATCTGATGCTCGAGCGATTTCGATATGTTGAACAGGTGTTTGCCGGACAGGGGCTTCAGCTTGCGGCGCTCACGCTCAGTGAGCGCCGCGCGTGGAGTCTCGATCTGGCCACCGGTCCGGACGTGATCCTGGGCCGGACGCAGTTTGTTGCGCGCGTCCAGGGCTTTGCCGCGGCTGCGCGGCGCGAATTGGCCGGCCGCATGGATGCCCTGCGCGTGGTTGACATGCGCTACACAAACGGTTTCGCGGTGCAATGGAACACAACGGCGGCGACAGCGACGGAGATGGAGAACCATGGTCAAACGAACTGACAAAAATCTCATCGTCGGCCTGGATATCGGTACGTCCAAGGTAGTGGCCATCGTCGGGGAAATCGGACCGGATGGGCAGATCGAGATTATTGGTCTTGGGTCAAGCCGGTCGCGTGGCCTGAAGAAGGGGGTGGTGGTAAACATCGAATCCACGGTGCAGTCCATTCAGCGCGCCGTGGAAGAAGCGGAATTGATGGCGGGCTGTGAAATCCATTCCGTGTATGCGGGCATTGCCGGCAGTCACATTCGCGCGCTGAATTCCCACGGCATCGTCGCCATCCGCGACAGTGAAGTCTCGGCGGGCGACATTGATCGCGTCATTGATGCGGCGCGCGCCGTCGCGATTCCCGCCGACCAGAAGATCCTGCACATCCTGCCGCAGGAGTTCGTCATCGACAACCAGGAAGGCGTCAAGGAACCGATTGGCATGTCGGGCGTACGCCTTGAGGCAAAGGTGCACATTGTCACGGGCGCGGTCAGTGCCGCGCAGAACATCGTCAAGTGCGTGCGCCGGTGCGGTCTGGAAGTGGACGACATCATTCTCGAGCAGCTGGCATCCAGCCACGCGGTGCTGACCGACGATGAAAAAGACCTCGGTGTCTGCCTGGTGGATGTCGGTGGCGGCACCACCGACATCGCGGTGTTCACGGACGGGGCCATTCATCACACCGCCGTGATCCCGATTGCCGGCGACCAGGTGACGAATGACATCGCCGTCGCGTTGCGCACGCCAACACAGCATGCCGAGGACATAAAGGTGCGCTACGCATGCGCACTGACGCAGCTCGCCAATCCGGATGAAACCATAGAGGTGCCCAGCGTCGGTGATCGACCGCCGCGGCGACTGGCGCGGCAAACGCTGGCTGAGGTTGTGCAGCCGCGCTACGAGGAACTGTTCTCGTTGATCCAGGCCGAACTGCGTCGCAGCGGATTCGAAGACCTGATTGTCGCGGGCATCGTTCTGACCGGCGGCAGTGCAAAGATGGAAGGCGCGGTGGAATTGGCGGAGGAGATTTTTCACATGCCGGTTCGGGTCGGGATGCCACAACACGTCAGCGGGCTCGCCGACGTGGTGCGCAATCCTATCTACTCGACCGGAGTGGGATTGCTGCTGTTTGGCCGCCGGCAATCGGCAGGTGGTGTGCCCACGACCAGGGTGGATGGCGGGCTGGCGGGGGTTTGGGAACGGATGAAAAACTGGTTTCAGGGGAATTTCTAGGTAGCAAACAAAAAATCTGCATAGAGGAGGAATCGGCATGTTTGAACTCGTGGATGCTGCAAATCAGACGGCAATTATCAAGGTAATCGGAGTCGGTGGGGGTGGCGGCAACGCGCTTGAGCATATGCTCAAGGCCAGTATTGAAGGCGTCGATTTTGTTTGCGCCAACACTGACGCACAGGCGTTAAAGGCTTCCAGCTCAAAAACCCTGCTGCAACTCGGCAGCAATGTTACCAAGGGGCTTGGGGCGGGAGCCGACCCGGCGGTAGGCCGTCAGGCCGCGCTGGAGGATCGGGATCGGATCATGGACGTGCTGGAAGGCTCGGACATGGTGTTTATCACCGCGGGCATGGGCGGGGGCACCGGCACCGGGGCCGCACCCATCGTGGCCCAGGTGGCGAAGGAGATGGGAATACTTACTGTGGCCGTGGTGACCAAGCCGTTTGGTTTTGAGGGGCGCAAGCGTATGCAGGTGGCCACCGATGGGATGGCGGAGTTGAGCCAGTACGTGGACTCCCTGATCACGATCCCGAACGAGAAGTTGCTAACAGTGCTGGGTCGCGAAGTCAGCTTGCTGAGCGCATTTGCGGCAGCGAACGACGTGTTGCTGGGGGCGGTTCAGGGTATCGCGCAATTAATCACGTGTCGTGGATTGATCAATGTCGATTTCGCGGACGTGCGCACAGTGATGTCCGAAATGGGCATGGCCATGATGGGGACGGGCAAGGCGCAAGGTGAGGATCGCGCCAAGATGGCTGCGCAGGCTGCGATCTCCAGCCCACTCCTTGAGGACGTCAATCTTTCCGGTGCCAAAGGGATACTGGTCAATATCACCGCCGGTCTCGATCTGACCATCGGCGAATTTGACGAGGTGGGCAACACGGTAAAGCAGTTTGCGTCGGACAATGCCACGGTTGTGGTTGGGACGGTCATTGACCCGGAAATGAGCGGCGAAATGCGGGTGACGATCGTTGCCACAGGGTTGGGTCATGCCGGCAGTGCCAATGCCGAGGTTGCGCGCGTCAAACTGGTGCGGACCGTGGGTGGAGACGTGGATTACTCGGCGCTGGACAAGCCGGCGATCATTCGCAGAAGCGCAGTGCAGATGTCTCCCGCGGCAACTCGCGAACGTGCGCCGGATGATCAGGATTATCTGGATATACCGGCGTTTTTGCGGCGCCAAGCGGACTAACTACTTGATTCTATTGAATAAGAGAGTCAAAGGAGGGGATTTGGCTGCTTGACACTGGCGGGATTTGCCCGTAAAAACCGGCTTTGGCGCAACTCGGGGTTCCAGGACTGTCGCTTGAGACAATACTAATGATAAAACAGCGCACTCTGAAGAATGTCATCCGGGCCACCGGGGTCGGTCTGCATACCGGAAAGAAGGTTTACCTGACGTTGCGGCCCGCCGCTGCCGGAACCGGCATTGTCTTCAGACGCACCGACCTCAATCCCCCGGTTTCCATCCCGGCCTGTCCGGAGAATGTCGGCGACACCAAGCTGTCCACCACCCTGGTAAAGGGTGATGTACGTATTTCCACCGTTGAACACCTGCTTTCGGCCCTGGCCGGATTCGGCGTGGACAACGCCTGCATTGATTTGTCGGCGGATGAAGTTCCGATAATGGACGGAAGCGCCGGGCCGTTCGTATTCCTTATCCAGTCCGCCGGCATCGAGGAACAAAACTTCCCGAAGCGATTTTTACGGATCACCCGGACCGTGCGTGTGGAAGACGACGACAAGTGGGCCATGTTTGAGCCCTTTGACGGTTTCCGGGTCGGATTCACCATTCAATTCGACCACCCGATGTTCAACAGCCAGAACTGCCACGCTGAAATCAATTTTTCCACCACGTCCTTCGTCAAGGAAGTCAGTCGCGCAAGGACCTTTGGTTTCATGCGCGATGTTGAACTGTTACGCCAGCGTAATCTGATCCTGGGCGGCAGCCTGGACAATGCGGTCGTGGTGGATGATTATCGTGTGCTCAATGAGGACGGACTTCGCTACCAGGATGAGTGCGTCAAGCACAAGATCCTGGATGTCATTGGCGACCTGTACCTGCTCGGGCACAGCCTGATTGGATCATTCAGGGGTTACAAGTCCGGTCATGAATTGAATAACCGGCTGTTGGCGCTGTTGCTGCAGCAAAAAGATGCCTGGGAACTGGTAAGTTTCGATAATGAAGTGAACGTACCGATTTCCTTTATGCAACCGATTCCGTCCACCTGATCGGAGAACGCGGCGCAGATCGCGGCTTTGGCTCAGACCCGCCGGGAAAGGCGGATCAGAGTGGTACGCAGGGCGGAGTCAGTCTGGGATTCAGCACACTGCGCCAGGGTTGCCGCAGCTGTGGAGGAAAGGCGCGGTATTGGCTTTTCCTGCACCGGCGAAGTCGCCGGCACGGCAACAGTTACGCGCAAGCTGTTAATGCAGGCAAGACCGTCCAAGGCGCGAATTTTGGCCAGCAGGGATTGTTGTTCAAGGCGCAGGCGTGTGGACCAGACCGGGGAATCGGTCTGCAAAACCAGTGTATCTGCATGAATTGCACAGGCGCGGACATGCGGCGACAGCGGGGCGGGGAGAAGAGTGGCCAATAGCTGGTTGATGCGGGAGAGTTCACCGGCCTGAGCGACGAGGCGTGCCAGGGTTCCATCGCTGTGCGACAGGAGACTCTGCACTGTTTTGGGAGAGTGGCTGCGGGATGTGGCCATAATAATTATAGGGTGGAGCGGCTATGAGAATCATATTCCTGCCGGGCAGCCGGCGAAAGAGCCTGAGTGTTTCACTGGGTCCGGTGGTCGGTGTACTGCTGATGATTAGCGTGACCGCCGGATTGGGGGCCGCTTTTTACGGCGGGCTCCACTATGCGCTGGTTCACACCCAGGATATCAGGAACAGTTTGCGCGACGCCGCCGGTTCGGTCTGGAAGAAGGAACTGGAAGCTCAAATTGAGATTGTCGGACGGACGCGAATTGAGGCGGAAAAGTCACTGGATGCAATGGCCGGGCGGGTGAGCATTCTTCAGGGTCATGTGCTGCGTCTGGATGCCCTCGGTTCGCGTCTGGCGGCAATGGCGGATCTGGACATGGAGTTTGGTGTGGACAATCCGCCCGGAATGGGTGGTCCGGCGCCCACGGTTGCGCAGCAGTCGCTGGGCGCCGGGGATTTTCTCTCAACTCTGGCCGATCTGGAACGCGACCTGCAGGACAAGTCGGACAAGCTCTCGGCGTTGGAATCCATCATGATGGCTCGCTCACTGAAAGAGCAGACGCATCCCAAGGGCACTCCGGTGGCGGATTTCTGGATGTCGTCGGCCTTTGGATTCCGCACTGACCCGCTGACCGGCAAACGTGAGTTCCATTCCGGCGTGGATTTTGCCGGCCCGACAGGGTCTTCGATTACGGCTGTAGCAGCCGGCATCGTCATCTGGTCGGGTCCCCGGCTGGGTTACGGGAACCTGGTGGAAATAAGTCATGGCAGCGGTTACGTCACACGCTATGGCCATAACAGTAAAAACCTGGTCGGCGTCGGCGACAAGGTAAAGAAAGGCGAGATTATCGCGCTGATGGGGGCATCCGGTCGCACCACCGGCACCCACGTGCACTTCGAAGTGGTACGCAACGGAGAGTACCTGAATCCGCGCGGCAAGATGAATTTGTAGCGTGTATTCTGCATTGCGTCCTGGGTTTCGATTAGAATTCACTCCCTTTGATTCCCCCTAAACTCGCCCTGCGCGCCGGGTACGGTGCGCAGGCCTGGCAGAGTCATCATGTTTCGTAATTTTCTTACCCGCATATTCGGCAGCAGAAATGAGCGCGTACTCAAGCGACTGCGCAAAACAGTTGCAGAGGTCAATGCGTTTGAAGCAGAGGTGTCGGTTATTGCCGAAGCTGAATTTCCTGCGCAGACGGCTCAACTCCGGCAACAGTTGCAAAATGGCGCGACGCTGGAGGCCTTGTTGCCCAAGGCATTTGCACTGGTGCGCGAGGCGGGCCGGAGACGCGTCAATATGCGGCATTTCGATGCGCAATTGATCGGCGGCATGGTTTTGCATGAGGGTAACATTGCTGAAATGCGTACCGGGGAGGGCAAGACCCTGGTGGCCACGCTGGCCGCCTATCTGAATGCCCTGAGTGGCGACGGCGTGCATATCGTTACCGTCAATGATTACCTGGCGCGGCGTGATGCAGAATGGATGGGGGCGGTATACCGTTTCCTTGGCCTTTCCACCGGCGTCATCGTGTCCGGTCTGAATCGGGAGCAGCGCCGCGCCGCGTACTCCGCGGACATCACCTATGGCACCAACAATGAATTCGGATTCGACTATCTGCGCGACAATATGGTGTTCCGCAGTGAGGATCGGGTGCAGAGAAAACTCAATTACGCCATCGTTGACGAGGTGGATTCCATCCTGATTGACGAGGCGCGCACGCCACTGATTATTTCCGGATCCGTTGATGACAGGTCGGATTTGTACCTGAGCATAAACAAGCTCGTGCCGCAATTACGCAAACAGGCCAGCGAGGAGGCCGGTGGCGACTACACCATCGACGAAAAGACCCGCCAGGCCTATCTCAGTGAGCAGGGGCATGAAAGGGTCGAGCGGTTGCTGGTCCAGGCCGGCATCCTCAGCGCCGGCAAAAGCCTGTACGACACGGCGAATATCCCCGTATTGCACCACCTGAACGCCGCGCTCAGGGCGCATGCCCTGTATCACCGCGACGTGGACTACATCGTCAAGGACGGAGAGGTGGTCATTGTCGATGAATTCACCGGTCGTACCATGCCGGGCCGGCGCTGGTCGGAGGGACTGCATCAGGCCATCGAGGCCAAGGAAGGCGTGTCCATCCAGAACGAAAATCAGACCCTGGCCACCATTACCTACCAGAACTATTTCCGCCTTTATAAGAAGCTCTCCGGTATGACCGGCACCGCGGACACCGAGGCATTCGAATTCCAGCAGATTTACGGGCTGGAGGTCGCGGTCATCCCCACGCACAAGACCATGATTCGCAATGACCAGGCGGACGTGATCTTTCTCACCGCCAAGGAGAAATTCAAGGCTATCATCGAGGACATCAAGGATTGTGTGGCGGGCAGACAGCCGGTGCTGGTCGGTACTGTCTCCATTGAGATATCAGAATACCTGTCGGCGCTGCTCGACAAGGAGAAGTTCAAACACCAGGTGCTGAATGCAAAGTTTCATGAGCAGGAGGCCGAAATCATCGCCCAGGCCGGGCGACCCGCGACAGTTACCATTGCCACGAACATGGCTGGACGCGGCACCGACATCGTGCTGGGTGGCAATTTCGAAGCCGAACTGAAAAAGCTGGACAACCCTGATGAAGAGGTGCGCGCCCGAATCCTTGCTGCGTGGCAGGAGCGTCACCAGCAGGGCATTGCCAGCGGCGGGCTGCGCATTATCGGCACTGAGCGACACGAATCCCGGCGCATAGACAATCAGTTGCGCGGACGGTCCGGGCGTCAGGGCGATCCGGGTTCGAGCCGTTTCTATCTGTCTCTGGAAGACAATTTGATGCGTATCTTTGCCTCGGAACGCGTGGCGGCGCTGATGCAGCGCCTCGGTATGCAGGAGGGTGAGGCCATTGAATCAAACATGGTCACGCGTGCCATTGAAAACGCGCAGCGGAAAGTCGAGGCGCACAATTTTGACATCCGCAAGCATCTGCTCGAGTACGACGATGTGGCCAATGACCAGCGCAAGGTAATTTACGAATGGCGCAATGATCTGCTGGAAGCCACGGACATCTCCCAGGATATCGCCGACATGCGTGCGGCGCTGGTAAGTGAGATCTTTTCGCGCTTTATGCCGGAGGGCTCGATTGACGAAATGTGGGATCTGCCGGGACTCGGCGATGCCCTGGAACACCAGTTTGGCGTGCGGCCGGATGTGTCCATGTGGCTGAAGCAGGAGCCCGATCTGCCGGAGGAGACGCTGCGCGCGCGGGCGCTGGAATCAGTGCAGCAGGCAACTGACCAACGCTTGAGCACCGTACCCGCGGAATTGATGCGACGACTGGAGAAGGATCTGATGCTGGATGTGCTGGATCGGCACTGGAAAGAGCATCTGGTCGGCATGGACCACTTGCGTCAGGGCATCGGCCTGCGCAGTTATGCCGCGAAGAACCCCAAGCAGGAATACAAGCGCGAGGCTTTTGCGATGTTCGGCGGGATGCTGGAAAACATCAAACACGACCTGGTGGCCATTCTTGGCAAGGTCCAGGTGCGCGCCGAGCAGGATGTGGCGGCCATGGAGCGGCGCCCGGCACCGGAGCGGATGCAAACCAGTCACCCGGAGGCGCCAAACGCCCTGGCGCCCGCGCAGCCGCTGGCAGCCGCGCCGGGTGGAACCCCGGTGCCATTCATCCGCCGTGATCCCAAGGTCGGTCGCAATGACCCGTGTCCCTGCGGCTCCGGAAAAAAGTACAAGCAGTGCCACGGCCGGCTGGGCTGACGCTGCAGCGCGCCAGCCATGGCAGTCGGTTTGTCCGCTGATTTGAACCTGGTCCCGATCAACGGGATCAGGCTTGGCGTTATCAGTGCCGGCATTTATCGCACGCCGCGCCCCGATCTGTGTCTCATTGAGATGGTCCCCGGAGGGACGGCGTCCGCCGTATTCACCACCAACGCATTCTGTGCCGCGCCGGTAACCGTGGCGCGGGAGCATCTTGCCCGCGGCCGGCCCCGGTACTGCCTGATAAATGCGGGTAACGCCAACGCCGGGACCGGTGCGCGCGGACTGCGCGATGCGCGCGCCATCTGCGCCGGACTGGCCGCGCTGGCGGGCTGCACGCCACCCGAGGTGTTGCCATTCTCCACCGGGGTCATCGGTGAGCATCTACCGGTTGATGGAATTGCCACTGCATTACCCGCTCTGCTGACATCGCTGCGAACGGATGGTTGGGCCGAATGCGCGCGGGCGATCATGACCACGGATACAATTGCCAAAGGCTGCTCCGCGACGATTGAAATCGCGGGCCGGCCCGTGAATATAACCGGCATCGCCAAGGGCGCCGGCATGATCCATCCACGCATGGCCACCCTGCTGGCGTTTATCGGCACTGACGCGCGCGTGGAAGCGCCGGTACTTGACGCGCTGTTACGCAGCTGTGTATCCGATTCCTTCAATCGTATAACCGTGGATGGCGACACGTCCACGAATGATGCCTGCGTCCTGCTCGCCTCCGGTGCAGCAGACCATCCCCGCATTGATGATGCTGGTGCCGCTGCAGCCATGGACCTGAGGCACGCGTTGAGTACAATCTGCACGACGTTGGCGCAGTCGATTGTGCGTGATGGAGAAGGCGCCACAAAATTCATCACGGTCAGGGTCGAACAGGGTCGGGACGAAGCGGAGTGTCTGCTTGTCTGTCACGCCGTGGCGACGTCACCTTTGGTCAAGACGGCTTTTTTTGCCTCGGATCCGAATTGGGGCAGAATCCTGGCAGCAACCGGCCGCGCAGGCGTGCGTGATCTGGATGTGGAGCGGGTGGACATTTTTCTTGACGATATCTGTATCGTGTCCGGCGGTGCCCGTTGCGCTACCTACACCGAACAGGCCGGGCAGGAGGTTATGGCACGCAGTGAGATTGTTGTGCGGATTGTGCTGGGCCTGGGATCGGCCAGTGCCACCGTGTGGACCTGCGATTTGTCCACGGACTACGTAAGTATCAACGCGGACTACCGCAGCTAGCAGGTTGATGCGGAACTACTGTGCGGACCTGGGCGTTCTCCACAATGTCCCCGGAAAGTGAAGACTCAGGCCGGTTGCAGATCGCAGTGGGTGTGATTCCGGATGTCCGCCGCCGGCAGGTCCTGATTGCCCGGCGACCTGATCGGGCGCGCCATGGCGGAATGTGGGAGTTTCCGGGCGGCAAGCAGGAGCCTGGCGAAACCATCGAGGTTGCGCTCCGGCGCGAGTTGCTGGAGGAGCTTGACCTGCGCGTGCTGGCGGCACGTCCCTTGATGCGTGTGGCGCATGAATACACTGATCTGCGCGTGCAGTTGCATGTCTGGGTGGTGGACGAATGGTTGGGCGAACCCCGGGGCATGCAAGGACAACAGTTCGAATGGGTGCCCGTGTCGGCCCTGCATGAGCGCAAATTTCCTGAGGCCAATCTGCGCATAATCAGCGCGCTGCAGTTGCCGGAGTTGTATTTGATTACGCCTGACCTGAGTTCCTATGGTCCGGAGTTTTTTGAGATGACGCGGACCTTGCTGACAGCCGGCGTGAAATTATTGCAGTTTCGCAGTTACCGGCTCGCTGCGACGGAGCGGCCCGAGGTATTGCGCCGACTCTCGGCGCTGTGCCGGGAATCCGGCGCCAGGCTGGTGGTCAACGGGGACCCCGCGGAGGCCCGGGCCTGCGGCGCTGATGGGGTGCATCTGGGCGCGGCGCGGCTCATGGGGGCACGGGATCGGCCGTTGCTACGACCCCTGCTGGTGGGTGCATCCTGTCACGGCGCGGAGGAACTGCGACAGGCGGAGCGGATTGACGCGGACTTTGCCGTGCTTGGCCCGGTTGCCCGCACCCGCACGCATCCCTGGAGTACCCCGCTGGGCTGGCCGGGATTCCAGAAACTGGCACTGTCAACGCGCCAGCTTCCGATTTATGCGCTGGGTGGACTTGGGCCGCAGGATCTCGATGCGGCGCGCCAAGCGGGCGGCAGGGGTGTGGCGATGATTTCGGCAATCTGGTCGGCGCCGGACCCGGCGGCGGCCTTTCGCGCCGGGCTTGGGCAAGAAGCGGTTTCGTAACTGAAAGAGGGGACAAGCGCTTAGTGGCGGGTTTCGTCCTCCGGCGAGTGTATCACCGGCAATTCACCTTGCTCCGGAATGCCCCGCACCCCGCGCAGCCACTCCCCCAAATCGATCAGGCGGCAACGCTGGCTGCAGAACGGTCGCCACGCATTAGCGGGGCTCATCTCGACCCGCACCTGACACGTGGGACATTTGGGTTCGCCGGTCACAGGATGCAACAGCGCAGTTCGAATTCAACGTCATCCTCGGTCTGCAGCGGGCGTTCCCGGGAGTCCTGTTGCCCCATGAAGCGCACCGTGAAGCGATGCCTGCCGCCGCTGATCTCCGGGAAATAGGGCGACTCCACCGGCAAAACCACACGCACAATCTGGCACGCGACATTGGGTTCAATGGGTTTCTGGAAGAACCCACGCTGTGCGCACTCGATGGTGGGCGTTGTGCTGTTTCTGACCATGTGCAATGCCAGTTTCATTGCGCGGCGCACGACCATGAGGTCACGATGCCATTCTTCCAGTGCTGCGCGCCGCCCGACGACGGATTTGTGCAGCCAGTAATGATACGCAGGCAGGTCGAAATTGCAGGTGCCGCCCGGAATCGCACTTCGCTGCCGTATGGAACTCACCAGTTCATCGCGGCGCAATCCCTGTCCCGGCTGACAGGAAGCATCCCGCAATTCGGTCAGGTAACCGTTGATCTCGCCGAGCACGGCGCTGAGCCGCGCCGGATCCACGCCGGGATTGTTTTGCAGCGTGGACAGACTGTTTGCGTGCCGCTCCAATTCCTTTATCAATTCCGTTTTAACGTCGGACCGGCCCAGCAGGTCAATGACCCCCAGCAGGGCCTCCAGACACAGCCGGCTGTCCCACTGGCTGTTTCCGCCAAGTAAATGCTGGCCAATATCGAACACATGTTCCAGGCGCAGAAACGTGCGCATGCGCTCATTGAGCGGCTGTTCGTAACAAATCACGCCATCCGTAAGGTTCACGCCCTGTCACCCTGAATCCTGCGCGCCGGGTCCGGCATTGTCCGACAATTGCCGTGCGAGGTGCAGATATTTCCCGTGCAGCTGTTGCACGCGCGCGTGCAGTTCGCCGGGCTCGCCGCTATTGTCGACGATGTCGTGGGCTGCCTTTATGCGGGTCGCGCGGTCCGCCTGGCGAAGCATGATGTTTCTGACGTCCTCGGCTCCTGTGCCATCACGCCGCGCGGTTCTGGCGATCTGTTCATCCTCAGGGAGATCCACGACCAATATCCGGTCAAACTCGCCGGCGCTGCCCGTTTCCAGCAACAAGGGGATGCTGACGATGCAATACGGATCGTCAATTTGTCCCATGGCCTTGCCAATCTCGTCGCGCACAATCGGATGAACGATTTGTTCAAGCCTGCGGCGCAGTGCATCATCCCGGAATACCAGCTTGCGCGCATGGTCGCGCCTGATACATCCGTCCGCGCCAACGGCATCCGCCCCCAGCAAGGCAACCATCGCCGGGTAGGCGGCACCGCCCGGTTCCGCGACACGCCGCGCGATCTGGTCCGCGTCGATAACCGGGACGTCCAGCGCCGCGAATAATGCCGAAACGGTCGACTTGCCGCTGCCAATGCCACCGGTCAGAGCCACGGTCATGGGTCGCCTCATCACCGGCCTGCCCACGTCACATAGGTCGCTGTGATCCGCGGCCCCCATAGCAACGCGACCCATCCCGCCAGCGCCAGGTACGGCCCGAACGGAATCGGCTGGCTGCGTTGCTGCCGGCCGGACAGTATCCGGGAGCCGCCAACCAGGGCGCCAATCAGCGAGGCCATTACCAGCATCAGCGGCAGCATCTGAATTCCGTTCCACGCGCCCAGCGCCGCGAGCAGCTTGAAATCCCCATACCCCATGCCTTCCTTGCCGGTCAGCAGGCGAAACACCTGGTAAACGATCCATAGCACCAGGTAGCCTGCCATGGCGCCAAGCAAGGCAGGAATCAGTCCTGCAAACAGCATGAAAATATTCACCAGCAGGCCCAGCCAGAGCAGCGGCAGCGTGATGTCATCCGGAAGCAACTTGTGGTCGAGATCAATTCCGCTCAACGCAATCAGGCACCAGGTAAACAGCAGGGCGGCAATGGTTTGCGCTGAAAATCCGAACCGGAGGCTGACCAGAAGCGAAAGCGACGCGGTCAACAATTCCACCAGCGGATACCGCATTGAGATGGGTTGGCGGCAGGAAGAGCATTTTCCGCGCAGCAACAGGTACGACATAACCGGGATATTTTCCCAGGGCGCAATGGCGTGCCCACAGTGCGGGCAGCGCGACGCGGGGAACACTAGTCCCGGCGCCTCCTCCGCCAGATCGGCGGACGGCGTGACATTCAGTAGTGCGCAGCAGTCGCGCCGCCACTCCTGGTGCATCCGGCGCGGCAGCCGGAATATGACCACATTCAGAAAGCTTCCCACGGCCAGACCGGCCAGGAAAACACCGGCATGAAACAGGGGCGGATGACTGGCAAGGTACTCGAGTAGGCTCATGGCGCAGGAAACTCACAGGAACACCGGCGCCGTTGCCGCAGGTGTACGGGCACTGTCAGGTTGGAACTGATTTGAGACCGGTTCTAGACCACGGCGCCCATTTTGAAGATCGGCAGGTACATGGCGATAACCAGGCCGCCGATGAGGACGCCAAGAAAGGCCATAATCAGGGGTTCCAGCAGGCTGGTGAGCGCGTCCACGGCATTGTCCACTTCTTCCTCGTAGAAGTCGGCGACCTTGCTCAACATCTGATCCAGTGAGCCGGCTTCCTCTCCGATGGACACCATTTGCACGACCATGTTCGGGAACAACTCGGCATTGCGCATGGCGGCCTGCAATTGCGTACCAGTGGCCACTTCATCGCGCATCTTCATGGTGGCGTCGTAATAAATAATGTTGCCGCAGGCGCCGGCCACGGCCACCATGGCCTCGACCAGCGGCGTACCCGCGGCGAACATTGTGGCCAGCGTGCGCGCAAACCGGGCAATGGCGGATTTGTTCAAGATATCGCCGACCACGGGTATTTTGAGCGACAGCCGATCCAGAAAATGGGCGAAGGCGCGGGAGCGCTGCTTGGCGGCGAAGAACCCCCAGCCAACACCGAAAATTCCGCCAAACATGAGGTACCAGTAAGCCTGGAAGAACTTGGAGCAGGCAATGACAAACTGGGTCAATGCCGGCAGATCCGCGCCGAAACTGGAAAACAAATCCTGGAATTGCGGGATCACGAAGATCATAAGGATGGTGGTGATCACGAACGCGACCACCAGTACCGCGATGGGGTAGGCCATGGCCTTCTTGATCTTGGCCTTCAATGATTCGCTCTTTTCCAGGTAGGTCGCCAGCTTGTGCAGGATGGCCTCCAGGATACCGGCTTGTTCACCGGCAGCGACCAGGTTTACATACAGGTCATTGAACTGCAGGCGATGTTTGCCCAAGGCCTCAGCCAGCGTATTGCCCGCCTCCACGTCGCCCTTGATGGCCAGGATCAGTTCCTGCATGGCGGGATTTTCATGGCCGCGGCCCACAATCTCGAATGATTGAACCAGTGGTACGCCGGAAGACATCATGGTGGCGAGCTGGCGGCTGAATATGGTGATGTCCTTGGTCGTGATTTTTCCCTTGCCGCCGCCGAGCAGGGGCTTGGACTTCTTCTTGACCTTGGTCGGATTTATGCCCTGGCGGCGCAGCATGGCCTTTACGAGCGCCTCGCTCTGACCGCTCATTTCGGACTTTACGACCTTGCCGGTCTTGTCCTTGCCCTCGTAGACATACATGTCTGCCTTAACTGCTGGTTTCGCGGCCATGGCTTTTTACTCCATAGTGGAGTCGTTGACCTCTTCCAGAGTGGTGACGCCGTCCGCCGCCTTTTGCAGGCCGGATCGGCGCAGGTCCCAGATACCCTCTTTGCGTGCCTGGTCGCCGAGTTGAACGGCATTGGCGCCTTCTATAATCAGCCGCTTCATGGCATCGGAAATGGCCATGACCTGATAAATTCCGCAGCGGCCCTTGTAGCCGGTCGGACAATCCTCATTGCCTTCCACCGGTTTGAACAGGTGGATCCCCTTTTCCACCAATTCCGGCGCGAATCCTTCCTTGAGCAGGGACTCCGCGTCCATTTCCATGGGTTCGCGATATTCCTTGTGCAGGCGGCGGCATAGGCGCTGGGCAGTAATCAGGTTGATGCTGGTAGCCACCGCGAACGCCGCCACGCCCATGTCCTGCAGGCGCGTCAGTGTCTGCGGGCAATCGTTGGTGTGCAGCGTGGACATCACCATGTGGCCGGTCTGTGCAGCCTTCACAGCAATGGAGGCCGTGTTCAGGTCGCGAATCTCACCCACCAGGATGATGTCCGGGTCCTGGCGCAGGAAGGCCTTCAGCGCCTTCTCAAAGGTCATCCCCGTCTTTTCATCCACCTGTACCTGGTTGACCCCGGGCAGGTTGATTTCCACCGGGTCTTCGGCGGTCGAGATATTGACATCAATCGTATTGAGGATGGCGATCCCGGAATACAGTGATACGGTCTTGCCGCTACCGGTGGGCCCCGTGACCAGAAACATGCCATAGGGCTTCTGCAGGTTCTTGAGGAACATTTCCTTCTGATGATCCTCGTAACCGAGCATATCGATCTGCAACGCGGCAGCGTCGGAATTCAGAATACGCATGACAGCCTTTTCCCCGAACAGAGTGGGGCAGGTATTGACGCGGAAATCGATGGATTTGCTCTTGGACAGCCTCAGCTTGATACGGCCGTCCTGG
>MGYT01000020.1:0-7379 GCA_001801865.1 Gammaproteobacteria bacterium RIFCSPLOWO2_02_FULL_61_13
GGCCTACCGGGATCGCACAGCGGAGGAGATCCGTGACATTGCGTTATTGCGGCGCGTTGACGGGCAGTGGCAGGGGCCGGAGCCTGTGGCCCACGACGGCTGGCACATCGAAGCGTGTCCCGTGAACGGTCCGTCGCTGGATGTGCGCGACCAACGCGTGGCGGTGGCATGGTTCAATGGGGCCGAAAATTCCCCCAGGGTGCAGATCGCATTTGCGCGTGACGATGGCAGCGCATTCACCACGCCGCTGCGCGTGGATGCCGGTCGAGCGCTGGGCCGGGTGGATGTGGTGTTGCTGGACGCCGATTCAGCGCTGGTGTCGTGGGTGGAACTGTCTGGCAAGGATGCGCAGGTGGTCGCGCGCCAGGTCTATCAGGACGGCCGCATGGGCATGCCGGAGACATTGGTGCGGATAGATCCCTCACGCCTGAGCGGATTCCCGCGCATGGTGCGCCGGGGCGACGACGTGTTGATTGCATGGACCGAGGGCGATGCCAAGTCCCGGCACGTCCAGGCCACGGTGCTGCCAGCGTCGCTGTTCGATTAGCGGGGTTTCCTTTTCCCCCGCGGCCTCGCTGTCCCGCTGTCCACCATCAGCCGATTGCGGCCTTTCTTTTTGGCCTTGTAAAGGGCCTTGTCCGCCCGTTCGAGCAGACTCTCCAGCGAGTCGTCAGGCCGGAGCTGCGCCAGCCCAATGGATACGGTGACTGAGGGGAGAGGCGAACCATCCCGGTTCTTGATCTGTTGCTGTTCGACGGACTGGCGCAGTCTTTCTGCCACGGTCATGCTCTCGCGTGGCTCGTCGCAACCCACGAGGATGCAAAATTCCTCGCCGCCAAAACGCGCCAGCAGGTCGGAAGGACGCAGGTTGTCGCGGAGAGTTGTGGCCACCGCCCGCAGGCATTGATCCCCCGCAAGGTGTCCATGGGTGTCGTTGTACATCTTGAAATGGTCAATGTCGATCATGAAAAGAAAGAGCGGCGCCGCATCGATTTTTGCACGCTCAATAGCGCGCTTGAACATGCCATTTAACCAGCGCCGGTTGTAGATCCCGGTCAGCGGATCCAATGAAGCGCTGATCTCCTGCATCAGGAGGCGTTCATGGCTGGTTGCCAGGGCCTCGTTGCCAAACCTGATCCGTGTGCCGAGTGTATGCAGGAGATTCCGTGCAAATCGATTGGAGCCATCGATCAGTTGCCAGACGACCTCCTTGTGCACCCTGAGGACCCGGCTCGGGACGGTGGCGATTACGTAGGCTGATGGAAGTTCGCCTTCGAACACGGACATTTCGCCGACGCAATCCCCCGCCTGCAGGGTGGCGAGTGGTTGCATATCCAGGTCGGATTGCACAGCCAGCGTACCCTCGATCAATATGTATAGCTCGGAATTTGGTTCATCGGGTCTGAGCAGAATATCGCCGGCCTTGAGGACCGCAATGTGCACGAGGCCCAGGTTCCTGGCGATGCTCTCCAACCGAACGCCCTTGAACAGCAGCATTTTGGACAGCAAATCAAGGGGAGGGGCCCCCGGAGTCATTTTTGCTTTACTTCCTGGCATGCAACCTCCGGCTTCGATTTGCGGAAGTTTGTACTGCGACCATGTATTGGCTGCATTGTAGGGAAGCGAAACGAATGTCACTAGCGCAATGCGAACGGGATCAGCTATGCCCCAGGAAGCTGTGAAACACCCCGTCCGGGTTGTACTGCCGGCGCAGCGTCTCTAGCCGGTCCCAGTTGGCGGCGCTGAAGCACTGGCGGAACCGATCCGGGTGGCGTCCCTCGACCTCGTTGATGTAATGGCCCTCGGCAAAGGGGTCCATCAGCGGCAGGCATGCCTTCAGCCATGAAAAAATGCGTTCATCGTCGCGCACATCGTCCCAGATACCGTAACAGCCGAGATAACAATCCGCCGCCCAGGACTGGCAGGCGTCCGGCACCAGCTCGAGGTTCATGTTGAATGCCGCCAGCACGTGGCAGTCCCGCGCCGGGGCGGAACGGAAATGCTGCGCCAGCGCAAGCAGGGTTTGCCCGCCCGCGTTGGTAAGCACATTGTCCACGGCGTAGCGTCCGCAGCGCCCGGCCGGGTCGTTCAGGCTGAAGAACTTTGCGAACAACCCTTCAAAGTCGAATGGCTGGTATTCTGTCTTCACGAGACTTCGGCGCGCGAGATCGGATTGCGCAAACGGTAGCAGCGCCTTGCGCGCATCCGCGTCGGTATCCTCGAATGCGAACGCGGAAAGAAAGCATATCTTCGACTTCTCCGACGGCGCATCGGCCGGTGCCTCCGGGTGATGCATCAGCACCACGAGCAACTCCACCCGCGACAAATCGTGTTCGCTTCTCAGCTTGTCCACCGTCGTGGTCACGGTCTCCAGGTCATCGAGTGCGAAGATGTAGGAGCTGGCCATGATGGCGCGCGGGGCCGGGTAAAGTTTCAGTTCCAGCTCCGTGATCGCGCCAAAAAAACCGGGTCCGGCGCCGCGCACGGCCCAGTACAGGTCCGGATTGTCGGAGGGCGTGGCCTGCAACAAGCGGCCGTCGGCGGTGACCAGTTCGGCGCCGGCGATGGACAGGGTCGCCAGGCCGCCGCACTGCGGGTAATTGAAACCGATGCCGCCGCCCAACGTGAAGCCGCCCAGTCCCACGGAGGGGCAATGGGGCACCGGGAAACACAGACCTTTCTCCCGGGCCGCCAGCACGAGGTCCAGTGACCTTGTGCCGGGCTGCACCAGCGCCATGCGCCGTGACGCGTCGATGCGTATTTTGTCCATGGCCGAGACATCGATGGTCATGCCGCCATCGCGCAGCGAAGATCCGTTCGAGTTGTGCCCGCCGCTGCGCATTGCGATCTTGAGGCTCTTCTTCGCGGCATGGTTGACTGCAGCGATGACGTCGTCGGTCGTGTGGGCCTGCACGATCAGGTCGGGATAGCGTTCCGGCTTGGACAGGTGCCAGACCATGGACTGTCGCCACATTTCGTAATCGGGACTTTGGCGCGGGATTACCTTGCCGCTGAAACCTGGAATCGACGGTTGCGCCGTCGCATCGGCTGCGAGCGAACGCGGCGCGCGCAGGGCGTTAAACGCGCCGAGTACGGTCAGGCCGGCAAGCTGCTTAAGCGCCCGCCGGCGCGAGGGTGATTGATAATTCACGGTATGTTGCGTGCGGTTACCGGAGTGCCGCGAACCAGGCGGCCAAAGCCACGATTTCCTCATCCGTGAGTGACTTCGCCATGGCGCTCATCCACGGTTCCACGCGCGCTCCGGATCGAAACGCCTGTATCTGCTTTTCCAGGTAGGCCGCTTTCTGGCCCTTTAGATTGGGGTATTGTGGCGCCTTGCCGATGCCGTCTGCACCGTGGCAGGCGACGCAGCGACCGGCAATGGGCGGCGCGGCAACATTCCCTGTCTCGGCCCGCGCCGGCACTGCCGACAGGATCACCATGCCAAGGAGCACCGAAAGCAAGATGTCCACAATGCCGAATGGCCCGGCTATCCGGATGACTGTCGCGGCCCTGGTCTTCACGTCGTGAATCCGCGCAATGTTGGCCTTTTTGTGAGCCGAAGCTCTAAGTGACTGCCTGATTCAGATCGGAATTTAATTGGTGGAGCCGAGGGGGATCGAACCCCTGGCCTCCGCATTGCGAACGCGGCGCTCTCCCAGCTGAGCTACGGCCCCATTTGTACTTTGAACATACTGCATCAGCTTCCAACCGTGGTCACTAAGCTCGTCCGTCCAGGACTCGCCAAGTGACCCGGCCTCGCACTTCCATGTGCTCGGCGTTTGCCGCTCTGCGGCAAACCCAGCTGAGCTACGGCCCCGGTGTATTTTGGGAACACACCCATGGTATTGGGCGTTAGTAGAAGGCGCGAAACGATACGGCAGCCCCCAAGGGGTGTCAACCGGGATGCGGATTGCAACGAAGAGGAAAACCAGAATCAGAACAAACGGTTATGAGGAACTTAATTGGCGGGCTTAAGCCCGCCCTACATATTCCAGATGACGCCGTTGTAGGGCCGGCTTTAGCCGGCCGCCGCACACCGGCGGGTTGAAATCCGCCCTACAGGGCAAGGTGCATCCCGGTAGATTGATACCCGCCCTACAGGCTGCCGTCAAGTGTCGGCAGCAACGAATCCGCCAGCGCCAGTGCGGACGCCCGATCCCCAACAATACGTTCCGCCGGCAGCATTCCCGTGACGCCTATTTTCTGCAGTACCTCCAGCACAGCAGGCCGCAGTCCGCACAGGATCACGGCGTCCTTGTCCCGGTGCGCATCTTCGATCACTTCTTCCAGGGCGATGGAGGCGCTGCTATCGATGAACGGCACATCGGACAGATCCACTATCAAGATGTCCTTCTCCGCCGACGAGCGCAGCATGCGCATGATGCCGTTCACCGAGCCGAAACTCATCGGGCCCTCCAGGTGGAAGATCACAATCCGGCCTTTGGCGCGATCCAGGATGTCACGCTCCTGCGGTGAAAGGTCCGGCACATGGTCGGGGTCATAGACCAGCTTCATGCTTTTCATCTGTGCCGCGGCCATGCGCTGCACGAACAGCACACAGGCCATTACCGTACCGACGGCGACCGCGGTCATCAGGTCTACCAGCACGGTCAGCAGCAGAGTTACTGCCATGATCATCACGCCGGCCCGGGGTGCGCGGTGCGCACGGCGGATATAGCGCCAATCAATGATGTTGATGCCCACCTGCAACAGGATGCCGGCCAGCACGGCATGGGGGATGCGTTCCGCGGTGTCGCCGAATCCGAGCACCACCAGCAGCAACACGACGGCATGCAGCGCACCGGATAACGGTGTGCGTCCCCCGGCGCGCACATTGACCACGGTACGCATGGTGGCGCCGGCGCCGGGGATGCCGCCGAATATGCCCGCCACCAGGTTGCCGATGCCCTGGCCGACCAACTCCTTGTCCGAGTGATGGTGGGTGCGGGTGATACTGTCTGCGATCAGTGACGTCAGCAGCGAATCAATGGACCCAAGGAATGCCAGGATCAACGCGGAGATCAGCATCTGCGGAAGATCGGTGAGCGAGAACGTGGGCAAATAGGGTTGCGGCAACCCGGTGGGGATATCGCCGATGACGGGTGCGCCGGAGAACAGGGTCATGCCGGCCAGGGTTCCCAGTGTCAGGGCGATGAGCGGTGCCGGCAGAACGCGCGTAATGCGTTTCGGCATCAGGAATACCAATGCCAGCGACAGCAGTCCGAGCGCCAGCGCATCCTTCCCCGGTGTCGCCAGCAACTGCGGCAAGGCGGCCAGCTTGTGCAACATGTTGCCGCCGGGTATCGGATGTCCCGCCAACGGCGCCAGTTGCAGGATGACGATGATGCAACCGATGCCGCTCATGAAGCCGGATATCACCGGAAACGGCACCAGACCGATGTAGCGTCCGAGGCGCAGCGCGCCGAACAGGATCTGGAACGCACCACCCATCATGACCACGGTGAAGGCCAGCGCCGGATCGTGGCCAAAGCGCGTGATGACAAGCGCCATGACCACCGTCATCGGTCCGGTGGGACCGGAGACCTGGGCCGGCGTGCCGCCGAACACGGCGGCGAAAAATCCCACCAGGATCGCGCCGTACAACCCGGCCAGCGCGCCGGCACCGGAAGCCACACCGAAGGCCAGCGACAACGGTAATGCCACCACCGCGGCGGTCAGTCCACCATATAGGTCGCCGCGCAGAGTGACGGTAGAGAGTTTCACCAATGGCGCCCCTTGAATCGCGGTCCGGTGGACATTCTCCGCTGTCACGGTGCCTGCGGGAAGGGCCAGCTTGTCATCCCGAACGAGCGAAGCAAGGACGACCACATGGATGTGGGAGGTACGGGTACAGGGATGTACCCGGTAGAGTCGAGCCGGGAGCGAAGACCGAGAGCTACGCCGGGAGCAGTTGCCGAGGGATCTTGCTGATTGGAAGAGCAAGATCCCTCGCGTTGCTCGGGATGACAGACGTCGGAAAGTTCATTGGCAGGGCGTTTTCCGCTACCCTGTTGCCATGGCCGAGAAATTTCACCGGATCGATGAAAAACGGCTGGATCTGGATTCCACCCAGCCGGCGGCAACATCTGCGCGCCGGGCTCAGCGGCTGGAACTGGGTTTTCTGTCCGGGGTGCAAATGCATGCCGCTGAAATCCTGCTTTACGACCGTGTCGCTGTGGAGCGCCTGCTGGATCTGCGCGTCTCGGCATTCGCACTGCTGAAGGCCGATCCTTCCAGCCTGCCCGGATTGGAGGACTGGGCGGTGACACCGGCATTGCTGATCAATGCGGTGAACCGGCATGTGTCCCCAAAGAAGGCCGACGAGGCCGAACGCTTGCTGAGCGAGGCCGAGACCCTGGCGGTGGAAATGCGTACCGAGGGACGCATGTTCCCGGTGTGGGAGATCATCGGCGTGGAAACGCCGCATCCGCATCTCTGGTTCTGCGTGGAGTCCGTGCCGGGTACCCGAACTGAGGGGCTGTTGTTACGGCGCGAGGTGGACGTGGAGGAAGAGCGCCAGTGGATCCACAACGGTGATCCGTTTGTGACGCTGCTGGACGATCACGGCGTGCGCCGGGATGTACGCTGGTCGGCGGTGGAGCAGTACCGGGTCGTTGACCGTGCAGAGGAATGAGGCAGCCGGCAAGAGGCCGCCACCCCGGCGAAGCCTGCCCCGTGCAACGACACGGGGGCCGGAGTCCAGTCAATATCAAATGGATACCGCCCCGGTCTTCGCCAGGGTGACGGCGCCGGTATGACGGACGAGAACGCCTTCACTAAATAGGAGATCCTCCATATGTGCCGCTTTACCCTGTACCTGGGGCCACCCATCCGGCTGGATTCGCTTCTGATGGAGCCGGATCATTCCCTCATCCGTCAGAGCACTCACAGCCTGGAGCGTGACGAGCCATTGAATGGCGACGGATTCGGCGTGGGCTGGTACGCCACGCACTTCACGCGCGAACCGGCCGTGTTTCGCAGCATTACCCCCGCCTGGAACAACCGCAATCTGCACAATCTCTGCCGTGTCGTCGCCAGTGACTGCATCCTGGCCCATGTGCGCGCGGCGACCCAATTCAGCGGCGTGAATGAGGCCAATTGCCACCCATTCCGGTTCCGTCAGCACCTGTTCATGCACAACGGCGACGTGGGCAGTTTCCGCGCCGTGCGGCGCCGGATGATGGAGACAGTGTGCGACGAGGCATTCTCAAACGTCTATGGCAGCACCGACACCGAGCATTTTTTTGCCGTGCTCATTGATGAACTGATTCGCGGCGGGCATGAGGGCGATGCGGCGGAAACCATGGCCGGCGCCTTGCGCAAGGCCATCACGCGGGTGGTGGATCTGGTCGCGCATTACGGCGGCGGCGAGCCCA
>MGYT01000020.1:7431-8705 GCA_001801865.1 Gammaproteobacteria bacterium RIFCSPLOWO2_02_FULL_61_13
TACCGATTCGAAGGAACACCCGCCGGAGTCGCTTTATTATTTCGTCGGCGATTTGTATCCACGCGCGGAGATTGAGGAAACAATCGAAAAAGGCGCCGACACGCCCGCGTTGATTGTCAGTTCCGAACGCCTGACCCCCGGCCCGGAGTGGGAAAAGATTCCCGATAACCACATGGTGATCCTGCGCCGCAACCTGCCGCCGGAAATCCGGCCCTGCCTGGACTGAGTTGTGCTCTGGGCCTGGTGGCGGCGCTGGCGCCGCGCGCAGGTCCAGTCCCGCTGTCGCATTGATGCCGCGCTCTGGGACGAGGCCGTATCGCGGACGCGTCCCGCACAATATCTGAATCCAGTCGACCGCAGCCGCCTGCGGGATCTGGCCAGCCTGTTCCTGCACGAGAAATCCATCGAATGCGCTGGAGGGTTGGGTCTCACGGAGGGGATGCGCGTACGCATCGCTTGCGAGGTGTGCATCCCCATCCTCAACCTGGACCTGGACTATTACCGGGATTGGTACGCGCTAATCGTGTACCCGGGGGAATTCATCGCGCGCCATGAATATCACGACGAGGCCGGTGTGGTGCACCAGGATGCGGAGGCCCGCTCCGGTGAATCGTGGGAGATTGGTCCGGTGATCATCTCCTGGGGCGATGTGCTGGCGGAGTTGCCCGGCTACAGCGTCATCATTCACGAGATGGCGCACAAGCTGGACCTGCTGGACGGCGCCGCCAACGGTTGCCCACCGTTGCATCCGGGCATGCGGCGGGCGGAGTGGACACAGGTGTTCAGCGCCGCGTTCGGGGAAATGCGCCGCCGGGTGGATGCGGGCGAACCGGTTGAGATGGATGAGTATGCGTTACAGGATCCGGGCGAATTCTTCGCCGTGGCAAGCGAGTGTTTCTTCAGTACACCTGGAGTATTAAATCAGGAGTTTCCCGAAGTCTACGAACAACTGGCGCTGTATTACCGGCAGCGGCCGGGGTGAGCATCCTGCCGGCCGTTGTACTCTGAAGTATACGAATGGGGCATGTGCCTCAAGTTGTCTGCTAAAGAGGTGCTAAATCACGTCACTTCGAAGCGGTGGTTATGCAGCAGAAACATTCAACTTCCGGATCTGCTTCAAATCGACCCGTTGACGCGCGTGCCACAGATCGTATTGATCCTGCATTGCCAGCCAGCTTTCCGGCGACCTGCCCAATGCTTTCGAAAGTCGCAACGCCATTTCAGGAGAAACATTGTTCTGGCCGTTCAGAAGGCGATTCAGTGTGGAAGCAGAA
>MGYT01000021.1:0-2079 GCA_001801865.1 Gammaproteobacteria bacterium RIFCSPLOWO2_02_FULL_61_13
GCGCAGCGGCGGAAATGGAGCATCCGCCGTCCACGGCCAGCTGCCGCGCCAGGCGTGCGCCACAGCATCCACATTTACCGCCATCACGCGTTGCCATTCCGGCTCCGGCATGTCCAGCAAGCGCCCGGAAACCTGGATCCCCGCATTGGCCACCAGCGCGTCGATCCGATTCCAGCGATCCAGGGCCGCTTGCGCCGCCCTGTTACTGGTGGCGGCCAGACTGACATCCCCGTGCACATTCACGGCGTCACCGCCTGCCGCGTTGATCGCGTTGGAGGTCGCCGCGGCGCGCGCGGCGTCCACGTCGACTGCCGCCACGCGCAAGCCTTCCGCCGCGAATCGCAACGCGCACGCGCGGCCGATGCCGGCGCCGGCGCCAGTGACTACGACAACACGTGGATCAGTGGCTGTGGACAAACTCATGCTGGGACGCTGCGGGCTCGCATTCAATTTGTTGAAGCTTAAACCAATCCCGCCGGCGGCGGAATGGACCTGGCGCAGTCAGGGCTTGGTCAATTTCAGCAATGCGCCTTGTCGCGCCAGGTGCAGGCGATGCAGGAAAGAATTGCCCAGTAACGTGACTTCCGGAAAATCCGTGTCATGAACCGATGCGGGCACATCGCGCAGTTCTATGTCGCCGATGCGAACCCGATCCAGCCGGACCAGCCAGACCGGCACCACACCGGAGGCCGTGGTCGAGTGGGACGGGGCGCCGTCCATTCTGTAATTCAACCCGATGCGCTGGGCCGTCTGGCGGTTGAGTGAGATGAAAGTGGCACCGGTGTCGACCAGGAAACTGACCTGAAATCCGTTGATGCTGCCCGCCACCTCGTACATGCCATGGGCATCCGGCGCGATGGTAATTGAGGCGCCTTCCGCGGCCGGCGTGTACTCCCCGCTGATGTGCTCCCCGAGGGCATAGGTGCGCGTCACGCCTTTGATTTCCAGCACCGCCTCGCGGCTGGTGGCGGACACCAGCTTCACCCCCTCCGGCGATGTCATCCCTGCGGACAGCATGCGTGTTTTGCCATCCAGGTCCAGAATGGCCCGATCCTTGAACAAGCCGGTGACGGTTACCTGGTCCACGGCCGACGCAAGACCCGGGAGCAGGGCGATCACGGCACCCAGGCAAGACGCCCTCAAGGAGATAACTTTTGTTATCATAAGCAGTTAAATCACATTCTTAATGTCAATCCGAACGGGCGGCAGGCCCATCTGACCATGATCATTATCCTTCACCCCGATACCGACAAGCATGACGCCGGGTACAAAAAATTGATGCAGTATCTGGCTGCGTTGCCAGGCATCTCCGCCCGGACCCACGACGAGGTGGGTGCGCAGCAAACACTGACCGAAGTGTACCTTGTCGGCAAGCCCGCCACGCTGGATTCCGCCGAGATTGCAGCTTTTGAAGTGGTGGATCGCGTTGTGCGAGTCTCGCGCGAATATCGCATCCTCGGCCGTCACAAGGATGATCATCGTCCCAGTCATTTCGACTACAACGATGTGCGTTTCGGGCAGGACAACCTGAACATCTTCGCCGGCCTGTGCGCCGTGGACACGCGCGAACACGTGGAGGGCATGATGCGCGCCCTGCAGGAACACGGGTTGAACTGCACGCGTATGGGGGCGTACAAGCCCCGCACCAGCCCGTACTCGTTCCAGGGACATGGCAAGGCATGCCTCGAGTATGTTTTTGAACTGGCCGGCAAGTATGGCATCCGGGTCATTGCCATGGAAATCACCCACGAGAGCCACCTGGATGAGATCCATGCCGCATTGGAGCAGACCGGCAGCAGCACCGGGGTCTTGGTCCAGATCGGCACACGCAATGCGCAAAATTTTGAATTACTGAAGAGCGTGGGGCGGCAAAATGCGTTCCCGGTATTGCTCAAGCGCGGCTTCGGCATCACGCTGGAAGAATCGCTGAACGCAGCGGAATACCTCGCCAGTGAGGGCAACCGCAAGGTGATCTTCTGCCTGCGCGGCATGAAGACCCAATACGGAGATCCCCATCGAAACATGGTGGACTTCTCCCATGTCCCGACCGTGAAGATGCTGACGCGCATGCCGGTGTGC
>MGYT01000021.1:2089-10316 GCA_001801865.1 Gammaproteobacteria bacterium RIFCSPLOWO2_02_FULL_61_13
CGCATTCCGTGGGTTCACGTCACGCGGGACCGGATCGCATCATGGATGTATTTCATGCCACGGCCCAGGGCGTCATCGCCGGCGCCAACATGATCCTGGTGGATTTTCACCCGCATCCCGTCAAGGCGCTGGTGGATGGACCCCAGGCGTTGCGGTTGGATGAACTGCACTGGTTTCTGGAGGATGTGCGGGTGGCTCGGGAGGCGTATGAGAAAAGGTTGGCCGCGCAGGCGAGATTTGCACCGGATCAATAGAAATGGAAGTCACAAGTTACAAGTCATAAGTCACAAGGAATCTCGATTCTTATAACTTGTGACTTGTAACTTGTAACTGCCTCACCTTCGGCACCGCTTCCAGTCGCCAATGGCGCGTGGCCCAGGCCAGGATGTCGAGCACGCTACTGCCCGCCAACCCCGGGTCGGGATCCTGCCCCAGGTATCGCAACACCGAGAGCAACACGGCGCCGGGCTGTGACTTCAGCAGGGCAGCCTCTGCGCCCAGGCTTTTGCTGATCTTGCGCCCGTGCGCATCCACGATCATGGGCAGATGGGCATATCCCGGCGTGGGCAGACCCAACGATTCCTGCACATGGAGTTGTGCTGCAGTGGATGTAAGCAGATCCGCGCCGCGCACGACCCGGGTCACACCCTGCCAGTGATCGTCGATTACTACCGCCAGGTGATAGGCCGTCAATCCGTCGGCACGGCGCACGACAAAATCCCCGGTTTCCGCGCCGACATTCTGGTGGTGAATTCCCTGGATGTCATCCACGAAGCTGACGACTCCCGCAGTCGTACGCAGGCGGAGGGATCGACCCGGGCCGTCTTGAAGGCCCTGCTCCCGGCAGGTGCCGGGATACGGGTGCCGGGAAACCTCCCTACGTTTGCAGGCACATGGATACAGCAAGCCCGCCGCATGCAACTGATCGACGGCCCCGGAATAAGCCGGCAGGCGTGAACTCTGATACAGCACGTCGCCGTCCCACTGCAGGCCCAGTGTTTCCAGCGCTCCTAGAATCAGTGAATCGGCGTGGCGGGCCACACGCGGGGGATCAATGTCGTCCATGCGCACCAGCCAGCGACCGCCGGCGTGACGGGCGTCGAGGTAGCTGCCCAACGCGGCAACAATTGAGCCGTAATGCAGTGGACCACTTGGAGTGGGTGCGAAACGCCCGACGGGCGCGAGGGAACTCCCGGGAGGAGGGGGGCGGCGATCAGCCGTACTGGCGCTCCTTGATTTCCTCCAGGTTCTTGCAGTCGATGCACAGCGTGGCAGTGGGACGGGCCTCGAGTCGCTTGATTCCGATCTCAACCCCACAGATCTCGCAATAGCCGTAATCGCCGCCGTCGAGGCTGACCAGGGCCTCATCAATCTTCTTGATCAGTTTACGTTCCCGATCACGGGTGCGAAGTTCCAGCGCAAACTCCTCTTCCTGGGTGGCGCGATCATTGGGGTCCGGAAAATTCGACGCCTCATCCTGCATGTGATGCACGGTGCGATCCACTTCCTCCATCAACGAACGCTTCCAATCAAGCAACAGCTTGTGGAACACCTCAATCTGGCGCGCGTTCATGTAATCGCTGTTGGCGGTGCGAATGCGCGGTTTGTCCTTGGGCGGCGCGGAAGCGCCCGGCTGCAGCCTGACCAGCGGAGATCGGGTGACGCCCTTCAGGGCCACGACTTTTCTGGATACCGGCACGGGCTTGCTTGAGCTGGCAACGACCCGCATGGTGCCCATTTTTACCGAGGCCGCCTTCTTCACCGGCGCTGCCGATTTGTGCGGCAGCTTTGCCGCCTTCACAGGTTTGCGCGCCGCGGGCTTGGCCGGCTTGCGCGCTGCCTTGCCGGCACGCTTCGCAGTCTTGGACTTTTTGGCGGCTTTCTTTTCCGCTTTTCTGCCCGCCTTTTTGCCGTGCTTGGACTTGTGTCGCTCTGACTTTTTCTTTGCCGCCATGATGAAAACTCCAGACTTTCCGGTTAACCGGGAAAAATAAGGCGTGCATCTATACCAAAAAGCATTGGCCGTCGCAATGCGCGCGCGTCACGGCAGGGCCACCGGGGACGCCGCCTGCCAGCCGGATTCCCGATGCTCAGCCACGACCGTGGTATGGATACCCCCGCGCACGTTGAAATGGCCTGATACCCGGGCAAAACGGGGTGACAGGGCGTTGACCAAATCGGACAGAATCCGGTTCGTGACAGCTTCATGAAATGCCCCCACGTTTCGATATGACCAGATGTACAGCTTCAACGACTTCAGTTCAATGCACAGAGCTTCCGGGACATACTCAAACTCGAGCGTGGCAAAATCCGGCTGCCCGGTGCGCGGGCACAGGCAGGTGAACTCCGGTATCGACATGCGAATTGTGTAATCCCGTCCTGGCTCGGGATTGGCAAAGGTTTCTAGAGTGGTCGCGGGTTGCGTTGACATATTCAGCCGCCGTGCCGGAGGACCTGGGCGGCGAACCATAACACAATTCGGCAGTTTGAATTGCCCGGCTCCGGGAGCAAAAAATGCTTTCCGGAATTTGCCAATTCTTCATGCAGTTAGAGCCATCTTATATACACCCGTTGAGCAGCGCCGGAATGCTTGTGCGCCGCGTTGGTTTCTCGGTATCGTAGCGGCCATGCGTTTACGCAAGATAAAACTCGCCGGTTTCAAATCGTTTGTCGATCCCACCACTCTGATCGTGCCGGGCAACCTGGTCGGAATCGTCGGACCCAACGGCTGTGGCAAATCCAACATCATTGACGCGGTCACCTGGGTCATGGGCGAGAGCTCCGCCAAGCATCTGCGTGGCGAGTCGCTGACAGATGTCATATTCAATGGCTCGAATACGCGCCAGCCCGTCGGCCAGGCCGCGGTGGAATTAATGTTCGACAACAGCGAGAACAAACTCGGCGGGCAGTATGCGAGCTACAACGAGATCTCGGTCAAGCGTCAGATAGATCGCGAAGGCATCTCAGTCTATTCACTCAACGGCACGCGTTGCCGGCGCAAGGACATTCAGGGACTTTTTCTTGGCACCGGGCTCGGCCCGCGCAGTTACGCCATCATTGAACAGGGGATGATTTCGAGGTTGATCGAGGCCAAACCGGATGAATTGCGCACGTTCATAGAAGAGGCTGCGGGCATCTCCAAATACCGGGAGCGCCGCCGCGAAACCGAAAATCGCATGCGCCATACGCGTGAAAACCTTGCGCGCCTGAATGATATTCGCGATGAACTGGCGAAACAGATTGACCACCTGCAACGGCAGGCACGGGCGGCGGAACGCTACCAGGTTCTCAAGGAAGAGGAACGTCGGGTGCGGGCCGAATTGCTGGTGCTGCAGTGGCGCGACCTGAATACGGTGGCGGAAGAGCGCGCGCTGGTGGTGCGCGCCCGGGAGAATCAGGTCGAACTCGGTATCGCGGAATTGCGCAATACCGAGGCAGGACTGGAACGCGATCGCGCGGGACTGACCAGCGCCAACGAGCGGTTTAATCAGGCACAGTCCGGATTTTATGAAATTGGAGCGGCCATATCGGCATTGGAACAGCGACTGCACGCCGGCGAAGAACGCATACAGTCACTGACCCAGGAACTCGAGAAGGTGCAGTCGGCGGCCCAAACCGCCGAACAACAACTCGCCAGTGACCGGCAGCGGCTGGACCAATTTATGCGTGACTCCGATTCCCT
Source organism: Gammaproteobacteria bacterium RIFCSPLOWO2_02_FULL_61_13 (assembly GCA_001801865.1). Taxonomy (GTDB): domain Bacteria; phylum Pseudomonadota; class Gammaproteobacteria; order Eutrophobiales; family Eutrophobiaceae; genus 2-02-FULL-61-13. Next base: position 5,772 of record MGYT01000021.1, read on the forward strand.
GCAGCCGCAATTGGAAGGGTCGCGATCGGAAAGTGGCGCCGCCTACGGCACCCTTGGACAGGCAGAACAGGCGCTTCAGGGTTGGCAGGTTGAGTGGGATGCGCTGCACGGCGCGGCGATGGAGACCGCGCGCCAGGTGGAAACCAGCCGCAGTCGCATCGAGCACCTGGAACTGGCGCTGGAGGAAATTCGCGAACAGCGCGCGGCACTGCAGCATGAAACTGAAACCAATGTTGGGCAGGGCCTGATTAACACCCAGCGGCAGGCGGAGGAACAATTGAGCGAGTTTGACTCCGCCGCTGACCGGGCGCGCGCCCACTCGGAAGCTGTGCAGAAGGAACTGATCGCAGTGCGCAGCCGGGCCGAAACGGCGGCCACCGCGCTATCCGGCCTCCGCATCCGGCTGCAGGAAACCAGCAGCGAGATCGCGGCATTGGAGGCCATGCAGGGCGGGACCGCCGGCACCCATGGCGAGAATCTGGAACGCTGGCGCAGGAACGCCGGACTCGAAACGGCCGCACGGCTGATCGACGGTTTAACCGCGGACAAGGAATGGACGCAGGCGCTGGAGACGGTTCTTTATGGACGCTTGCAGGATCTCGCCACCACCGATTTCAACACCGCAATTACAGCGCTTGATCGTCTGGATGGCGGCCGCATCGGCATTTTCGTCGCGGCCGGCGAATCAGCCGGCGCCGCTGATCGGAACCGGCCGCCCCGGCTGCTGGATAAGGTGCGCGCGCCCTGGTCCCTGGGCCCTTTGCTGGATGGGATTTATGTTGCCGACGACCTCGAATCCGCGCTCCGATTGCGCGCGAAGCTGGCGAGCAACGAGTCCGTGGTCACACGTTCCGGCCTCTGGCTGGGCAACGGTTGGGCCGTGGCCAACCGGCCCAGTGAACAGGAAGGCAGTCTGCTGGTGCGCGAGCGGCGCTTGCAGGACCTGCGCACCAGCCGCGGCAGCCTGCAGCGGGACATCGAGCAACAGGATCAGGTTCGCTTAACGGCAGTGCAACGGGCCGTTGAACTGGAGCAGGAGGCGGCCGCGGCGCAGCTGCAGTTGAATACGGCCCAGGCCAGTCTGGCGGATCTGCGTTCCACCAATGCCGGCCTGCGGGCGCGACTCGACGCGGCCCGGGAACGCCACGAACAGGTGCAGGAGGAGTTGCAGGATCTGGATGCGCAGGAGGTTCGCTGCGGCGACGATCTGGCAACGGCACGTCAGCGTCTGGAGCATGCCCAACAGGATGAATCCGGACTTTCCGAACAGCGCAACCGGCTCGTGGCGTTGCGCGACCGGCATCGCGCCGCGGTGGAGCAGGCGCGCGCCTGTTGGCAGTCGACCCACGAACACAGTCACGAGATCGCATTGCGCCTGGAGGCCATTAGTTCCCAGCGCGCCTCCATCGAGCAGGCGATGGAACGTGTAACCCGGCAAATCCAGAGTTATCAGGCCCAGCAAGCGGATCTTGAGCAGGCGCGCACGGCGACGCGCGAACCACTGGCCGGGCTGCGCACGCAACTGGAAGCCCGGCTGGGCGAGCGCGTGCATGTCGAGCGGGAATTGGCTGCATTTCGGGATGCCGTTCAGGCCGTGGATGCCAGTCTGCGGGAGGGGGAGCGCCTGCGTTCGGAGCAGGAGCGGAACATCCAGTCGTTGCGTGATGAACTGGAAGCAGCACGGATGGCCGCGCAGGAAATAACGGTCCGGCTGCAGACCCTGATTGAGCAACTGGCCGCAGCGGGTCACGAGCCCCAAAACCTGCTGCCAGGTCTGGGACCGGATGCCTCCATTCCCGCATGGACCGAACGGCTGGAATCCCTGACCCGGCGCATAGAACGGCTTGGCGCCATCAATCTCGCCGCCATTGACGAGCATCGCCAGTTTACCGAGCGCAAGGAGTACCTGGATCGTCAGCATGCCGATCTGACCGAGGCACTGACCACGCTCGAGACTGCCATTCGCAAGATTGACAAGGAATCCCGCACCCGTTTTCAGGAAACGTTCGATCGCCTGAACGCCAATTTAAAGGAAACCTTTCCGATCCTGTTTGGCGGCGGCCATGCCTACCTGGAACTCATCGGTGAGGATCTGCTGGAGACGGGCGTCAGTGTCATGGCACGCCCGCCGGGCAAGCGCAACAGCAATATTCACCTGTTGTCCGGCGGCGAAAAAGCGCTCACCGCCGTGGCATTGGTGTTTTCGATCTTCAAGTTGAACCCGGCCCCCTTCTGTATCCTGGACGAGGTGGACGCGCCCCTGGATGATTCCAATACCGCGCGTTTCAGCCAGTTGGTCGCGGAAATGGCGCGCGACGTGCAATTCATATTCATCACCCACAACAAGATCACCATGGAAATCGCCCAGCAATTGCTGGGAGTCACCATGCAGGAAGCGGGAGTATCGCGCCTGGTCTCAGTGGATGTGGACGAAGCCGTGCGCATGGCCGCAACTGCCTGAGCGGGCTCCCGCCGCTGGGAGTCGAACATGACTGATCTGCGCGTTGTCCTGCTGCTGGCCGGCGTCCTGATCCTGGCGCTGATCTGGATGCTGGAAATGCGTCGTGAACGCAATGCGCAACGCCACCGCACTGTGTTGCGGCAGCGGTCAACACCTTCCTATCACGACGAGAACGAGCCTGTGTCCCGGGACGAAAGCCCGGAACCACGCGCAGAGACTCTGGATCTGCCGCCCATGTCCCCCACTGGGACCGGCCGGCGCGCAGACGCTGAATCAGCGGCTCCTGCGCCGGCAGATTTCATCGCCATCCATGTGCAGGGCGCAGCCAGGTCCACCTTTGCTCTGAGTGCAGTGTTCAACGCGGCGGAGTCCGCCGGGCTGGTATTCGGCGATCGGCAGATTTTCCACATGCCTGGAGTGAACAGCAGTGCCGCCCCTCTGTTCAGCATGGCCAATATGCTGGAACCGGGCACGTTTTCGAGAGATGCCACTGCCCAGCCAACCCGTGGACTGACCCTGTTCATGTGTCTGCCCACGGAGACGGATGTGAACATGGTTTTCGATCTCATGCTGCACACGGCGGACCTGCTGGCCACCAGCCTGGGCGGAGTCGTGAATGGAATGGACCGCCAGCCGCTGAGCCAGGATCGGATCGCGGCCCTCAGGCAAAAGATCGCCGGCCGGCGCACCTGAATGCCGCGTGCCAGCCACGGCCAGGCAGATGCGGCGCGCAGGGCCGGGGAATTGCGCCGGGTAATCGAGGAACACAACTACCGTTATTACACGCTGGATGAACCCAGCATCCCGGACGCGGAATACGACGCGTTGATGCGCGAGCTCCGGCACCTGGAGCAGGCGCACCCTGATCTCGCGACGCCCGATTCACCCACTCAACGCGTCGGTGCGCAGCCGGCGGCGGCGTTTGCAGAAGTCCCGCATCAATTGCCGATGCTGTCCCTGGATAATGCATTTGACGAGGAAGATCTGCGCGCCTTCGACCGCCGCGTGTGTGATCGGCTGAACCAGCCGCTGGTCCAATATGCTGCTGAACTGAAGTTGGACGGCTTGGCGGTTAACATCCTTTACCAACATGGCGTGCTCGAGCGTGCCGCCACGCGTGGCGACGGCGCGGTCGGGGAGGACGTCACCGCCAACATCAGGACCATTCGCAGCATCCCGCTGCGCCTGCGCACCGGAGCGAAAGTACCGGATCGGATTGAAGTGCGCGGCGAGGTCATCATTCGCAAACATGATTTCGCGCGTCTGAACCAGGAACAGACTGCAGCTGGCGAAAAGGCGTTTGTGAATCCGCGCAACGCCGCCGCGGGCAGCCTGCGGCAACTGGACCCACACATAACGGCGCGCCGGCCGCTGTCGTTTCTGGCTTATGGCATCGGGGCATCCAGCACCGAGCCGCCCTGCGATCGTCAGTCACAAATGTCCGATTGGCTGAAGTCCCTTGGCATGCCCTTCAGTCCGATGACGGAAAAGGTCAACGGCATCGACGGCTGCATTGATTATTACCGCCGCATGGGGGCGCGCAGGGAACAGTTGCCATTCGAGATTGACGGGGTGGTTTTCAAGGTGGATGAATTCCGCGCGCAGGAATTGCTTGGCTTTGTCACGCGGGCGCCGCGCTGGGCCATCGCCAGCAAATACCCGCCGGAGGAGGCGCGCACCCGCATACTGGACATCGAAGTGCAGGTGGGCCGCACCGGGGCACTGACACCGGTGGCCCGGCTGCAGCCGGTGTTTGTCGGCGGCGTCACCGTGACCAACGCCACCCTGCACAATGAAGACGAGGTGCGGCGAAAAGACGTGCGTATCGGCGATACGGTGACAGTGCGCCGCGCCGGCGACGTCATCCCGGAAGTCACTGGCGTGGATCTCACGCAGCGGCCAGCGGATACACTGCCCTTTGCGATGCCCAAGGCCTGTCCGGTTTGTGGGTCGCCGGTCGAGCGCGCTGCCGGGGAGGCCGTGACACGGTGCAGTGGCGGGCTGCATTGCCCGGCACAGTCCATCCAGTCCATCCTGCATTTTGCCAGTCGTCGCGCCATGGATATTGACGGACTCGGCGACAA
>MGYT01000022.1:0-29610 GCA_001801865.1 Gammaproteobacteria bacterium RIFCSPLOWO2_02_FULL_61_13
CAAATGATAAAACCCGCATGAAGCGGGTCTATTCATTTGTATGGCGCGCCCGGAGAGATTCGAACTCCCGACCCCCTGGTTCGTAGCCAGGTACTCTATCCAACTGAGCTACGGGCGCGTGTTTGTCACTATTTGCAGTGTTTGTACTGAATCCTACCCAACTTCGGATTTCGCAATCTTTCTATTATCCCCAGGACTGGAGGGTTCCGGCAAAGGCACCCCATCCAGTTCATGGATTTGAATCCATTCATCCACAACCTGGCACAGTTCCGCAAACACCTTCTGCTCATTTGGGCCGTGCACACCGCCGTACATGAGATCCGGGCACGTTCCGACGTAGCATCCGTCTTCATCGGACCATTCCACAATCTTCTGATACCGATCTCCTGGTTTCATTTAGAGATCCTTCCCAACAATTTTTTAACGTTCAGGACCTGATACGGTTTGGCATCGCTACCGGGCGCACCGCTCAAAGTCATCTTCAATCCACTGAGATGTCGGAAATTTCGATGGCTTCCCTTCCCATCTCGTTCGATAAATCCCGCATCCGTTAACAACCTGATCAATTCCCTGATCTTCGGAGGCATCCATGCGCTCCCTTCCATTATTTCTCAGGGTTCCCGTGTGGAGCCCTGAGAAATTAAGTATGGCGGAGAGGGAGGGATTCGAACCCTCGATGGGCTTTTGGCCCATACTCCCTTAGCAGGGGAGTGCCTTCAGCCACTCGGCCACCTCTCCAATGCTGGAACTATGCAGTATCGTGTACAGAAATCTTTTACTGGATTCCGGCCTTCGCCGGAATGACGTCCCTAAACTTGAATCGCTGGATTCCGCCCCAGCCCCCGTGTCGTAGCACGGGGCAGGCTCCGCCAGGGTGACGCGCCGGAATGACAAAATTAATTGCGACTCTACTTTCCCAAACACTTACCGGGTTGAATCGTCTGGGTGATCCTCACCGTGATCATCGTGATGCTCACCTGTACCGCCGCCGGTGCGCTCGGCCTGGATGCGTTCGTAGATCTCTTCCCTATGCACGGGGACATCCTTGGGTGCATTGACGCCGATCCGGACCTGGTTACCGCGGATACCCAGCACGGTGACGTTGATGTTGTCTCCGATCATCAGCGACTCGCCGATCCTGCGTGTGAGTATTAACATCGCGCCTCCTCGTATTCCCTCAGCGGTACTTTAGACCGCCTGCCACGGAAAAAATCCCCCCGTGTTCCCTTGGTAATCCCGTTCAGAGATTTCCTGCCCTGGCGGAGCCCGGTCAACCGTTTTTGCCGGTCCCTTTGTCCAGTCCAAAGGCAGAGTGTAGCGCCCGGACCCCCAATTCCAAATACTTTTCGTCCACCACCACGGAGATCTTTATCTCCGAAGTGGAGATCATCTGGATGTTGATTCCTTCGTTCGCCAGGGCCTTGAACATACGGCTGGCGATGCCGGCATGGGACCGCATGCCGACCCCGATGATCGATAGTTTGACAATGCGCTTGTCGCCGTTGACACCCTTGGCGCCCATTTCTTTGGCGGTTCTCTGCAGAATGTCGTGGGCCTTGTCGTAATCGTTGCGGTGCACGGTGAAAGTCAGGTCCGTGGTTTTGTCCGCACCGACGTTCTGGACGATCATGTCCACTTCGATGTTGGCGTCCGCGATGGGGCCGAGGATGCTGTGCGCGATCCCGGGCCGGTCGGGCACGCCGACGATGGTGAGTTTCGCCTCGTCCCGGTTGTGGGCGATGCCTGCGATCAATGCCTGTTCCATTGCCTCATCCTCGTCAGTAATCAATGTGCCGGGGCCGTCCTTGAATGACGACAGCACCCGCAGCGGCACGTGGTACTTGCCCGCAAATTCCACCGAGCGGATCTGCAGCACCTTGGAGCCCAGGCTCGCCATCTCCAGCATTTCCTCGTAGCTGATGCGGTCCAGCCTCGATGCCTCCGGCACGATGCGCGGATCGGCGGTGTAGACGCCGTCGACGTCAGTGTAAATGCTGCATTCGTCCGCCTTCAACGCCGCGGCCATCGCAACGGCAGTGGTATCCGAGCCGCCGCGGCCCAGCGTGGTGATGTTGCCCTCGCCATCAATGCCCTGGAAGCCGGCCACGACCACGACCTTGCCTTCGGTAAGCGCCTTGCGCACCTGCGCCCCGTCGATATCGAGTATGCGGGCCTTGTTGAAGGCGCTGTCGGTCAGGATGCGCACCTGGGCGCCGGTAAACGACACGGCGTCCTGGCCTTTTTCCTGCAACGCGATACTGAGCAACGCAATCGTCACCTGCTCGCCGGTGGACAGCAACACGTCCAGCTCACGTTCAATGGGCCGGCCGGACAAGCCGCGCGCCAGGTCCAGCAGGCGGTCGGTCTCGCCGCTCATGGCCGACACCACCACGACCACGTCATGCCCGGTGCGGCGCGTGCGGATCACACGATCAGCCACCGCCTGGATGCGCTCCAGGGAGCCGACCGACGTACCGCCATACTTCTGGACAATCAGTGCCATGGAGCGCTCAGGTTCGTCAAAAAGGGGCGCGATTCTACTCAGTTTCAGGGATTTGTGCGATGCAAAAAATGCGGTCGGCGGCTACTTTTTCTGTCATCCCGAACGCAGTGAGGGATCTTGTGGTCAGGATAACCAAAGATCCCGCGCTTCGCTCGGGCTGACAATGATATGCCCGGAATGACAGCTTACTTTGCCAGCTGCCCGCGCACCCAGTCCGGTACGCCGGCCAGGGCCGCTGCCAGATTGGATGGATCGGAACCACCGGCCTGCGCCATGTCCGGCCGCCCGCCGCCCTTGCCACCGACCTGCTGGGCGACGAAGTTCACCAGGTCCCCGGCCTTGATGCGGGAGGTAGAGTCCTTCGTGACTCCGGCCACGAGGCTGACCCGGCCATCCTCGACCGTTGCTAGCACCAGCGCCGCCGTCCCGAGCTTGTTCTTCAATTGATCCACGGTGTCACGCAGGGACTTGGGATCAGCGCCATTGAGCAACCGCGCCAGCACCTTGATGCCCCCGATGTCCTGGGCCTCGCCCGCCATTTCGTCTCCGGCGCTGGAAGCGAGCTTGCCTTTCAGTTGCGCCACCTCCTTTTCCAGTTTGCGGCTGCGGTCCACCAGTTGTTCCAGGCGTGACTCCATGGTCTCCACATCGCCCTTCAATAACGCTGCCACATTGTCCAGGCGTGATTGCACCTGCTCGACCCATTGCAGCGCGCCCGCCCCGGTAACGGCCTCGATGCGGCGCACGCCGGCGGCGATCCCGGTTTCCGACAGGATCTTGAACAGGCCGATGTCGCCGGCCCGGGGCACGTGGGTGCCGCCGCACAGTTCCACGGAGAACTCCCCGCCGATGGTCAGCACGCGCACGGTGTCGTCATACTTCTCCCCGAACAGCGACATGGCGCCGGACTGCATGGCGCGATCCAGCGGCATCACTTCCACGCGCGTATCCTTATTGGCGAGCACGCGATGATTGATGAGGCTCTCCAGTTCGCGCAATTGCACCTCGGTCACCGGCTCCGGATGCGCGAAGTCGAAGCGCAGGCGATCCGGCGCCACCAGTGATCCCTTCTGTGTCACGTGCCGGCCCAGCACCTGGCGCAATGCCGCGTGCAACAGGTGCGTTGCGGAATGGTTGCGCATGATGTCCTGGCGCCGGCGTTGATTGATGTGGGCGCGCACCTCGGCTCCCACGGCCAGCGCACCACGCACGACACGCCCGATGTGGATGTGGGCCTTGCCCTGTTTTTGCGTATCGCTGACTTCGAACAACGCGCCCTCGGCGGTGAGTTCACCCTGGTCACCCACCTGCCCGCCGGATTCCGCGTAGAACGGCGTGGACTCCAGCACCACGCCGCCCTCCTCGCCCGCTTCCAGTGTCTGCACTGCGCGTCCGTCCCGGAACAATGCCGTGACACGAGCGTTGGTCTCGTCGCGCTCGTAACCCTCGAATTCCGATGTCAGGTCCTGGCCGGTACCCACCGCCATCTGCACGTCGAACTTGCTGGCCGCCCGGGCGCGTACGCGCTGCGCCGCCATCGCCGCATCAAAACCCTTCTGATCCAGCTTCAGGGAATACTCCTGTGCGATGTTGGCCGTCAGGTCCACCGGAAAACCGTAGGTGTCATACAACTTGAATACCGCCTCGCCCGGGATGGTGTCGCCCTTCAGCTCCTGCCGCACTTGCTCGAAATGTTTCAGCCCCAGTTCCAGGGTCTCGGCGAAACGCTCCTCCTCGTTTTTCAGCGTGCGCCGCACGAAATCCTGCGCGGCCGGCAATTCCGGGTGGGCCTTGCCCATGACGTCGCACAACGGGTCCACCAGCTTGTGAAAGAAGGACTCCTTGAAACCGAGCTTGCTGCCATGGCGCACGGCACGCCGGATGATGCGCCGCAGGACGTAGCCGCGGCCTTCATTTGAAGGGATCACGCCGTCGGCAATCAGAAAGGCGCAGGCGCGGATGTGATCGGCGACGACGCGGCTGGAGACGGGATCCATTTTCCGGCTGCCGCCGAGATGCTGGATAGCGCCGATCAGGCCGCGAAAGATATCGATGTCATAGTTGTTGTGCACACCCTGCATGACGGCTGCGATGCGCTCCAGGCCCATGCCGGTGTCCACGCCCGGACGCGGGATGGGTTGCAGGCTGCCTTCCCCATCGCGGTCGTATTGCATGAACACCAGGTTCCATATCTCGACGTAGCGATCACCATCCGCCTCCGGCGTGCCCGGCGGACCACCGGCGATCTTTTCACCGTGATCGTAAAAAATCTCGCTGCACGGGCCGCAGGGTCCAGTCTCGCCCATGGCCCAGAAGTTGTCCTTCTCCCCGCAGCGGTTGAAACGCGCCGGGGCAACGCGCATCTCCTTGAGCCAGATGTCCGCCGCCTCTTCGTCATCCTGGTACACCGTGACCCAGAGACGCGCGGGGGGGATGCGCAGCACCTCGGTCAGGAATTCCCACGCAAACGCAATTGCCTCGCGCTTGAAGTAATCGCCGAAGCTGAAGTTGCCGAGCATCTCGAAGAACGTGTGATGCCGGGCGGTGTAGCCCACGTTTTCCAGGTCGTTGTGCTTGCCGCCGGCGCGCACGCAGCGCTGGGAGGTGGCGGCGCGCTGGTAGGGGCGGCGCTCCAGGCCGAGGAACAACTCCTTGAACTGCACCATGCCGGCATTGGTGAACAGCAACGTCGGGTCGTGCGCAGGCACCAGCGAACTGCTGGGGACGATCTCATGGCCATGGCGGCGGAAGTAATCCAGGAACGCCGTGCGGATGTCGTTGCTTGTATTTTTTGCCTTGCCCATTCGTTATTCCCTGGTCCGGAACAAGCGCCGGATGTCCTCGGTGCTGAATCCCCGTTGCTGCAAAAAGCGTCCCTGGCGCGCCTGTTCGGCAAAGCCTGCCGGCATCCGGCTGCCGAACTTGCCGGCCCGGACTTCCGCCAGGTGCCGGCGCCAGTCCACGTCCGCCTGATCCAGCACCTGCTCGATCAATTGCGCATCGACACCACGCTGCACGAGTTCATGCCGGATGCGCAGCGGACCGTAACCCCTGGTAATGCGGTGATGGACATAGGATTCGCAGAAGCGCTCATCGCTGAGCAGGGATTTTGCCGCCAGCGCGGCCAGGGTTTCGGCCACCTCATCGGCGGCATAGCCGCGTGCTGCCAGCTTGCGGGCGAGTTCCCGCGCCGAATGCTCACGCCGCGCCAGCAGCTTCAACGCCTGGGCGCGGAGTGCGGCGCTATCCGTGCTCAGGTCTCCGCCTCCGCTTCGGCCTCCACGGCGCGCGTAGGCGCCGGCAGGGCCTTGGCCCGCACCGCGGCCTCGATCTGCTGGGCAATGTCGGCATGTTCCTTCAGGTACAGGCGCGCGTTGTCCTTGCCCTGGCCGATGCGATCACCCTTGTAGGCATACCAGGTCCCGCTCTTCTCCACGATGTCCTGCTGCACGCCGAGCTCGATGATTTCCGCTTCGCGTGAGATGCCTTCGCCGTAAAGAATGTCGAACTGCACTTCCTTGAACGGTGGCGCGACCTTGTTCTTCACCACCTTCACCCGCGTCTCGCTGCCGATAATCTCGTCGCCTTTCTTGATGGAGCCGATGCGGCGGATATCCAGGCGCACCGAGGCGTAGAACTTGAGCGCATTGCCGCCGGTGGTGGTCTCCGGGTTGCCGAACATGACGCCGATCTTCATGCGGATCTGGTTGATGAAGATCACCAGGGTGTTGGAACGCTTGATGTTGCCGGTGAGCTTGCGCAGCGCCTGGGACATGAGCCGCGCATGCAGGCCCATGTGGCTGTCGCCCATCTCGCCTTCGATCTCCGCCTTCGGAGTCAGCGCCGCCACGGAATCGATGATGACCAGGTCCACGGCCCCGGAGCGCACCAGCATGTCGGTGATCTCCAGCCCCTGCTCGCCGGTATCGGGCTGCGACACCAGCAGATCTTCGATACGCACGCCGAGTTTCTCCGCGTACTGCGGGTCCATGGCGTGTTCGGCGTCCACGAACGCGGCGGTGCCGCCGGCGCGCTGGATCTGCGCGGCCACGTGCAACGCCAGCGTGGTTTTGCCCGAGGATTCCGGGCCGTAGATCTCCACCACCCGGCCGCGCGGCAGACCGCCGACGCCGAGCGCGATATCCAGCCCCAGGGAGCCACTGGACACGACACTGATGTCGCGCACCATACCCTCGTCGCCCATGCGCATGATGGAACCCTTGCCGAACTGCTTTTCGATCTGGCCGAGGGCGATGTTCAGGGCTTGTTTTCTCTTGTCGTCCATGGTGTTCCTCTCCTTTATAGATGGTGTGGGATGGCCGGGGAATTCCGGCCGCTGAAGCAGCGTGAATTATCCCATATTTGAGCTGGAAAAGAGTGGCCAATGAACCAGCGGGTGATACTCGGAACCGGCGCGGTCGGAGACGGATTTAATCAGCGAGAAGCGGCTGATTTGCCAGAAGATCGGGTCAATATTGGCCGGCGCCACCCGCCGGATTTTGCGGGCAATGGTCAGGTGCGGGTGGTAAGGGCGCGTGTCAGGCTCCAGGCCGGCGTTCCGGCACACCGATTGAAGCTGCGTGACCAGGTCAACCAATGCGGGAGGCACGACCCCCGGCGCCAGCCAGGCCACAGCCGCGTGGGGCCAGCAGCCCAATTGCGAAATCGTCAGTGAAAATGACGGCGCGTGGATGCCGTCTGCCCCTTGCTGCAGCACTTGCTGTTGTTCAGCATTGACGCCACCGAGAAAGACCAGCGTCACATGCAGGTTGCGCACCGGTACCGGGCGTCCGGGCATTTTGGGCAGGGACTCCACGGCGGCCGCGAACCGCGACCGCGTCAGGTCATCGGGCCACAAAGCGAAGAACAGCCGGGGCACGGTTGCGAGCTAAATTGGAACTGTTCTGACTGGGGCGTGTTTCCCCGTCGTGCCGGCGCAGGCGACCCACAGGATGTGGGAAATGCCGCGAGAGGACAGGATGTCCGGAGCCGCCGGCACCCAGTGTATATATCCTGGACCCCGGCCTCCGCCGGGGTGACAACCTTCCTCCATCGGATTGATGTTCAAGTCCGGCTCAACCCGATGCTTCAACCATGTCCAAAAGCCCTTGTAACGCCAATGCCACGGACTGATCCCGGATCGCATCCCGATCACCCGGGAGCAGCACCTGCGCACTGCGGGTGGCGCCGCTTCCCTGCGCCCAAGCCAGGCACACCGTGCCCACGGGCTTGTCGGCGCTGCCCCCATCCGGTCCGGCGATGCCGGTAATCGCCACGGAGATGTCGCCATGACTCTGATGCAGGGCGCCAACGGCCATCGCCACCGCGGTCTGTTCACTGACGGCGCCGAAATCCTGCAACGTCGCCGCGCTGACACCGAGCAGTTCGCGCTTGGAGTCATTGGAATAGGTGACGAAGCCGCGTTCAAACCACCTGGAACTGCCGGGCACCGCGGTCACGGCATGGGCCAATCCGCCGCCGGTGCAGGATTCGGCGCTGACCAGTTTCAATCCGCTGTGCAGGAGCAATTCCGCCAGCCGGGTCGCAAGTTCCAGGTGCAGGGGGTTGATCATGGCCTTAACGCCGCGCCTGAAAGAAGGATTGCAGCAGCGCGGCACTCTCGGCGGCCCCCTCGCCTTCCGTGACCTGCACCCGGTGGTTGAGCCGATCGCTGTCGAGGATGGAAAATACGCTGCCTGCGGCGCCGGCCTTGGGATCGCGGGCGCCGAACACCAGTCTCGCAATGCGCGCGTGCACCATGGCGCCGGCGCACATCACGCACGGCTCGAGGGTCACGTACAGGGTTGCACCCGGCAGTCGGTAGTTGCCCGCGGCCCGCGCCGCGGCGCGCAGCGCCTGGATCTCTGCGTGCGCCGTGGGGTCGTGACTGGCAATGGGCTGGTTCCAGCCCTCGCCGATGCACGCATCATCCAATACCACCACGGCACCGACGGGGACTTCGCCCTGCGCTTGCGCGCGACGGGCGAGTTCGAGGGCGTGGGACATCCAGAGAGTATCGGCGGGCGCGCTCACTTCCACGCAATCATATCCTGCACATGCAATGGGGGCGACATGCTGACGCGTCCGGTGCGGGGCCAAATCTGCGCGCCACGCCTTTATCAGGGACAAACGCGTTTCCCCGCCTCGTACCAGTCCTTGCTCCCATTCACCACGCGTACCACCAGGAGCATCACGGGCACCTCGATCAGTACGCCGACCACGGTGGCGAGCGCCGCCCCGGATTCAAACCCAAACAGGCTGATGGCGGCGGCCACGGCCAGCTCGAAAAAGTTCGAAGCGCCGATCAGGGCAGACGGGCAGGCCACACTGTGCTTCTCGCCCAGCGCCCGGTTCAGCAAGTAGGCCAGTGAAGAGTTGAGGAAAACCTGGATGAGGATCGGCACCGCCAGCAGCGCAATGACCAGCGGCTGCTTGAGGATCGCGTCGCCCTGGAATGCGAACAGCAGGACCAGCGTAAACAACAGGGCCGCAATCGACCACGGCTGGATCCTCCCCAGGGCGGCGTCGAGGGCCGACTGCCCGCGCGCCAGCAACTGCCTGCGGATGAGTTGGGCCAGGATTACGGGGATGACGATGTAGAGAAATACGGAGGTAACCAGGGTGTCCCAGGGCACCGCGATCGACGAGATACCAAGCAACAATCCCACGATCGGCGCGAACGCAAAAATCATGATGGTGTCGTTCAAGGCAACCTGTGACAACGTGAAGTACGGGTCACCATTGGTAAGCCGGCTCCACACGAACACCATCGCGGTGCACGGCGCGGCCGCCAGCAGTATCAGGCCCGCAATATAGCTGTCGATCTGATCCGCCGGCAGCATGGGTGCGAACACGCCACGGATGAAAAACCACGCGAGGAACGCCATCGAAAACGGCTTCACCAGCCAATTGATCACCAGAGTCACGCCAATGCCCCGCAGGTGACCCTTTACCTGGTGCAGCGCGCCGAAGTCGATCTTCAGCAGCATCGGGATGATCATCACCCAGATCAGCACGCCCACGGGCAGATTCACCCTGGCGACTTCCATGCCGCCGATTGCCTGCACCGGTCCCGGAAACAACTGGCCGAGTCCGATGCCAGCCACGATGCAGAGCGCCACCCACAGCGTCAGGTAGCGCTCGAAGAAATTCAGCGGCGCCACGGACAAGACCATGACCTGAACTCGTGTGGACATGATTCACTCCCACTCGATGGTGGCGGGCGGCTTGCTGGAGATGTCGTAGGTGACGCGGGAAATGCCGGGTACTTCGTTGAGGATGCGGCTGGAAACATGTTCCAGAAATTCGTACGGCAGGTGCGCCCAGCGCGCGGTCATGAAATCCAGCGTCTCCACGGCGCGCAGCGCAATGACATACTCATAGGCGCGGGCATCGCCCTTCACGGCCACGGACTTCACCGGCAGAAACACGGCGAACGCCTGGCTGACGCCGTCATACAACCCTTTCTCACGTAACTCGCGAATGAAAATATCATCAGCCAGCCGCAGATGATCGGCAAACTCCTTGTGCACCTCGCCGAGGATGCGCACGCCCAATCCGGGACCGGGAAACGGATGCCGATAAACCATGTCCCGCGGCAGCCCCAGGTCCACGCCCAATTTCCGCACCTCATCCTTGAACAGTTCGCGCAACGGTTCAATCAACTGCATCTTCATATCCATCGGCAGCCCGCCGACATTGTGATGGGATTTGATCACGTGCGCCTTGCCGGTGGCGGCCCCGGCGGATTCGATCACATCCGGATAGATCGTGCCCTGGGCCAGCCAACTTATCCCCTGCAGCTTGTGCGCCTCTTCCTCGAACACGCTGATGAACTCGCGCCCGATGATCTTGCGTTTGGCCTCCGGGTCATCCACCCCAGCCAACGCCGACAGGAACCTGGCCTCGGCATCGACGCGAATAACGCGGATGCCAAGGTGCTGCGCAAACGTGTCCATGACCTGGTCGGCCTCGTTAAGCCGCAACAAGCCGTTATCCACGAACACGCACGTGAGTTGATCGCCGATGGCCTGGTGCAGCAACGCGGCCACCACCGACGAATCCACGCCGCCGGATAACGCCAGCAGGACCTGATCCTTGCCGACGCGCTCGCGCACCACACGCAGCGACTCCTCGATGATGTTGGCCGAGTTCCAGAGTGAACGACAGCCGGCGATTTCATGCAGGAACCGTTGCAGGATCGCCGCGCCCTGCCGTGTATGCGTAACCTCGGGATGAAACTGGACGCCGTACAAGCGCCGCTCCTCGTCGGCCATGGCCGCGATGGGGGCATTGTCGGTGGAGGCGATCACCTTGAACCCGGGAGGAAGATCCACCACCTGGTCGCCGTG
The DNA here is from genome assembly GCA_001801865.1 of Gammaproteobacteria bacterium RIFCSPLOWO2_02_FULL_61_13. Classification (GTDB taxonomy): domain Bacteria; phylum Pseudomonadota; class Gammaproteobacteria; order Eutrophobiales; family Eutrophobiaceae; genus 2-02-FULL-61-13. The sequence goes on from MGYT01000022.1 coordinate 10,855, forward strand.
GCTCATCCAGACATTCAGCAGGCCGTGCCCCTCGTTGTTGGTTTCGTCCTGGATGTCGCGCAGCAATTGGGAGTGCCCGCGCGCCCGGATCCTGGCGAAACCGAATTCGCGCAAGGATGAGGCCTTGACCTTGCCGCCCAGCTGCTCGGCCATGGTTTGCATGCCGTAGCAGATGCCGAGTACCGGTACGCCCATGGAGAACACCGATTCCGGCGCGCGCACGCCGTTCATTTCCGTCACCGACTCGGGGCCGCCGGAGAGGATGATGGCGCGCGGGGCGAAGGCTCGAATGGCCTCCGGCGCCATGTCAAAGGGATGGATTTCGCTGTAGACACCGGCCTCGCGCACGCGCCGGGCGATGAGCTGGGCGTACTGGGCGCCGAAGTCGAGAATCAGAACTCGATCTGAGTGGAGGTCGGTCATAGGACCAGCAACAAGCCACAAGCTACAAGCAACAAGTAAACAATCATTAATTTTCGCTCATGTTGCGCAGCCCAGAACAAATTGGTTGTGAGTATCTGCCCAGCCTCCTCTTGTAGCTTATGGCTTGTCGCTTGTAGCTGCCGTTACGATCTGTAATTCGGCGCCTCCTTCGTGATCGTCACGTCATGCACGTGGCTTTCCTGGATCCCCGCGCCGGTGAGGCGCACGAAACTCGGGCGCGTGCGCATCTCGTCGATGGTGCCACAGCCGGTGTAGCCCATGGCAGCACGCAGGCCGCCGATCAACTGGTGCACGATGGCGCTGAGGGCGCCCTTGTAGGGCACGCGTCCCTCGATACCTTCCGGCACCAGCTTTTCAATCTCATCGCTGTCCTGGAAGTAGCGATCCGAGGAACCGTGCTGCTGACCCATGGCGCCCAGCGAACCCATGCCGCGATAGGCCTTGTACGAGCGGCCCTGAAACAACTCCACTTCGCCCGGCGCCTCCTCGGTGCCAGCAAACAGGCTGCCGACCATCACCGACCAGGCGCCCGAGGCCACGGCCTTCGCCATATCACCCGAGTAACGGATGCCACCGTCGGAGATGAATGGCACACCGGTATCCCTGAGGGCCAGGGCGACATTGGTCACGGCGGTGATCTGCGGCATGCCGACCCCGGTCACCACGCGCGTAGTGCAGATCGATCCCGGACCGATGCCCACCTTGACCGCATCGGCGCCGGCATCCACCAACGCCCTTGCGCCATCCGCGGTCGCCACATTGCCGCCGATGACCTGGGCATCCGGGTGCTGCTGTTTGATCCAGCGCACCATCGCCAGCACGCCCTCGGAATGCCCGTGGGCCGTATCCACCACCAGTACGTCCACGCCGGCATCCACCAGCGCGGCGACACGTTCCTCGGTGCCCTTGCCGACGCCGACCGCAGCGCCCACCCGCAGCCGTTCATCCTCGTCCTTGCAGGCATTGGGAAATTCCAGCGACTTGTGGATGTCCTTCACCGTGACCAGGCCACGCAACTGGAATTTGTCGTTCACAACCAGCACCTTTTCGATGCGGTACTTGTGCAGCAGCGCGGTAATCTCGTCGTTGCTCGCCCCTTCCTTCACCGTGATCAGCCGATCCTTGGGCGTCATGATATTGCGCACCGGATCGCCGTAATGCCGCTCGAAGCGCAGATCGCGGCTGGTAACGATGCCCACCAGTTCACCACGGTCCACCACCGGCACACCGGAGATATTGTTGGCGCGCGTCAGATCCAGCACGGCGCCGATGGTGGTATCCGGCGTCACGGTAAACGGGTCCCGGATCACGCCGGCCTCGTATTTCTTCACCACCCGCACCTGGCGGGCCTGTTCCTCGGCGTTCATGTTCTTGTGGATGATGCCGATGCCGCCTTCCTGGGCCATGGCGATGGCGAGCCGCGCTTCGGTGACTGTATCCATGGCGGCGGAAACGAGCGGGATGTTCAGGGTCAGTTCCCGCGTCAGTTTTGTGTTCAGATTGACGTCACGGGGCAGCACGCGGGAGTGCGCCGGCACCAGCAGGATGTCGTCGAAGGTAAGGGCTTCCTGAAGGAGTCGCATTTCCGGACCCATGTGTGCGTGAGTGGTTGCGGGAGGCCGCGGGTGTATTCGCAGGGTCCCGGGGGCGGCTATTATAGGGTTTGCCCCACGGTCGGTAAATCGAAAAACCGGAGTGTTCCCATCCATGTCCGACGCCGCTGCAGCCACCAAGCGTGACATCTACAGCGTCACGCGCCTGAACCGCGAGGTGCGCGCGGTGGTGGAGGGGAGTTTTCCGCTGTTATGGGTGCAGGGGGAGATCTCCAACCTGGCGCGCCCGGCCTCCGGGCACTGGTATTTTTCGCTGAAAGACGCCCACTCCCAGGTGCGCTGCGCCATGTTTCGCAATCGTAACCGCGCGCTGCGCTTTGAGCCGGAAAACGGCGTCGAAGTGGTCATCCAGGCGAGTCCAAGCCTGTACGAGGGGCGCGGTGAGTTTCAGTTAATCGTGGAAACCATGGAGCCGGCCGGGGCCGGCGCGCTGCAAAAGGCATTTGAGGAACTGAAGCAGAAGCTGATGGCGGAGGGACTGTTTGAGGAAAGCCGCAAGCGCCCCTTGCCTGCATTTCCTTCCACCGTGGGCGTGGTCACCTCAGCCACGGGTGCGGCGATCCGTGACATTTTGCATGTGTTGCGGCGCCGTTACCCGTTGGCGCAGGTGATCATCTATCCGGTTGCAGTCCAGGGCGCGGAGGCGCCGGGCCAGATCGTGCAGGCCATTGCGCAGGCCGGAACGCGCCAGGAATGTGACGTGCTGATCCTGGCCCGCGGCGGCGGTTCGCTGGAAGACCTGTGGGCCTTCAACACCGAAGGCGTGGCGCGCGCCATCGCCGCCTGCCCGATCCCCACGGTTTCCGGCGTCGGGCACGAGATAGATTTCACCATTGCAGACTTTGTCGCGGATCTGCGCGCGCCCACACCTTCGGCGGCCGCAGAACTGGTCAGCCCCGACCAGGCCGAGCTGCAACAGAGACTGGCGCAATATGCGCAAAAGGTTACGCGCATGGTGCAGACGCTGTTGCGCCAATATTCCGCGCTCGTCGCGCAATTGGCGCGCCGGTTGCCGGATCCCGCGCGCCGCCTGCAGACGCTGATGCAACGCAATGATGACCTGACCCTACGGCTGCTGCATTCCACCCGGCGTTGCATTGCTGATCAGCGTGTGACGCTGGCGGGCCTTTGGGCTGCGCTCAGCCGTTTCAATCCGGCCCAGGCCGTGCGCGCGCAAAGTGACCGCAATGGCTGGCTGGTGTCGCGCCTGACCCAGGGCATGCAACGCTGCCTCGAACGCGCCAGCGCACGCCTGGATCAGTCCGCGCGAACCCTGTACGCGCTGGGACCGCAGGCCACGCTCGATCGGGGTTACGCCATTGTCACCGACGCGGCCGGCATCGTGGTGCGTGATGCAAAGCAGCTCCGCACCGGCGCTACGCTCGGCGCCCGTTTCGCCCATGGCAGCGCGGTGGCAGAGGTGCGATCCATCCGCGATGTGGACACGTAACAGCGCATTTCTTCTTGCCATTGCATTTACCACGGCCACGCCTTCGGCGCGTGGACTGCCGGTGGATGATCGCGTCCCCGGCGGCATCGCCGTGATTCCCATTGGGGACATGACGCGCCCCGAGGTCTATCTGGAGCAACAACGCGTGCTCGTGGTCGGCAGCCCGGGCCGCTGGCACGCCGTTGCCGGGATTGGGCTGGATGTAACGCCCGGCGAGATCTCCCTGCAGGTGGGGAAACCGGGCGCTGCCCGGCGCATTCCATTAAAAGTGTTGCCGCGCGATTACCCGACCCAGCACATTCAAATCCAGGATCAGCGCAAGGTGGAGCCGCTACCCGGGGATCTGCAGCGCATCGAACTGGAGACAGCGCGGATGGCGGCGGTCAAGGCCCACTGGACTGAGTTGGAGGACCCGGCACTGGACCTGCGCCAGCCGGTTGCCGGAGAGATCAGCGGTAACTTTGGTCTGCGCCGTATCTACAACGGCCAACCGCGCCAACCCCATGGCGGCATGGATATCGTCGCGCCTAAGGGAACAACAGTGACAGCCGCCGCCGCGGGTCGCGTCGCGTTGGTCGGGGATTTCTTCTTCAACGGCATCACTGTGATCATTGATCATGGCCAGCAACTGGTGACGATGTATTGCCACCTGGACCGGGTCCAGGTGAAACCCGGCGAAGCACTGGTCGCGGGAACTCCCATCGGCGCCGTGGGGCAGACCGGCCGCGCCACCGGACCGCATCTGCATTGGGGGGCATACCTGAATGGCGCGGCTGTGAACCCGGCGCTGTTGCTGGGTGCTACTTCCCGGTGATGGCATACCAGGCGAGACCGAGCATCTCGTAGAGCGCCATGTTGCTGACCAGCAGTGAGCCTGCCGAGGGCAGCACCGCAAACCAGGCGGGACGATGATCCGCGACCGAATAATATTGTGTCGGTGCCGGCACCGGCTCCAGTCCCTGCCGGCGAAAGGAACGCACCGCCCGCGGCATATGCATGGCATGGGTTACCAGCGCGATGCGCTGGATGTTTGCAGCCCGCATCAGCGCGGCGCTGGCGGCGGCATTTTCGGCGGTGTTGCGGCTGTCCTGTTCCAGCCAGCGCGCTTTCACCCCGAAGCGATCGGCCATGACCCGGTCCATCAATTGCGCCTCGGACTCCGCTTCACCCATGGGCCGCCCGCCGCTGAGCAGGACCGGCAGGCCGGAGCGCGCCTGCAATTCCGCCGCATATCGCACGCGCGCCAGCGTGCATGCTGAAACCTCATCCCGCCCATATTCCGGCGCGTTGGCATACCGGTCGCAGCCGAGCACCACGATGGCAGCCACCCCCGGCGTCAGGGGCGCATCCAGGACCAGGGGCGGATAGCGTTGTTCCAGCAGGCCCGCCAATGCGCGACTCGCCAGCGGCGTGGAGCAGAGGTAGAGCAACGTAACGGCAAACCACAGCAAGAACATGGACAGGCGTTGCTTACGGCGCAGGCATAGCGCCAACCCCGCGATCACGACGCACAACCCGGGTGGCAGCAGCAGGGTCTTCAGGAACGCCAGCGTGACAACACTCATGGCGGCATGGGGTCAGGCCGCGCCGCGCGATCATGCCGGGGCGGCAGTCAGGTCCTTCCCCGCGGCCTGCAGATCGGCATGGTAGGACGATCGCACCATGGGTCCGCTGGCGACGTTGCTGAAACCCAGTTCGCGGGCAAAGTCACCCAGTTGCGCGAATTCCGCCGGATTGGCAAAGCGTGATACCGGCAGGTGATGACGGCTCGGCTGCAGGTATTGCCCGATGGTAAGCATGTCGCAGTTGTGGGCGCGCAGATCGCGCAACACCTGGCGCACCTCCTCCGGTTCCTCGCCTACGCCCAGCATCAATCCGGACTTGGTGGGGACCTGCGGGTGTGCGGCCTTGAATTGGCGGATGAGGTCCAATGACCAGGCATAATCGGCGCCCGGCCGCACCTGCTTGTACAGTCGTGGCACCGTCTCCAGATTGTGATTGAATACATCCGGCGGCGCAGCGGCCAGGGCCTTGAGTGCGGGCGCCATGCGGCCGCGAAAATCCGGCGTCAGAATTTCGATGCGTATACCGGGGACACGCTCCCGTACCGCGGCCACGCATCGCGCAAAATGCCCGGCGCCGCCGTCGCGCAGGTCATCGCGGTCCACGGAAGTAATGACCACATAGCGCAGGCCCATGATGGCCACGGCCTGCGCCAGATGTTCCGGCTCCTGCCCGTCCAACGGCTGCGGCCGTCCATGGGCCACGTCGCAAAACGGACAGCGGCGCGTGCACAACGCGCCCATGATCATGAAGGTGGCCGTGCCATGGGCGAAGCATTCACCCAGATTGGGACACGCGGCCTCCTCGCACACCGTGTGCAGCTTGTGTTCCCGCAGCAGGCGCTTGAGTTCCAGCACCCGCGGCGCCGTCGGCGCGCGCGCCCGGATCCAATCCGGCTTGCGCGCCACCGGCGCGGGTCCGGCTTCCGCCTTGATGGGAATGCGCCGGATCTTCAACTCGCCGCGCTGGGCCCGGGTCGGGCCGTTGTTGCTTTCAATCATGGATCAACTCCGGTCGCAGGTGAGTCACTCTCCGTTGCTGCGCGCGTAGCTGCTGCGGGATTCTGGATTCCTGATCCAGCAGTCCGCACAACTCCGGCAGCAGTCCGGCGGAGAACTCCTGGCAATTCATATTCACGCCGAGGTCGGAGAGCCGCGTCACTGGCAGGCCTGCATAGCCGCAAGGATTGATGCCGGCAAACGGGGTCAGATCCCCGTCCACATTCACCGCCAGGCCGTGGTAACTGCGGCCCTTGCGCACACGCAACCCAAGCGCGGCCAGTTTGCGTCCAGCCACGTACACGCCCGGCGCGCCGGATACACGTGCCGCATCTATTCCGTCGCGCGCGAGACAATTGATCACGGCTTGCTCAAGGGAGGACACCAACGCGCGCACCCGCAGGTTTCTGCGATTGAGATCCAGCAACACATATATGATCAGCTGCCCGGGGCCATGGTAGGTCACCTGACCACCGCGGTCCGTGCGCACTACCGGGATGGCGCCGGGATCCAGCACATGCTCCATCTTTCCACCGAGGCCAAGCGTATACACCGGCTCATGCTCCAGCACCCAGATTTCATCGGCAGTCCCTGGCTCACGGGCGTCGGTAAATGCGCCCATGGCCTGGTACACGGGTTCGTAGGGACGAAGGCCCATTTGGCGGATTTCCAGTCGGTTCAGCATGGCGTCAGAGGGCCATCAGCACGCGTTTATCTCCGGTCAGCTCCCGGTATATATCGTCCAGCTGCAACCGGCTCTGGGCCTGCAGCGTGACAGTTACCGACATGTATTTCCCTTGTCGGCTGAGCCGGGTGCGCACGGCGCCCTCCATCAAGTCGGGCGCATGCCTCCGGATCAGCGTCACCACCAGCGCGTCAAAGTCATCCGCCGCGACGCCCATCACTTTGATGGGGAAGGAGCAGGGGAATGTGAGCGCGGATTCCTGCGTGGAGGTCAAAGCTCGCCTGATGGGTTCAGATTCTTGCGCAAACAGCGTAACATACCGACCCCGTTTGCAGGCATTTCCGCGGCCTGCCCCGCTTTCCAACATATTGAATAAGGTCCAGACCATGAAGCCAGCCCGCGCCACCCTGATGTTACTGGTAATTGCCCTGTTTTCCGTCGCTGCCGTCGCAGAAGAGACTGCCACCGAGTCCGCCTCCGGCGAGGTCATGCAGAAGTGCAAGTATCCGACCCGCCCGGATATCCCCAACGGCAGGGATGCCACCGAAGAAGAAATGATAGGCGCGCAGAAGGTGTTGAAGGACTATCTTGCCGGCGGCGATGGCTATCTGGCGTGCCTGGATCAGGTCAGCCAGGGCTGGGGCGAAACCGCCACTGAGGAGCAAAAGGCCGTCATCGTCATTTTCCATAATCGTATGGTGGACGAGATGCAGTCCACCGCCGACCTCTTCAACCAGTCCGTTCGCGCCTTCAAGGGCAAGCGCGGAACCTGAGTCCCCGGCCAAACCCTGCGGCAAACGCGGGGACTGGGTGGGGGTGGCGGCTATCCACGGGCCTGGCTTTGGATTTCATAGGGATTAACTGATTGTTTTTATTGGACTTTGTTTGTTATTCACACGGGATGCGAGAAACCGCTGCCGGATTCTGCCTTCCCATGATCCCTTGGTAAACTCGTTATAATCGACTCCTGTGTTCACTGGACTTGTGAGCGGCAGCGGAAACATCAGGCGATCCCTATGACAGTCAAACCGATTGACCCCGCCTTCCTGCGCAAAATCCCCATATTCAGCGCCCTGTCGGACGCGGAATTGAAAGGCATTCTGGCGGCCCCGGAGAACAGTATCGTCGATGTGCCGCCGAGAAAAGTGATCATCAAGGAAATGGAAATCGCCGATGCCATGTATGTCGTGCTGGAAGGCATGGTGGATGTTTCACTGCGCGCCGAGGACAATTACGGTCGCGACATCGTCATCGCGACATTGCAGCCGGGGGATTTCTTTGGTGAGCAGGCCCTCGCTGATAACACGTCGACCAAACGACGCGGCGTCTCGGTGAAGTCCGTCACTGCGGCCAAACTTTTTCGCATTGACAAAAACCAGGTGCGCCTGGGCGTCAAGTCCGGCGGTACGCCGGTGGACGCCACCGTCACCGCGGTTGGCATGCCGCCGCAGGAAAAGGAAGTACGCACATTGCTGAAAAGCATGCGCCTGTTCCAGAGCCTGACCCTAACCGAGATGCAGAATGTCGGATCCTGGACCCAGGTCGTGTCGGTTGGACCCGGGGATTTCGTGATCAAGGAGTCTGAGCGTGGCGACTGCATGTACGCCATCCTGGATGGCAGCGTGGAAATCTTCACGCTCGACGGGGCCGGCAAGATATGCGTGCTGGCCGAACTCCAGCGTGGCAATTACTTTGGCGAACAGGCATTGCTGCCGGGCAGTTCCGGCCAGCGCAGCGCCAACGCGCGGACCAACGGCGTCGCCCGCCTGGTGCGCATCCCCAAGGAATACTTCCGGCTGGTTCTGAATCGTGACAGCGAGATCGCGAAGAACCTGATGAAGATCGGGCAGGTACAGCGCATCAAGAAGGTACAAGTAAAGACGGGAGATTAGTCGAGAGCTGCCGGAGGGAACACCGGCACATTACTCTCCTCCAGGGGCCATGAACCCGCCGGCTCCTCGCGAGCGAACCCATTCCCCACATGCCATGAACGCACTCGAGATCCTCGGCCTGGAAAAGGTCTATGCCAACGGCACGCATGCGTTGCACGGCATAAATCTCCAGGTTGCGGAGGGGGATTTTTTCGCGTTGCTTGGACCGAATGGCGCCGGGAAATCCACCACCATCGGCATCGTATCCTCTCTGGTCAAAAAGACCGCCGGCACAATCCGTGTCTTTGGCCATGACCTGACACAAAACTGGTTTGAAGCCCGCTCCCTGCTTGGCATCGTCCCGCAGGAAATTAACTTTTCCCAGTTCGAAACCAGCCTGGAGATCATTCTGAACCAGGCCGGCTATTACGGCCTGCCCCGGCCGCTGGCAATGGAACGCGCCGAGAAATACCTCACGCAACTCGGATTGTGGGAGCGCCGCAATGATCTTTCCCGCACGCTGTCAGGCGGCTTCAAACGCCGGTTGATGATCGCCCGGGCCCTGGTGCATGAACCGAAATTGCTCATCCTGGATGAGCCTACCGCCGGCGTGGACGTGGAATTGCGCCGATCCATGTGGACATTCCTGCGCGATATGAATCGCGGCGGCACGACGATCGTGCTGACAACACACTACCTGGAAGAGGCCGAAAGCCTGTGCCAGCATGTGGCGATCATCGACCATGGCCGGATCATCGAACGCACGACGATAAAGGAGCTGCTTGCCACTCTCCCCACGGAGACATTCGTGCTGGACCTGGATACGGTAATGGAATCACCGCCCGCCCTGCCACAATACGCCTTGCGCATGCGTGATCGAACGACACTGGAGGTGGATCTGGCACGCGGGCAGGATATGAATGATCTGTTCATCAATCTGACACATTCCAATGTACGCATCCGCAGCATGCGGAACAAATCAAACCGCCTGGAGGAACTTTTCCTCAGCCGGGTGAACCGCAATCCCGAACCGGAGAAAGGCAATGGTCAGGCGTGAAGTATTCAAGGTCGCCTTTGCCACCATTGTGCGCAAGGAGGTGAACCGTTTTGTGCGCATCTGGCCGCAGACAATTCTGCCGCCCGCCGTGAGCATGGCGCTGTACTTTGTCATTTTCGGCAACCTGATCGGCACGCGCGTCGGCCAGATGGACGGATTCAGCTATATCGATTTCATCGCGCCCGGTCTGATAATGATGTCGGTGATGAACAACGCGTATGCGAACGTCGTGTCATCCTTCTTCGGCGCCAAATTCCAGCACCACGTCGAGGAGATGCTGGTGGCGCCAATCCCCAACTGGGTGATCCTGGCCGGCTATATCACCGGCGGCGTGTTGCGCGGACTTGCAGTGGGCGTCGTGGTCACGGCCATTGCGATGTGTTTCACGCATTTGCGCGTCAGCAGCGTCCTGACGATCATCGCCATACTACTGCTCACCACGGTTCTGTTTTCGCTGGGCGGCATGGTCAACGCCATCTACGCGAAGAAATTCGACGACATTTCCATCATCCCCACATTTTTGCTCACGCCGCTCATCTACCTGGGTGGCGTTTTTTACTCCATCGATCTGTTACCGCCGTTCTGGAAGGCCGTCTCCTATGCGAATCCCATCGTCTACATGGTGGACGCCTTCCGCTATGGCCTGTTGGGCACTTCCCACACGCACCTGGGCGCCGCTTTCGCGATCATTACCTTATTCGTCATCGCACTCGGCGGCTATGCATTAACCCTGCTGGAGCGCGGCACCGGCATCAAATCCTGACAGGTTGCTGCAAAACTATTGCACTCAGAGCTTGCCCTTCAGCCGATCGATGACGACCTGGGTGAACTCCCGCGTACCGAGCTTGCCGCCGATATCACCGGTGCATTCCCCGGCAGCAATGGCGGACAGCATTGCCAGCCGCAATTCGTGGCCAAGGTCATAGCGGTTGATGTGATCCAGCAACATGCCGAAGGCCAGCAGTATTGCCGTGGGATTACACTTGTTCTTGCCGGCGATATCCGGCGCCGTGCCGCCGGCGGGATCAAACATGGCAATGTCGACCTTGTCATCTTCGGTGAAGCTGAAATTTCCACTGGCCCCGGTGCCGATGCTGCCGATCAGCCCGCTGGCCATGTCTGAGAGGAAATCACCGTACTCATTCAAAACCAGCACCACCTGATAGTCCTCCGGCTTCAGTATGATCTTGGCCAGCAGCGCATCGAACAATTCCACCCTGTGTTTGATGTCCGGAAAGGATTTGTGAACCTCCACCACCACCGCTTCGAACAGGCCGTCTGTTGCGCGCTGGATCGTGTGCTTCGATGAGGACGTAACATTCAATTTTTTCTTGCGCGCAAATTCAAACGCATAGCGGGCGGCCTGACGGCACGGGTCACGTTCCACGATGCGGATTGAAACCGCTGCATCCTTGCCGATCATGCGGCCGGGGTCATCATAGGTGCCGCCGGTCGCAACGCGGACGATGTTCAGAAATACCTGTTCGGTAAAGTTGGACTTGATGCCCTTGATGGAGATTACGGGGCGCAGGATGACGCTGAAGTTGCACATCCTGCGGATGATGCCGTTCGGACTGGACGTGCGCGTCACCGTGGGATACTTAATCGCCAGTTTGTGCTCATTCATGGCTGCACCGACCTTTTTGAACAGGTCCCGATCCCCGGACTCGCGATTCTCCACCGAGAGGTCAAACGGAATCAGCTTGAATTTCTGCGGCATCACATCCATGACCGCATAGAGTGATTCCCGCAATTCCGGTCCAATCCCGTCCCCCAGTAATTCTGCAATCGCTATCTCTTTCATCGCCTTGCTCCAGTTCGTTATGGTTACCCCGGTCACGCCGGGTATCTTTTTTTCATCCCGGATCCAGCTCGCCCTCGTATTGGCAGCCGCTGTTACAGGTCTCACCGACGTGGATGGCGGCCAGCGCCGGCAACACCGGTTTCAGCCGCACCCAAATCCAGCGCGCCAGGACTTCGCTGGTGGGGTTCTCGAGCCCGGGGAGCTCGTTCAGATATCGATGATCCAGCTGCTCGAACAACGGATTGAATGCCGCCGATATGTCGGCGAAATCCATTATCCACCCGGATTGCGCGTCCGCCACGCCCTGGACATGGACAGCGATGGAAAATGAATGCCCATGCAGCCGCCGGCACTTGTGTCCCGCGGGTACATTGGGCAGCAGATGCGCCGCCTCGAGCCGGAATTCCTTGTAAATCCGCATGGGTGGAAGAGTGTGGTCAGCGCGCCGACCGGTTCAGGCCCGGCCCGGGGGCTGTGTTCGCGCTCACCTTGAGTTTGTACTCCTGGTAGACGCGGTCCGCCGTCTGCCATATGCGGCCCGGCCTGCCGTCGCCGACCGGCTTCCCGTCCAGCCGCGTTACCGGGGCGATGCCCATGGTCGAACTGGTGATCCAGATCTCATCCGCGGTACGCAACTCCGCTTCACTGATCGGTCCTTCGCTGCAACTCATGTCCGCGCCGCGCAGCAATTCAACCACCAGGTCCCGGGTCACCCCGGGCAGAAGATGGTTGCTCTTGGCCGGCGTGCGCACCGCACCGGCGCTGACGACGAACACATTGCTGGCGGCGCCTTCGGTGACCACGCCATCACGCAGCAGGACGGCCTCGGTGGAGCCATCCGCGCGCCGTGCCCGCTCGCGCAGCAGCACACCGGGCAGGAGGCTGATGGCCTTGATGTCGCAGTACTGCCAGCGAATGTCCGCGTGCGTTATGACGCTCAGTCCGGTGTCGTAGTTGCGCTCGGGTATCGGCGTGCACATGCCGAATACAGTTGGCGTCAATGGCGCGCGGATCACATGCTCGCGCGGCGCCACACCGCGCGTCACATGCAGATACACTGACCGATCCCGGCCGCAGGGATTCCGCTCCAGCAGGCCGTCGATGATGGCGCCCCACTCGGTATCGCTGTGCGGAGACTGCATGTAGATCGCAGCCAGGCTCTGGCCCAGGCGCCGCAGGTGCTCTTCGAACCTCAGGATATGACTGCCGAAAACCGGCACGACCTCGTAGACACCGTCGCCGAAGATAAAACCCCGGTCCAGCACCGGCACGGTGGCCTCGGCGGCCGGCAGAAACTTTCCATTTAGCCAGACTGTTTCCATCGTGAACGGCGCCGGCTGCGGGTTACTCGAACATGAGCCGGACGTCGTCTGCAATTCTGCCGAAAAGCCCTGCGGATTCCACGGCCTGCAGTGCCACCAGCGGCCGGGAGGCAATACCCTTGCCGTTCAGACTTACACTGAAGGTGCCAATGGCTGCATCCTTCTGCACGGGCGCCACAATGCGCGACTCAAGTACCGGTTTCTTCTCGAGTTGGGCCAGACTGCCGCGCGGTATCGCAAGCTTCAGGTCCTGAAGCAAGCCTGCGGTGACAATGTCGCTGACGCCCTTCCATACCTTGCCCTGTGCCAACGGTTGTTGTCCCGCAGCGATGGTATGGCTTTCGTAAAAGCGAAACGCATAGTTCAGTAAAGCCGAAGTAGCGTTGGCACGGGCATTCGAGCCGGACGTGCCCATGACCACCGACACCAGGCGCATGCCGTCGCGCAGCGCGGACGCCACGAGACAATAGCCGGCGGTTTCCGTGTGCCCGGTTTTTATCCCGTCAATGGTTCCGTCAGTCCACAGCAATTCGTTGCGATTCCTCTGAGTGATGTCGTTGAAAACAAATTCCTTTTCACTGTGGAGCTTGTAGGCGGCGGGAAAGTCCCGGATCAGTGCCATGCCCAACGTGGCCAGATCCCGGGCCGTGGTGTAGTGATCCGGTTCCGGCCAGCCGGTGCTGTTCTTGAAGTTACTGCCGTTCATGCCGAGGCGCTTGGCGTGTTCATTCATCATCGCCGCAAACACCTCTTCGCTTCCGGCCACGTGCTCCGCCAGCGCCACGCTGGCGTCGTTCCCGGACTGGATGATGACGCCCCGCATCAGGTCCTGGACCGAAACCTCCTTGTTGACCTCCACGAACATCTTCGAACCTTCCATGCGCCAGGCCTTCTCGCTGATCCGCACCAGGTCTTCTGGTTTAATCCTGCCCGTGGCCATTTCGCTTTCCACCACATAGGTGGTCATCATCTTGGTCAGGCTGGCTGGTTCTACCCGCGCGTCGATATTCTGTTCCACCAGTATCTGTCCGCTTTCAAAGTCCTGGACCAGGTAGGCCGACGCGGCCACGGCCGGCGGCGCCGGAACGACCAATTGCGCCGCGGGCCCGGACTGCACACTGCTGACGTGCAGCAGGGCCGCAGCTGCAGCAGCCCAAACTTTCATTGTTCTGATCCGGTGCAACATTGCCATTCACATGCCTCCACTCTCAATCCGTCACAATCGAATGCTCGTTTATGCCCAGTGTCATCAGATTGGCGACAATGCTGTCCGCAATCTCTATGTCATCGACGGGGCCGATGCGCACGCGATACAGGATCCTGCCATCGATCAGGGCCTCAGAAATCGACACAAGAAATGCCCCGGGCGCACTGAGCCTGCTGCGGAGCGCTTCGGCGTTGGCGCGACTGGAGAACGCCCCGACCTGAATGTAAAAAGAGCCGGCTCCCGCACCGGTACCGCTGGAATCCGGGATCGGAGTCGTCACCGGACGCGCCACGTCGCCGCCGGGGGCAAGTGCGCGAACTTCCACCAGCCCTGTGCCGGCCGCAAGTATATCCAGCTTGGCCGCCGCCGTGTATGACAGGTCGATGATGCGATTGCCATGGAACGGGCCGCGATCATTGACCCGCAGGATTACCTGCTTCGCATTTTTCAGGTTTTTCACCTGCACAAATGTGGGCAGCGGCAAAGTCTTGTGTGCCGCGGTCATGGCGTACATGTCGTAAGTCTCACCGCTGGAAGTGCGGCGGCCATGGAACTGTTCCCCGTACCAGGAGGCAATGCCCTTCTCCACATATCCGGAGCCGTCATTCATGACGAAGTAACGCTTGCCGTTGACTACATAGGACTCCGGGTTGCCATACTTGCTGCGCGGTTCGAATTTCGGCACCGCGTCCGGGACTTGGGCGGTTTTTACGCTGCCCGGGCGCGGGCCGCCGTCGCGCTCCATCACCAGCGAGCAGGCGCTGCCCAGCACCAGGATCGATAACCCCAATGACAGCCGGGAAAAGTGCTTAACCATCGGACTTGCCGGCAGGCGCCGGGGCGACTTCCGCTTCATGGGCGGCGACGATGTCCTGGGACAGTTGATACACCGCCATGCCGTAATGCACCGAGTGGTTGTAGCGGGTTATGACATAAAAATTCCAGAATCCAAGCCAATGCTCCCGGCTGGACTCCATTTCCAATGCCAGCAGCTTGACCTTGCTGTCGGCGGGGATCGGCAGCGGGGAAACTATCCCACTCTGTGCCAAAATCGCGGGCGTCAGTCCCGGCTCCAGATCGTCCGCGAGCAGTGATGCATCCGGCGCAACTTCTGCCGCCAGCGGCAGCGCCACCAGGCCGCCGCTCTGCCAGCCATGCTCCCTGAAGTAATTGGCGACACTGCCGATGGCATCCGCATTGCTGTTCCAGATGTCGATGCGACCGTCAGCGTCGAAGTCCACGGCAAAGCGGCGAAAGCTGCTGGGGATGAATTGCGGCGTGCCCATGGCCCCGGCATAGGAACCCTTCAACGTCAGCGGCTCCAATTTCTGTTCCCGCGTCAACAACAGGAAGTGTTCCAGTTCCCCGCGGAAGAAGGCGGCGCGCTGCGGGTAGTCGAACGCCAGTGTGACAAGCGCATCCAGCACCCGGTATCCACCTGCGTTCCTCCCGTAGCGCGTCTCAACGCCGATGATGGCCACCAGTATCTCCACCGGCACACCATAGGCGCTGCTGGCACGCTCCAGTGCCGCCGAATTTTCGCGCCAGAATTGTACGCCACCCTTTACCCGGTCCGGTTGCAGGAATATCTGCCGATAGCGGTGCCAGGGCAACGCCTCGGCCGCGCGTGAGATGGCCGCAATAATCTGATTTGAAAGCCGGGCCTGAGAAAGAATGGCGCTGATTTCACCTGGCGGGATCGCGTGCCGCTGCGCCACTTCAGCAATGAACTGCTGTACATCAGCGCGCTTCATTATCGCATCGGTCGCCGGAGCCTGTGCGCACGCAGACAACAACAGGCAGGCAAGCAACGCGCGCATCAGCCCACCTTCCCTGACAGCAGGCGACGGTGGTAGTGCACCGACATCAGCATGCCGAACCCTGCCAACAGCGTCACCATCGACGTGCCTCCATGACTGATTAGCGGCAGGGGGATACCGACCACCGGTAACTGACCCAGAACCATGCCCATGTTGACAAACATGTACACGAAAAAGGTCAGCACAATACCGGAACCAAGCAGGCGGCCGTAAACCTGCTGGGAGTACAGCGCCAGATACAGGCCGCGGGCGATGATCAGGGCATATATGGTGACCAGGAGAAACACTCCCATCAGGCCAAACTCCTCGCAGTACACTGCGAAAATAAAATCCGTGGATCTTTCCGGCAGAAAATCCAGATGCGACTGGGTACCGTTCAGCCAGCCCTTGCCGTAGATTCCGCCTGAGCCGATGGCAATCTTGGACTGGATAATATGATATCCCGACCCGAGCGGATCCTGCTCGGGATCGAGGAACATGTGCACACGCCGGCGCTGGTAGTCGTGCAGCATGTACCACAGCGCCGGGGCGGATGCCGCGCCCAGCAATGACGTGGCGCCTATCAGGCGCCAGCCTATGCCACCCACGAACAGAACTGAGAATCCTGCTGCCGCGATCAGCACCGCTGTGCCAAGGTCAGGCTGCTTTGCGATCATGAAGACCGGCACCAGGATCAAAATGCCCGCGACGAAAATCCTGGGCATGGAAGGTGGCAGGTCGCGCTCCGACAGCAGCCAGGCAACGACCATCGGCACCGCCAGTTTCATCAGCTCGGAGGGCTGGAAGCGGACCAGCCCCAGATCCAGCCAACGTTGCGCCCCCTTGCCGATCTCTCCCATCATCAAAACCAGCAGCAACAGCAACAGGCCCAGCGCATAAAGCGGGACCGACCACCGCGCCAGCTGGCCCGGAGGACACTGGGCAATGAGAAACATGAGCCCAAATGCCAGCACCATGCGCATTGCCTGGCGCATGACCACTGCAATTTCCTGGCCGCCGGCACTGTAGAGCGTAACCAGGCCCATCAGGCACAACAGGGTCAACCCCATCACCAACGGCATATCCAGGTGCAACCGCTCCGCCAGCGTCTGATCTCTCATCCGGGCGCAGGCTCGGCCATTGCGGGGGCACCGAGAAAATGATCGAACAATCGGCGGGCTATCGGCGCTGCCGTACCTGAGCCACTTCCGCCATTCTCAACAATGATCGCCAGGGCGATGCGGGGTGCGTCCAATGGGGCGAAGGCGATGAATAGTGCATGATCCCGGAACTCTTCCGGGAGATCCTCCGCCCGATAGGTTTCATTTTGCGCCATACCCACCACCTGGGCCGTGCCGGTTTTGCCGGCGGACTCATAGGTGGCCCCCTGGGTGGATCGGCGCGCGGTGCCGAACGGTCCGTGCATGACTTCGCGCATTGCTCGCACGACTTCCTGCCAATGGTCGTCGGACACATCGGATTGTGCCGGCGCATCCGTGCCTCCATTGCGCAATACCGTCTTGCCGGTGAGCACATCGCGCGCCTCCGCCAGCAAGTGCGGCTTTGGAGTGCGTCCCCTGCTTGCCAGCTGCGCCGTAGCCAATGCCAGCTGCGCCGGCGTGGCCTGGATGTAGCCCTGGCCGATCCCCATGATCAGCGTTTCTCCGGGATACCAGGGTTGCTGCAACTGCCGCTGCTTCCAGGCGCGGGACGGCACCAAACCCTTGCTCTCGCCGCCGATGTCGATTCCCGTCAAGCGGCCGAACCCGAACCGATCGAGGGCATCGTGCAACCGGTCAATACCCAGGTCCTGCGCCAGGGCATAAAAAAAGACATCGCAGGACTGGGCCACCGCCTGGGTCAGGTCAACGTGCCCATGACCGCCCTTCTTCCAGTCCCGATACTGATGGGAACTGCCCTTGAGCGCATACCAACCCGGGCACCAGGTCTGGTCCGGCACCGCGCGCACGGCAAAATGCAGCGCCGCCAGCGCCAGAAACGGCTTTACCGTCGACCCCAGCGGATATTTTCCCTGCAAGGCACGATTCAGCAGCGGGGTCGCCTTGGAGTTGAGCAACGCGGTGTAATCCACAACGCTGATCCCGTTTACGAACAGGTTCGGGTCATACCCGGGGGAACTGACCATGGCCAGGATTCCGCCGGTCCGAGGATCCATTGCCACAATCGCCCCACGCCGCCCGGCCAGCGCCGTCACTGCGACGTCTTGCAGGGACACATCGAGTGTCA
The DNA here is from genome assembly GCA_001801865.1 of Gammaproteobacteria bacterium RIFCSPLOWO2_02_FULL_61_13. Lineage (GTDB taxonomy): Bacteria > Pseudomonadota > Gammaproteobacteria > Eutrophobiales > Eutrophobiaceae > 2-02-FULL-61-13. Next base: position 28,915 of record MGYT01000022.1, read on the forward strand.
GGTACACATTTCGACCCGGCATTGGCGCGGTGCGATCCAATACCCGCACCACCCGCCCCTGGGCATTCACCTCCACCTGTTGGAATCCAACGTGTCCATGCAGCAATTTCTCAAACGCCTTTTCCGCGCCCAGTTTGCCGGTGTGCACGGTGCCGGTGTAATCAGACCGGTCCAGTCGCTCCAGTTCCTCCTCATCGATCATGCCGACGTAGCCCACGGCGTGGGCCACATCCGGGCCGCGGGGATAAAAGCGATCCAGTCTCGGCACTACTTCCACGCCGGGCAGCCGGTGCCGATCGATGGAAATCCGCGCCACCTCCTCCTCGGTCAGGTTGAAACGCAGTGGCACATTCTCGTAGCGCCGCAGCTTCCCTGCCTGTTCAATAAAACGGGTTACGTCGCCACTGCTGATGGTGATCAGAGCCGATAATTGCTGGATGGTGGCGGTAATGTTGGCGACCTGCTCGGGCACGATCTCCAGGTTGAACGATGGCCGGTTCTCCGCCAGCAACACGCCGTCACTGCTGAAAATACGGCCGCGAATCGGGGGGATCGGGACTATCTTTACGCGATTGTGCTGCGACAGGGTAGTGAAATGCTCGTGCATGACCACCTGCAAATAGGACACACGGGCCAGCAAACTGAGGACCAGCAGCAACATGATAATCGCGCAAAAAAACACGCGCCCGCGAACGA
>MGYT01000022.1:29675-38162 GCA_001801865.1 Gammaproteobacteria bacterium RIFCSPLOWO2_02_FULL_61_13
GGATTCAGGTAACGTGGTGCGTGCGCCGCAGGTCGCGGAGAATGATAAACAGCCACGGCCAGAGCACCATGCTGGTAAACGCGGGCATCCAGAAACTCCAATGATGCGGCGGCGTACCCATCATGCCCCGGATCCAAAGGGTGACAAACTCAAACAGCAGCAGGTAGGCGCACACGACCAGTGCCTGCTGTTTCAACGGGAAAACGCGCACGCGCTGATGGGATTGCAGGGTGACGTAGGCTACGAGCGCCAGTCCGAGGGCATGTTGTCCCAATACCGTGCCCTGCTGCACGTCGAGCATCAGGCCCAGCAACCAGGCAATTCCGACGCCGACGCGATCCGGCAGGGCCATGCACCAATACATCAGCACCAGCGCAACCCATTCCGGGCGCCAGGTCAGCGCCCAGGCCGGTAACGGCATGGCAGTCAGCAGAAACGCTACTACAAAACTGGCCGCAATGATCCAGCGCCCTGTAGCCGGGTGCTGTGAAACACCGGATCGAATCGCCCGGCTCACGGGTTCGCCGCCAGGTCCGCGAGGCCCAGGGTTGAATCGCCGGCGGTATCAAACGGCCACACCAGCAGAACCTCGCGACTTTGTCCGGGCCGCGCACTGGGTTTTACCGTCACCTTGGCAAAAGGTTCCGAAGGTTCCATGCGAATGTCTTCAACCACGCCCACCGGATAACCACTTGGGAAGCGGCGACCGAGTCCGGACGAAACCACCAGATCGCCGCGCTGGATATCGGCGTTGCTCGGCAGATGCTCCAGCAGCAAAACCCCGTCCCGCCCGGTACCTACGGCAATGGCACGCAGGCCGTTGCGATTGAGCTGCACCGGCAGAGCATGGCTGGGGTCGGTGATTAACAATACCGTGCTGGAAAATGGACCCACATGCACGATCTGCCCCACCACTCCACCAACGTCCACGACCGGCTGGCCGTAAAACGCGCCATCGCGTTGACCCTTGTTGATGACTACCTGCCGCCGGAATGGCTCCAGCTCCACGGCCAGTAATTCCGCCACCAACACGCGCTCACGGCGTTGCATGGATGACTCAAGCAGTTCCCGCAGCCGCTCGTTTTCCTGCTCCAGGACCGCGAAGCGCTGCAATCGCGAGCCCTGCATGAGCTGCTCCTCTTTGAGTCTGGTGTTTTCCCGGATCAGGGATTCGCGCGTTAGCAGCGAATCGGACATGCGGTGCAGTGCCACAGCGGGGAGATTTACCAGGTACTGCAGCGGATAGACCAGCGTGCTCAGAGCGGATCGCAGCGACTCCAGATGGCCGTAGCGATGGTCCGCCACCATCACGGAAACAGACACCACGACCGCGACGACAATGCGCGCAGTTGCCGATGGTCCTCTTAGATACAGTGTCTTAATGGCTCAACCCCCCGGTAATTCCCTGTGTTTCATCCGCGCCGCGAAGGCGCGCCGCCATTTGATCCGGCCGTGCCTATTCAACCGTCAATATGTCCGTGCCGTACTCATCCATCATTTCCAGATAGCGGCCGCCACCACGCGCCACGCAGGTCAAAGGATCGTCTGCGACAATCACCGGCAGGCCGGTCTCTTCCATCAACAGCCGATCCAGGTCGCGCAATAACGCGCCGCCGCCGGTCAGCACCATGCCGCGTTCGGCGACATCCGAGCCGAGTTCGGGGGGTGTCTTCTCCAGTGCCTTCTTGACCGCATCCACGATGCCGCTCAATGGTTCCTGCAATGCCTCGAGGATTTCATTGCTGTTCAGCCTGAAACTGCGCGGTATACCCTCGGCCAGATTCCGGCCGCGCACCTCCAACTCGCGCACTTCATTGCCGGGGAATGCGCAACCGATCTCGTGCTTGATCCGCTCCGCGGTGGCTTCGCCGATGAGCGTGCCATAGTTGCGGCGCACATAATTGATGATGGCCTCGTCAAAACGATCACCGCCGATGCGCACGGAATCGGAATAAACGATTCCGTTGAGGGAAATCACCGCGACTTCCGTCGTGCCGCCGCCGATATCCAGCACCATTGAACCGCGCGGATCGCTCACCGGCATACCGGCGCCGATGGCCGCGGCCATTGGCTCCTCAATCAGATGCACAGTGCGGGCGCCGGCACCCTCGGCGGACTCCTTAATGGCCCGGCGCTCCACCTGTGTGGAGCCGCAGGGAACAGCGACCAGCACGCGCGGGCTGGGCCGAAAAAAGGCCCCACCATGTACCGCGTGAATGAAATACTGCAACATTTTTTCCGTAACGGTAAAGTTGGCGATGACACCATCCTTGAGCGGACGAATGGCGGTGATATGCCCCGGTGTGCGCCCCACCATGCGCTTGGCTTCTGCGCCTACAGCGACAATGGACTTGGCGTTGATGGTGTCACCATCCTTGCGAATAGCAACCACTGATGGTTCATTCAACACGATGCCTTTGCCGCGCACATAAATGAGCGTGTTGGCCGTGCCCAGATCAATGGAAAGATCATTGGAAAAAAAACCGCGAATTCGATTCAACATGCAGCAGTCAGTCCTGGGATTCAGTAATGCAATAATGTATGTGCGTCGACGGGATGGCGACCCGGTGCGAATAATTCGCCCCGTCTGGTGCGTTTACCAAACACCGGATTGCGCTGGGTACCGAAGTGTCGCTTGACCACATGGTGGCGAGCGATCTCAAACTCCTGCAAGATCAGTTAGTTAAGGGGGCTAATGTAACAGTCGCTTTGCCTTTGGGCAAGACGCCGAGTGTGATAAATTTCCCGCAATTCAACAGGAAACCGGACCCTCTTCATGTCTCTCGATAGATCCGCGGTGGAACAGGTGGCGCGCCTAGCGCGGATGGCGTTGGCACCCGATCAGACGACTTCCCTGCAAGCGGAATTGAACGGCATCCTGGAGCTCGTGGCGCGCCTGCAAGCCGCTGATATCGCATCAGTAGAGCCGCTTTCACACCCGTTGGAGATAAGCGCCCGTCTGCGCCCGGATATCGTGACCGAGGCTGACCAACGCGAGGTATTCCAGGCTATCGCGCCGGCGGTGGAGGCCGGCCTGTACCTGGTGCCTCGGGTGATCGAGTAGCGCAACGGTCCCGCCCCGGCCGCGCGATCCCCGGTTCCGAACCTGCATGCGAGTGGATTCCATAGCCGATCTGGCGCGGCTGCTGCGGCGTCGGGAGCTGAGCAGTGTGGAACTGACGCGCCAGTGCCTGCAACAGGCGGAGCCGCTGCAGCAGCGACTGAACTGCTTCATTACCCTGACGCCGGAACTGGCGCTGGAGCAGGCCCGGGCGGCGGATCTGCGGCTGGCCAGGGGTGAAGGAACAGTCCTGACCGGCATCCCCATCGCCTACAAGGACATTTTTTGCACCGAGGGCGTCCGCACTTCCTGCGGTTCACGCATGCTGGACAACTTCATCGCCCCGTATACAGCCACCGCCGTGGAGCGGCTGCAGGCTGCAGGAACCGTCATGATCGGCAAGACCAACATGGATGAGTTCGCCATGGGCTCTTCCACCGAACATAGTTGGTACGGCCCATGCCGAAATCCGTGGGATCCCCGCCTGGTGCCCGGTGGGTCGTCCGGTGGCTCCGCTTGCGCCGTGGCCGCCGGCATAGTCCCCGCAGCCCTGGGCACGGACACCGGCGGCTCCATTCGCCAACCGGCGGCAATGTGCGGTATCACCGGCCTTAAACCCACATACGGACTGGTGTCCCGCTACGGCATGGTGGCGTTCGCCTCAAGCCTGGACCAGGGCGGCCCCATGGCCCGCAGTGCGCTGGATGCGGCGCATGTACTCACGGCCATGGCCGGTTTTGACCCCAGGGATTCCACCTCCGTCCAAAGTCCGCCGCGGGATTACGCCGCGAATCTGCCGGGAAATATCAAGGGCCTGCGCATTGGATTACCGATGGAATACTTCGAGCAGGATCTGGACCCGGGGATCCGCGCCGTGGTCATGGCAGCGCTGCGGGAACTGGAAGACGCGGGCGCCGTGCTCAAGAACGTGTCGCTGCCGAGCAGCCACCTGTCCATTCCGGCCTACTACGTGGTGGCCCCGGCGGAGGCGTCCTCGAATCTGTCGCGATTTGACGGCGTTCGCTACGGCTATCGTTGCGGGAACCCGCACGACCTGATGGACCTGTATTGCCGCTCGCGGGCGGAAGGATTTGGCAGCGAGGTCCGGCGCCGGATCATGATTGGAACCTACGTATTGTCGGCGGGGTACTACGATGCCTATTACCTGCGCGCCCAGAAGGTGCGGCGCCTGATCCGGGACGAATTCAAGTCGGTGTTGCGCGAGGTGGACTTGATCGCCGGACCCACCGTTCCCGGCACCGCCTTCCCCATCGGGGAACGCAGCGATGATCCGGTCGGCATGTATCTTTCTGACATTTACACCGTGTCCGTGAACCTGGCCGGACTCCCGGCCATTTCCATTCCGGCGGGCATGCTGGGCGGATTGCCGGTGGGCATGCAGTTAATCGGAGATTACTTCTGCGAGGAGCGCATCCTGCAAGCGGCGCATGCGTTCCAGCAATTGACTGACTGGCACCGGCGCACGCCGGGAGATCCGGCTTGAACCCGCGCTGGGAGACGGTCATTGGGCTGGAGCTTCACATTCAGCTCGCCACACGCAGCAAGTTGTTTTCCGGCGCAGCCACCGCCTTTGGCGCCGCACCGAATGCGCAGGCCTGTGCAGTGGATCTGGCCATGCCGGGCGTTTTACCGGTATTGAACGAGATCGCCGTGCGCATGGCCATCAGCTTTGGACTGGCCATCAATGCGGAAATCGCTCCCCGATCCGTATTTGCGCGCAAGAATTACTTCTACCCGGACCTGCCCAAGGGTTACCAGATCAGCCAGTTCGAGCTGCCCATAGTCGCGCGCGGGACCATTGAGGTGCGATTGCCGGATGGGACAGACAAGGTCATTCGTGTCACCCGCGCCCACCTTGAGGAGGACGCAGGCAAGTCCCTGCACGAGGGGTTCAAGGGGCTCTCCGGCATTGATTTGAACCGCGCGGGCACGCCACTTATTGAGGTGGTATCGGAACCGGATCTGCGCTCCGCGCAGGAAGCCGTGGCCTACATGCGCAAGGTCCATGCCCTGGTCCGCTACCTGGGGATATCTGACGGCAACATGCAGGAAGGGTCGTTCCGGTGCGATGCCAATGTGTCGCTGCGCCGGCACGGTGCGCGGGAATTGGGCACGCGGGCCGAGATAAAGAATCTCAATTCATTCCGGTTCGTGGAGCTGGCCATAGAATACGAAATCGCGCGTCAGCAGGAGTTGCTCGAGCGTGGCGAGCGCGTGCTGCAGGAAACCAGGCTGTATGACTCGGACCTGAATGAAACCCGGCCTCTGCGCAGCAAGGAAGAAGCCTTTGACTACCGCTATTTTCCCGACCCTGACCTGCTGCCGGTGGAGATCCGGCCGGAACTGCTGCAGGAAATCCGCGCCGCGATGCCGGAATTACCGGACGCCAGGTGTAATCGATTTATGCACCAATTCGGCCTGCCGGAGCGGGAGGCCGCACAGCTGACCACGGAACGGGCACTGGCTGATTTTTACGAACGCACGGCAACGCACGCCGGAGTGGACGCCCGGATGGCGGCAAACTGGATCATCGGGGAATTGAGTGGCGCCCTGAACCGCGACCACCTGGAGTTGCACCAGGCACTCCTTGATCCGGATCGCCTGGCCGGACTCCTGCTGCGCATAGGCGACGGCACGCTATCCGGGCGCATGGCGAAACAGGTATTCGAGACCATGTGGGGCAGCAGCGCCGGCGCAGATGAAATTATCGAGCGCCAGGGATTGCGGCAGGTAACGGACGCAGGCTTCATCGAGCAGTTGGTCGACAAGGTTCTGGCCGCGAACCCCGACCAAATTCAGCAGTATCGCGCCGGCAAGGGAAAGGTACTGGCGTACCTGGTCGGGCAGGTAATGAAACAGTCCCAGGGCCAGGCCAATCCCCAGCAGGTAAGTCAGTTGCTGCTGGCCAGACTCCGCGGTGAAACTTGAGGCACGCCGTGCAGTGGGAATAACGTATCAATCGCCGCTTGTGTGCTCCTGCACAAGCGGCATACCGTACGTCACTGTACATAAAAAGGCCGGACATTTGTCCGGCCTTGGCTAATCGCTACCGCTGAATGGGTTTAATCTATTTTTCCTTGGCCTTTTTGGTTTCTTCCGCAACTTCAACATCCGGGCGATCCACCAACTCGACAATGGCCATGGGGGCGCGGTCGCCGGCGCGGAATCCGCACTTCAGGATGCGCGTGTAACCGCCCGGGCGCGCCTTGTAGCGCGGGCCCAGTTCGACAAACAGCTTGGTCACGATGGCACGATCACGCAGCCGATCAAATGCGAGCCGGCGCTTCGAAACGCTGTCCTTCTTGGCCAGCGTAATCAGTGGCTCCGCCACGCGGCGTAGTTCCTTGGCCTTGGGCAAAGTGGTGCGAATGAGCTCCTTGTCCAACAGCGAAACCGCCATATTCCGGAACAACGCCTTGCGATGGGCGCTGGTCACATTCAGTTTTCTGCCGCTTTGTCTATGACGCATGATTCTTCCTCGATCTGCCCGGCCCGCCGCCTGTCGGCGAACGGAGCCAGGTCATCAGCCTACCGACGCAACCTTTTCCTTGTCTTCGTTCAAGCCCGGCGGGGGCCAATTTTCCAGGTGCATGCCCAGAGACAGCCCGCGCGACGCCAGCACATCCTTGATTTCAGTCAGCGATTTTTTGCCCAGGTTCGGCGTCTTCAGCAACTCCACTTCGGTGCGCTGAATAAGGTCGCCAATATAGAAAATGCTCTCTGCTTTCAGGCAATTTGCCGAGCGCACGGTCAGTTCCAGATCATCCACGGGGCGCATCAGGATTGGGTCAATATCCGGCTCGGCGCGCAGGCGCGGCGAATCGGATTCCTCTGCCTCCAAGTCCACGAACACCGATAATTGGCTGCGCAGAATGCGTGCCGCTTCTCGAATGGCGTTCTCGGGATCGATGGTGCCGTTGGTCTCAATCTCCATGATCAGCTTGTCCAGGTCCGTCTGCTGCTCCACGCGCGCCGACTGCACCTCGTAAGAGACCCTGCGTATCGGGCTGAAGGATGCATCCAGCTTCAGCTTGCCGATGGTCTGCTCGGTCTCTTCGCCGCCGCCGATAATGACCGGGCGATAGCCACGGCCACGCTCGATCTTCATGGTTATGTTCAGCTCGCCGATCTTGGTCAGGCTGGCAATGATATGGTCCGGATTGGCGATTTCGATATCATGTCCAAGGGCGATATCGCGGGCAGTGACCTGTCCGGCGCCGCTCTTGTTCAAGGTTACCGTGGCCTCGTCCTTCCCGTGCATCTTGATCGCCAGGCCCTTCAAGTTCAGCAGTATATCGGTCACGTCCTCCTGCACTCCCTCGACAGTGGTGTACTCATGCAACACACCGTCAATCTGCACTTCGGTGACCGCCGAACCGCTCATTGAAGACAGCAAGACTCGGCGCAGTGCATTACCAAGCGTGTGACCGAATCCCCGATTCAGCGGTTCGATCGTGATCTTGGCGCGAGTCTCGCTGATGGTCTCAACGTCTACCCGCCGCGGTTTGAGAAGTTCACTGAAATTGGATGGCATAATATTCTTCCTATTGCTTACTTCGAATAGAGTTCAACAACCAGCTGCTCGTTGATTTCGGACGGGAGCTCACTGCGCTCCGGAACCGATTTGAAAACGCCTTCCATTTTTTTCGCGTCCACATCCACCCATTCCGGAAAACCGAATTGCTCGGCGACATTCAGCGCGTCCTGAATGCGCAATTGCTTGCGACTCCTCTCGCGCACGGCAATTCGATCGCTGGGCTGCACCTGATACGAAGCGATATTGACGCTTTTGCCGTTGACCATGATGGCGCGATGGCTCACCAGCTGACGCGCCTCGTTGCGCGTGCTGCCGAACCCCATGCGGTAAACCACGTTGTCCAGGCGGCACTCCAGAATCTGGAGCAGGTTTTGCCCGGTGGAACCCTTGCGCCGCGCGGCCTCGCGGTAGTAGCGGCGGAACTGCCGCTCCAGCAATCCGTAAATCCTGCGCAATTTCTGCTTTTCACGCAGCTGCACCGCATATCCTGACAGGCGCTTCGGGCGGCTGCCATGTTCGCCCGGGGCCTTGTCAATCTGGCATTTGGACTCCAGTGGCCGGGCGCGGCTCTTCAGCATCAGGTCGGTGCCTTCGCGCCGGCTGAGCTTGCATTTGGGACCTAGATATCTCGCCATAAACTGTCTCCCTAGACCCGTCGTTTCTTTGGCGGCCGGCAGCCGTTGTGCGGGATCGGCGTCACGTCGGTGATATTGGTAATCTTGATGCCGACCGCGTTCAATGCCCGCACGGCGGATTCACGGCCCGGCCCCGGACCACGAATGTTGACTTCCAGATTTTTCAAGCCGAATTCCTTGGCCTGCTCACCGGCCTTCTGGGCCGCCACCTGCGCCGCAAACGGCGTACTCTT
>MGYT01000022.1:38171-50767 GCA_001801865.1 Gammaproteobacteria bacterium RIFCSPLOWO2_02_FULL_61_13
CGCGAAACCCGCTGCCGCCGGAAGTGGCCCAGCACAGCGTGTTGCCCTGACGATCAGTGATGGTAATGATGGTGTTGTTGAACGAGGCGTGGACATGGGCGACACCGTCCACCACGGTCTTCTTTACCTTCTTCTTGGTACTGGTACGCGTTGTTACCATTGGCAGTTCTCCGTCCTTATCTCTTTACCATCCGCCGCGGGCCCTTGCGGGTTCTCCCGTTGGTCCGGGTCCGTTGTCCACGCACCGGCAGCCCCTTGCGATGCCGGCTGCCGCGCCAGCTGCCCAAATCCATCAGGCGCTTGATACTCATGGAAACCTCGCGTCGCAAATCGCCTTCGAGCGCATAGCGCGCCATCGCGGCTCGGATCCGATCCAGATTATCCTCACTCAGATCCCGCACCTTGGTCACCGGCTTCACTCCCGCGGTCCGGCAGATCTCCAGCGCGCGGCTGCGGCCAATGCCAAAGATGTATGTCAGAGCAATGTTTACATGCTTCTGATCAGGAATATTGACGCCGGAAATTCGTGCCATGCTAAAGCTCCCGTATCAGCCTTGACGCTGCTTGTGCCGTGGATCCGTGCACACCACGCGCACCACCCGCTTGCGGCGAACGATGCGGCAGTTTCTGCACATTTTCTTCACTGATGCCCGAACCTTCATGATTTGTCTCCCGGTGTCCCGGCCTCAGATACGACGGCCATGCCGGCGCAGGTTTGCCTTCTTCAGCAGGCCTTCATACTGGTGCGACATGAGGTGCGCCTGCACCTGCGCCATAAAATCCATCACCACGACCACGATGATGAGCAGCGACGTGCCGCCAAAATAGAACGGTACGTTGAATTTTAAAATCAGGAACTCCGGCAACAGGCAGACCAGGCTGATGTAGATGGCGCCTGCCATCGTCAATCTGGTCAGAACCCCGTCCAGATATTGGGCCGTCTGTTCGCCTGGACGCATGCCCGGAACCAGCGCCCCGGATTTCTTCAGATTCTCCGCCGTGTCGCGCGGGTCAAACACAATGGCCGTGTAAAAAAAGCAGAAAAACACGATGCCGGCCGCATACATCAATACGTACAGCGGCTGCCCCGGGGACAGTGTGGCCGACAGATCCTTCAACCAGCTCATGCCCTCGCTTTGTCCAAACCAGCCGCCCAGCGTGGCCGGAAACAGGATGATGCTGGACGCGAAAATCGGCGGGATCACGCCGGACATGTTCAGCTTCAGCGGCAAGTGACTGGACTGGCCACCGTACATTTTCCGCCCTACCTGCCGCTTGGCGTAGTTCACCGTGATGCGCCGCTGGCCACGCTCCACAAAAATGACCACTGCAGTGACGCCGATGGCGAGCACAAACAGCGCCACCACGGTCAGCAGGTGCATCTCACCGGTGCGGGACAGTTCCAGCGTGCCGCCGATGGCGCTTGGCAGACCGGCGACGATGCCGGCAAAAATAAGCATGGAAATGCCATTGCCGATCCCGCGTTCGGTGATCTGCTCGCCCAGCCACATCAGAAACATGGTGCCGGTGACCAGTGTGGTCACGGCCGCGATCCGGAAGCCGATACCGGGATCCATCACGACCGGCAGATTGCCCGCATTCTGCCCCTCGAGCGCGATGGCGACGCCGAGCGCCTGAAAGCTCGCCAGAAATACCGTGCCATAACGGGTGTACTGGGTGATCTTGCGCCGGCCGGATTCGCCTTCCTTGCGCAGCTGTTTCAATTTGGGTTCCACGAATGTCATCAACTGCATGATGATGGAGGCAGAGATGTACGGCATGATTCCCAGCGCACACACTGACAGCCGCTCCAGAGCGCCGCCGGAGAACATGTTAAAAAGATCCAGGATTGTGCCCTGCTGCTGTCGAAACAACTCCGCCAGCGCAATGGGATTGATGCCCGGCACCGGGACATGTGTCGAGATCCGGTAAACAACCAACGCCGCCAGCAGGAAAAAGACGCGCGCGCGCAACTCCTTGAGCTGGGCCAACCCGCCCAGGCCACCAGGAACAGCTGCTGTTGTCGGTGTCGCCATATATGCGTTAACTCTCGACCTTGCCGCCGGCCGCCTCAATGGCAGCGCGGGCGCCCTTGGTAACACCGAGCCCCTTCACCACGATGGCCCGGCCCAGCTTGCCGGAAGCGATGACCTTCACTCGTTCTACATCCTTGCGCACTACATTGGCCTTTTGCAGTGCGGCCAGATCAATCAGGTCCACGGTCATTTTCTGCAACTCGCTCAGTCGCACTTCCGCGGTCACGGCGCCAATGCGGGAATGGAAACCCGCCTTCGGCAACCGGCGCTGCAGCGGCATCTGTCCGCCTTCAAAACCCACCTTGTGATAGCCGCCCGCCCGCGCCTTCTGACCCTTGTGACCCAGGCCCGCGGTCTTGCCCAGCCCGGAGCCAATGCCGCGGCCAACGCGCGTGCGCTTGGGCTTCGAACCCTTTGCCGGACTCAGAGAATTCATGCGCATTTCAGTTTTCCTCGATCGCAACCAGGTACGAGACCCGGTTGATCATGCCGCGCACCGCCGGAGTATCTTCAACGCTCACAATGTGACCAATGCGGCGCAGTCCGAGCCCGCGCACGCACGCCTTGTGCGCCGCCAGGCGCTTGTTGAGACTCTTGGTCAAACGCAGTTTTATTTTTTTTGCCGCAGCCATGCCCGCTTATCCGGTGATCTCTTCCAATGTCTTGCCGCGCTTCGCCGCGTGATACTCCGGCGCGCGCATTTCCAAAAGTCCGTTGATGGTTGCCCGCACCACGTTGACGGGGTTCGTGGAACCGTGGGATTTTGCCAAAACATTGTGTATACCCACGCATTCAAATACCGCGCGCATGGGCCCGCCCGCGATGATTCCAGTACCGGCAGAGGCGGGCTGCATATAGACCTTTGCTGAACCATGCTGCGACGTCACCGAGTAATGCAAGGTGTCCCCGTTGAGCGGTACATCCAGCATGTTGCGACGCGCGCGCTCCATGGCCTTTTGTATTGCTGCCGGGACTTCGCGCGCTTTGCCGCGGCCGAAGCCAACCCGCCCGCTGCCGTCGCCGACGACCACGAGTGCCGCAAAACCGAAGATTCTGCCGCCCTTGACCACCTTGGCGACGCGATTGACGGAAACCAGCTTTTCCAGCAGTTCGTCATTCCCGGTAATTGATTCTGTCAGCGCCATTTAGAACTCCATGCCATTTTCCCGCGCGGCATCCGCCAATGCCTTCACGCGACCATGAAACTTGAATCCCGACCGATCGAACGCCACCTTGCTGATGCCGATCTTCCTGGCCCGATCGGCGATGATCCGGCCAACCACAGTGGCAGCGGCCACGTTGCCGGCATTCTTGATCTGCTGCCGGACCTCTACTTCCAGCGTCGAGGCACTGGCAACCACGCGGCAGCCATCCGGCGCGATCAGTTGCGCATAGATGTGCCGTGGAGTGCGATGCACACAGAGTCGATTCACTCCGAGCAATCGAATGCGGGCGCGGGTTTTCTTTGCCCGTTTTTGTCTGCTGTCTTTCTTGAGCATGATTTGTTACGCCTTCTTGGCTTCCTTGCGGATAATGACCTCGTTGGTGTACTTGACACCTTTGCCCTTGTACGGCTCAGGTTCACGATAGGCGCGAATATTCGCGGCCAGTTGCCCAACCAGGCGCCGGTCCATACCGCGCACCACGATTTCAGTCTGGCTCGGAGTATCGATCGTGATGCCTTCCGGGATCGGCAGGCTCACCGGATGGGAAAATCCCAGGGTCAGATTCAGGGCGCGGCCCTGCACCTGTGCCCGGTACCCCACGCCTATTACCTCCAGCTTCTTTTCAAAACCGGCGCTGACCCCGATTACCATGTTCTGCAGGATGGCCCGGGTCGTGCCGGCCGCGGCATGCGCAGCCTTTGATTTATCCTGGGTTGAAACCAGCAGCTGACCGCCATCCTGTGCCACTTGCACGGCTTTATTATGCCGATGGGTAAGTTCGCCCTTTTTCCCCTTCACTTTCACGTTTCCGGCGTCAATGCTGACCTGGACGCCGGCGGGTATGGGGACTGGATTTTTAGCAACTCGGGACATGACCTTGCCTCATCAGGAAACGATGCAAATCACTTCGCCACCGATGCCAAGCTTGTTGGCGGTCCGGTCGGTGACTAAACCATTCGAGGTGGACACAATTGCCATGCCCAGTCCGTTTAGAACCTTGGGCAGCTTGCCGGCGCCGCGATAGCGCCGCAGCCCGGGCCGGCTTACACGCTCCAGCCGCTCAATGACCGGCCGCCCCTCAAAATACTTGAGCGTGATCACCAGCGTCTTGTGGCTGCCTGCTTCCTCCACGCGAAAATTGGCAATATAGCCTTCGTCCTGCAAGAGACTGGCAACTGCCACCTTTTGCCTGGACGACGGCATGCTGACCTCGCTGCGCGTCCGCCCCAATGCATTGCGGATGCGGCTCAACATGTCTGAAATCGGGTCTTGCATGCTCATATGAGTAAAAAGTCCAAAGTGTAAAGTTGAAAGAGTTCCTTCGTTCGGCCCGTAGCACAAAGCTGACGTTGATTAGCGCTGCTTTTCACTGTCTTCACCAGCTCGCCATCACAAGACCGGGCACGTCGCCACGCATCGCTGCTTCGCGCAACTTGATTCTGGCCAGGCCGAACTTGCGGTAGTAACCATGCGGACGGCCGCTGAGTGCGCAGCGATTTCGCTTCCGCGACGGGCTCGAGTCACGCGGCAGCTTGCTTAGGCTTACCACTGCTGCCGCCCGATCTTCGTCGCTCAACGACGTGTCTTTGACCCGCTCCCGCAGCTCCTTGCGCTTGGCCGCATACCTCTTGATGAGGCGGGCGCGCTTCGTTTCCCGGTTAATCATTGACGTCTTGGCCATTTGCTGTCTCCGATCCGCGGCTGGAATCAGGTGCGCAGAGGGAACCCGAAGGCAGCCAGCAGCGCCCGCCCCTCTTCGTCACTCTTCGCGGTGGTTGTAATTGTGATATCCATGCCCCGGAGCACATCAATCTTGTCGTACTCTATCTCCGGGAAAATAATCTGCTCCTTTACTCCCAGGCTGTAATTGCCCCGGCCATCAAATGCGCGCGGGCTGAGTCCGCGAAAATCCCTGATGCGGGGGATCGCGATCGTGATAAGACGATCAAAGAACTCGTACATACGCCGGCGGCGCAATGTCACCTTGCAACCGATCGGGTAGTTCTCGCGAATCTTGAAATTTGAAATGGCCTTGCGGGACAGCGTCACCACCGGCTTCTGTCCGGAAATGCGGGTCATGTCCTGCACCGCATGATCAATGATCTTCTTGTCCGCGACGGTTTCACCCACGCCCATGTTGAGTGTGATCTTTGCAATGCGCGGCACCTGCATGGGAGTCTTGTAGCCGAACTGCGTTACCAGTTGCGGCACGACCTTTTCTTTGTAAATTTCCTGTAATCGAGACATAAATATCCAGTTATAAGTCACAAGTAACAAGGACGCAGCAGCGCCCAGCGTTTCCCGGGAGGATCGCAAACGCGCTGCACACTTGTAACTCATGACTTGTGACTTGTGACTCATTCATACATCCACCACTTCCTTATTGGACTTGAAGTAACGCACCTTGCGACCGTCTTCGAGCAATTTGTAACCAATGCGGTCGGGCTTGCTGGTCACGGGATTCCAGATCGCAACATTGGAGATATCCATCGGCATCTCCTTCTCCACGATCCCGCCCGGCGTACCCTGCATTGGATTGCCGCGCGTATGGCGCTTGGCCATGTTGATGTTTTCGACCACAACCTTGTTGCGATCCTTCAGGACGCTTAAGACAACGCCACGCTTGCCGACATTGCGCCCGGTCAGTACCACGACCTCGTCACCTTTCCGAATCTTGTCCATGGCTTACAGCACCTCCGGCGCCAGAGAGATGATTTTCATGAACTTCTCCCCGCGCAATTCGCGCGTTACCGGCCCGAAAATTCTCGTGCCGATGGGCTGGTGCTGGTTGTTCAGCAGCACCGCTGCGTTACTGTCAAAACGAATGAGAGAACCGTCCTGCCGGCGCACGCCTTTTCTGGTCCTGACGACCACGGCAAGGTATGTCTCTCCCTTTTTCACTTTGCCGCGCGGAATGGCCTCCTTGACACTGACCCGGATCACATCGCCCACGCCGGCATAGCGGCGCTTGGAACCGCCGAGCACCTTTACACACATCAGGCGCCGGGCCCCGCTGTTGTCCGCTGCATCCAGCACTGTCTGCATCTGAATCATGATTAATTGTCTCGTCCCGGTCCGGTCCTGCGCCAACTGGTGTGGGCGGCGCGTTTATGCTTCCTGGGCGCGTTCGACGATCTTCTGAAGTCGCCAGGCCTTGCGCTTGGATAGTGGCCGCGAACTCTCGATGATCACGACGTCGCCTTCATTGCATTCATTCTTCTCATCGTGCGCGAGCAACTTGCTCGATTTGCGCACGTACTTTTCGTACAGCGGGTGCTTGACGGAACGCTCAATCAGCACGGCAATGGTCTTGTCCATCTTGTTGCTGACCACCTTTCCCGTCAGGGTCCGCTGGGTCTTGGCAGTTTCATTCATTTGCTGGCACCGTCACGCTTCTTCTCATTCAATATGGTCTGGATTCGGGCAATATCCCGGCGCACAGAACGCACCTGGCTGGAACGCGCGAGCTGCCCGGTACCCTGCTGCATGCGCAGGTTGAACTGCTCACGGCGCATGTCGCCGAGCATCTGCAGCAGTTCATCCGCCTGCTTCTGGCGCAAATCAGCAGCTTTGATCACAACAGCGTCCTCCTGATGAACGTCGTTCGCACCGGAAGTTTTGCCGCCGCCAGTTTGAACGCTTCCCTTGCCGCATCTTCCGGTACACCCTCAATTTCATACAGAACCTTGCCGGGCTGAATCACCGCGGTCCAGTACTCGACGTTGCCCTTGCCTCCGCCCATGCGCACTTCCAGGGGCTTCTTGCTGACCGGCTTGTCCGGAAACATGCGGATCCAGACCTTGCCGCCGCGCTTCATGGCACGACTGATGGCGCGCCGGGCTGCTTCAATCTGTCGTGCGGTGATATGCCCGCGCGACGTGGCCTTGAGCCCGAACTCGCCGAAACTCACCTTGTTGCCACTGGTCGCATAGCCATGATTGCGGCCCTTGAACCGCTTGCGGAACTTTGTCTTTTTCGGCTGCAGCATGCGACTTACCTTTCACTCGCACCAGCGGTCGCGCCAGTCTCTTCGCCCTTCGCATTGTCCATTCCGAACACTTCGCCCTTGAAGATCCAGACCTTCACGCCAATCACGCCGTAGGTGGTCATCGCCTGCGCGAATCCGTAGTCGATATCGGCACGCAGCGTGTGCAACGGCACGCGGCCCTCGCGCACCCATTCGGTACGGGCAATTTCCGAGCCGTTCAGCCGGCCGGCAATGCAGATCTTTATACCTTGCGCGCCCAGCCGCATGGTGTTCGTTACCGCGCGCTTCATGGCGCGCCGGAACATGATGCGGCGCTCAATCTGTTGCGCAACGCTTTCCGCAACCAGGTAGGCGTCAAGTTCCGGCTTGCGGATCTCCTCTACGCTGACCATGGCGGGGACACCCAGCATTGCAGAGATTTCAGCGCGCAAACGCTCGATATCCTCACCCTTCTTGCCAATGACGATACCGGGCCGCGCGGTGTGAATGGTCACCTTGGCGTTATTCGCCGGTCGTTCTATCTGGATCCGGCTTACCGATGCGCTCGCAAGTTTCTTGCGGAGGAACTCGCGTACCGCCAGATCCTGATGCAGGTAGCGGGCGTAATCCTTCTTCCCGGCATACCAGGTCGAAGTCCAATCCTTGATTATTCCCAGGCGAAAGCCGGTGGGATTTACTTTCTGCCCCATTTCCTCACGCTCCTGGTGTAGCAACCTTGATTGTGACGTGGCTGGTGCGCTTGGAAATTCGATCGGCACGCCCCCGGGCACGCGGCCGAACCCGCTTCATGGTCGGCCCTTCATTGACATACACGTCCACAACCTTCAACTCATCGATATCCGCGCCATCGTTGTGCTCGGCGTTGGCCACGGCCGACTCGAGCACCTTGCGTATCAACCCCGCGGCCTTCTTGTTGCTGAAACCAAGCAGGTTCAGCGCGCGATCCACGGGCAGACCACGGATCTGATCCGCAACCAGACGGGTCTTCTGCGCGGATATATGCGCGAATTTCAAAGTAGCTGAGGTGGCCATGTCTCGTTTCTCGCTGACTCGTTACTGGGGCGCCGGGGTCTCGGCGGTCTTCTTGTCCGCGGAGTGGCTGCGGAAAACACGCGTGGCCGCAAATTCACCCAGTTTGTGCCCGACCATGTTCTCGGACACGAATACAGGCATGTGATCCTTGCCGTTGTGTACGGCGATGGTCAGACCGACCATGTCCGGCACTACCATGGAGCGGCGCGACCACGTCTTGATGGGTCGCTTGTCGTTGCTGGCCCGGGCCGCCGCCACCTTTGCCTGCAGGTGATGATCGACAAACGGACCCTTGCGTATGGAACGTGGCATGGTTGACCCTCTCAGCCCTTGCGTCTGCGAATAATCATTTTGGACGTGCGCTTGTTCTTGCGCGTCTTGTAGCCCTTGGTCGGCTGGCCCCAGGGGGTGACGGGGTGACGTCCACCGGAGGTCTTGCCTTCGCCGCCGCCATGGGGGTGGTCGACCGGATTCATGGCCACACCTCGCACCGTCGGACGGATACCGCGCCAGCGCTTTGCGCCGGCCTTGCCCAACTCCTCCAACGAATGCTCCGGATTGCTGACCACGCCGACTGTGGCCCGGCAATCCAGGGGTACCTTGCGCACCTCGCCGGAACGCAGGCGCAGTGTTGCATGTGCGCCTTCACGGGCAAGCAATTGCACGCTGGTACCGGCGCTGCGCGCCATTTGCGCACCGCGGCCGGGTTGCAGTTCCACGCAATGCACACTGGAACCCAGCGGAAGGTTGCGCAGCGGCAGCGTGTTGCCCGGGGCGATTGGCGCTCCGGGACCGGATTCCAGCACCGCGCCCGCAGCCACACCGGCCGGGGCAATCACATAACGTCGCTCGCCGTCCGCATACAGCAACAGTGCCAGATGCGCGCTGCGATTGGGATCGTATTCAATTCGCTCCACGCGCGCCGGAATGCCGTCCTTATCGCGCTTGAAGTCTACGCGCCGATAACGCTGCTTGTGGCCGCCGCCCTTGTGGCGTGTCGTGATCTCACCCTGGTTGTTGCGGCCGGAGCGGTTACCGCGCTTTTCCACCAGCGGCAGATACGGCTCACCTTTGTGCAGCCCGGGCGTGACTACCTTCACTACACCGCGACGGCCTGGGGATGTCGGTTTGGGTATGACCAATGGCATGGCAGGTTTCCTTACGCTTCCATCAGGTGCCGGCGAAATCGATAGTGGAGCCTTCCGCCAGCTTCACGTAGGCCTTCTTCCAGTTTGCGCGCCGTCCCTCCTGCGCGCGGAACATCTTGCGTTTGCCCTTTACATTGCTGATCCGAACGTTGTCCACCTTGACGTTGAACATCAACTCGACAGCCTTCTTGATCTGCGGCTTGGAAGCGGCGCGCACAACCTTGAACGCATACTGCCGGCCAGCCTCGCTGAGTCGCGTGCTCTTCTCCGTCACACGCGGCTCCAGCAACACCGTCATAAGTCTTTGTTTCGGTGTCATGACAGCCAGGCCTCCACCTTGTTGATGGCGGCGCGGGTGATGACGATGTGTTCATGCCCGACCAGAGACTGTGGATTCAATTCGGTGGTATCAATCACGCTTACCCCATGCAGATTACGTGTGGCCAGGTGCGCATTCGGCGTGACTTCATCAGTGATGATGAGCGCCTGCTGCAGTCCCAGGGTTTTGAGGAACGCCTTTGCCTGTGCGGTCTTGGGCGCGTCCAATTCGAACTGCTCAATGCAACACAGACGTTCCTGACGCACCAGTTCCGACAGGATGGAGCGCAACGCGCCGCGATACATTTTGCGATTAATCTTCTGGGAAAAATCCCGCGGCCGGGCAGCAAAGGTCACGCCGCCGCCGCGCCAGAGCGGGCTGCGGATTGTGCCGACCCGCGCGCGACCGGTGCCCTTCTGCTTCCAGGGCTTCCTGCCGCCGCCGCGTACTTCAGCACGGGTTTTCTGCGCCTTGGTTCCAGCGCGGCCACCGGCCATGTATGCCACCAGAACCTGATGCACCAGCGCCTCGTTGAATTTCTGGCCGAATACAGCATCGGTCACGGTAATTTTTCCGGCCTTGTCGGCACCGGTCTTATGCACAGTCAGTTCCATGGCGGTTATCCGTTTTTCCCGCGTTTCGACTTTTTCGCCGGCCGGACTATGACCATGCCGCCCTTGGGACCGGGCACCGCGCCCTTTATCAGCAGCAGGTTCCGCTCTGCGTCCACCTTCACCAATTCCAGGCTTTGGGTGGTGCGGCTGACATTACCCATATGCCCGGGCATACGCAGGCCCTTGAGTACCTTGCCGGGTGTCTGCCGCTGGCCGGTGGAGCCCGGCGTGCGATGGGTCAGCGATGCACCATGCGATGCGCGATGCCCGCCGAAGTTATGGCGTCGGATAACACCCGCAAACCCGCGGCCAATGGTAGTACCGGTAACATCAACCTTCTGACCGTCGGCAAATATGTCGACCTTTAACACGCTGCCTGGCTTCAGATCCCTGCCTTCGCCGGCATCCAGGCGAAACTCAGCCAGCCCCGATGCGGATTCGATCTCAGCGGCTGCCAGCACCCCTGCCAAGGGTTTGTTAATCAGGCTGCGGCGCTTGGTTCCCCAGGCAACCTGCACCGCCTCATAGCCTTCCGATGCACCGCCCGTGCGGCGCGTCACCCGGTTCGGAGTGACTTCAACCACGGTGACGGGCACGGAACTGCCGGCCGCGGTGAAAATCCGGGTCATGCCTCTCTTCCTGCCTACTAGTCCGATTGCCATATGCTCTAATTCAAGTGCAAAGCGAAAAGTGAAAAGTAAAAAGCGAGAAGTCGCCTTCGTGAACAGCGTCGCGGCCCTCACTCCTCCTTTGGTTTGTACTTTTCACTTTTAACTTTTCCCTTTTCATATCAGTTGAGTTTGATTTGAACGTCCACACCAGCTGCCAGGTCCAGCTTCATCAAAGCGTCCACGGTTTTGTCCGTGGGATTGATGATGTCCAGCAGGCGCTTGTGGGTCCGAATCTCATACTGATCGCGCGCATCCTTGTCGGCATGCGGCGACGTCAGGATCGTGTACCGCTCCTTCTTGGTCGGCAGCGGAATGGGGCCCTTGACCTGCGCGCCGGTACGGCGGGCGGTCTCCACGATCTCGCGCGTCGATTGATCGATCAGTCGATGATCGAACGCCTTGAGTCGGATACGAATGACCTGCTGGGTTGCCATGTCTATTTGATAACCTTGGCCACGACGCCGGCGCCGACGGTACGGCCGCCCTCGCGAATGGCAAAGCGCAAACCTTCTTCCATCGCAATCGGCGATATCAATGTCACCACCATCTTGATGTTGTCACCAGGCATCACCATCTCCGTCCCCGCCGGTAACTCCACCGAACCCGTCACGTCCGTCGTCCGGAAGTAAAACTGCGGCCGGTAATTGCTGAAAAACGGCGTGTGCCGGCCCCCTTCCTCCTTGCTCAGCACATACACCTCGCACTCAAACGTCGTGTGCGGCGTAATGCTCCCGGGGATGCACAACACCTGACCACGCTCCACTTCATCCCGCTTCGTCCCGCGCAACAATACACCCACGTTGTCTCCCGCCTGTCCCTCGTCCAGCAACTTCCGAAACATCTCCACACCCGTGCATATCGTCTTCGTCGTCGGACGTATCCCCACAATCTCAACCTCGTCCCCCACCTTCACCTTGCCGCGCTCCACCCGACCCGTCACCACCGTCCCGCGCCCGGAAATCGAAAATACGTCCTCCACCGGCATCAAAAACGGCTTGTCCAGCGCCCGCTCCGGCACCGGTATGTACGCATCCATCGCCGCCACCAGCTTCTCAATCGACGGCACCCCAATGTCACTCGTGTCCCCCTCCAACGCCTTCAACGCACTCCCCGTCACCACCGGCGTCTTGTCCCCGGGAAACTCGTACTTGTCCAGCAACTCCCGCACCTCAACCTCAACCAACTCCAGCAACTCCGCATCGTCCACCATGTCCGCCTTGTTCAAATACACCACGATGTACGGCACCCCCACCTGACGCGCCAACAAAATGTGCTCCCGCGTCTGCGGCATCGGACCATCCGCCGCACTCACCACCAGCACCGCACCGTCCATCTGCGCCGCACCCGTGATCATGTTCTTCACATAGTCCGCATGACCAGGACAGTCCACGTGCGCGTAATGCCGGTTCGCACTCTGGTACTCCACATGCGACGTCGCAATCGTAATACCACGCGCCTTCTCCTCCGGCGCATTGTCAATCTGGTCGTACGCCCGCGCTTCACCGCCAAACTTCCCGGCCATAATCTTCGTAATCGCCGCCGTCAACGTCGTCTTGCCATGGTCAACATGACCAATCGTCCCGACATTCACATGCGGCTTGTTACGCTGAAATTTCTCCTTG
>MGYT01000023.1:0-1307 GCA_001801865.1 Gammaproteobacteria bacterium RIFCSPLOWO2_02_FULL_61_13
GCGTGGCCACGGTCTACAATTACTTTCGCACCAAGGAAGGGATGGTGCATGAACTCATCACGCCGGATCTGCATCGCGTCTGGGCGCTGAACGAGAAGGTCATCGCCGAGCCCCCGGAGGACCCGGCGGACGCCGTGCTGGCCATCGTGCGCAATTTCCAGACAGCCTTCGACAACTGGCGGTTTCGCAAGTTGCTGCGCGCGCTGACGTTGCCGACGCTCAACGGGGCGACGGGCATCATCCAGCAACTGGTGGACTGGAGCGACAAGCAGGCCGAGCAGCAATTCCGCGACCTGCTGCGCGCCCTGCAGTTACGTGGCCGCCTGCACCCGAAGGCGGACGTGAAGCGCATGGCCACCATCGTGTTCGCCACCTTCAACCACGAGTACATGCTTTACATCACCCACGAGAACCTCCCCGCGAAACGGGTCTTCAGCGACATCGAGGATCTCGTGTGCACCATGTTCCAACCCTGGCGACCCTGAGCCTGGCCGGTTAGCCTCCGGTCCCTTTCGGCATTCGCTGCATTTCGTTGGCAGTCCATTAAATTTATAGTATTGTTTAAAATACTATAACAAAGACACGCAGCGCCGTTGCGTGTTCCACGAGGAGCAACCTGCCATGGGTGATACACCTGCAGTTACCGGCCTTCCTGCCACGGGCTTGTCCCGCGAACAAATCCGCACGCGCTTGGCGCGCAGCAAGCTGGATCCGATCCGCGGTCACTGGACGCGGGCGTTCCGTCCGCCCCCGGAAGTGCAACAGGTGGGACTGGAAGCCTACGTGGAGTTCCTCTCGGACAATGCGTTCTTCTCCATGTACCTGCCCTACATCGGCGACGTGGAAGGGGAACTCATGCGCATGTGCACGAGCCTGTTCCATCCGCACGCGGATTCCACCGCCAGCCCTACCAGCGGCGGCTCGGACAGCATCTACTGCGGCATCCACGCGGCGCGCGAATGGGCGAAGAAGCACAAGCCCGGCGCGACGGAGCCGGAAGTGCTGATGCCTTATTCCGCCCACGCGGCCTTCGACAAGGCCTGCCATTACTTCGGGCTGAAGTCCGTGCGCACGCCGTTGCGGGAGGACTACCGCGCGGACCTGGCTGCCATGAAGAAGGCCATCAGCAAGAACACGGTGTGCATCGTGGGTTCCGCGCCGTGCTGGTCCTTCGGACGCTATGACCCGCTGGCGGAAATCGCCGAACTCGCCGGCAACAACAATCTATGGATGCACGTGGATGCCTGCGTCGGCGGGTATCTCGCGCCGTTTTACGAGAAGCTGGGCCGGCCCTTGCCGGTGTGGGA
>MGYT01000023.1:1325-1481 GCA_001801865.1 Gammaproteobacteria bacterium RIFCSPLOWO2_02_FULL_61_13
GAAATCCATTTCCGCGGACCTGCACAAGTTCGGCTATTGTCCGAAGCCCATGTCCACCATTGTCTGGGCTTCCGAGGATCTGCTCCAGTACCACTACTACCACCCGGACAACTGGCCGGCGGGTCCGTACAAGATGCACGGGCTCGCGGGCTCCCG
>MGYT01000023.1:1651-5387 GCA_001801865.1 Gammaproteobacteria bacterium RIFCSPLOWO2_02_FULL_61_13
TCTCGAGATGCTCATCGGCGTGATGCTTGAGAAAGGCTGGATCCTGCTCGGCAATCACGAGCCGCCGCTGATTAACATGCCGCTGGATGCGGCGACCACGGACGAGATGGTGGATCTGTTGCTGAGTGAATTGGCCGATGGCTGTGAGCAGATCCGCAGCGGTAAAGTGCAGAGCAAGGGTACGCTGCGGTACGGCTGATGTGAGAAATGGGGCCGGAGGCATGCCGGCGGGCTATAGCTACAGCCCGGGTGCTAGAATTTCAATGACAGCTGCGCCGACAGCGTCTGCTCGCCCTGCTGCAACGGGCCGTTCTTGTGCGTGTAGCTGTACTGCATGCGGGCCTGCCAGTGGCGGCTGAACTGGTGGCTGAGTGCCGAGTCCATGCGCCAGGTATCCCGATCCCAATGGCTTTCCCCGCCCAGGGCATTGGTGATTTCGTTGAAGACCTGCTGGTTCCAGCGCGCGGCCAGGCTCCATTTCGGGCTCAACCCGTATTTCGCCTCGATGTAGTAGGCCAGCGTGTCGGCATCTTCTGTATTGGGGACTTCGAAACGCGACAGGAAAAGTTCCGCCCATACCTCCCAGTGCCGTCGTGACCAGGCCGCGTCGAATATCAACGTGGTCTGGTCGAAGTCTCCCATGGATCGACCCGGAGGAAGAGCCAGTTGCGCCGGTTCGATCAGATACGGGCCGGTACTGACTGACGCGCCGATGCGCCAGGCGGCATTGGGGCGGTAACCCAACCGTCCGCTCCAGGTCGGGTCGTCGAATCCGCGCGTGAAAGCATCCCAGGCGTAAGGCCGGGAGGAAATGGACGCGTTCTTGAATTCCAGCGCATATTCAAATTTTTGCACCAGCCCCGCGGCCGAAAAGCCGGTGCTGTACGCGGGGCCCCAGATAATGGGCAGCCACGCCGGCTTGTTGTCATTGATGTCACGCCGCGCGACGAGTGCGGCGGAATCCGCGGGCACGGCGTGGTCCGAGATGGTCGTGATATTTTCATAGGGCAATGGCGCGTTGATGAGGGGATTGCGCCAGGAATCATGGCGCGCCACCCAGTTGCCGACTACGGTGGCGAATTTACCCGCCTGGAGCTGGAGGCGCGCATCGGCGAATGGGGAGTAGCGCAGCAGATATTCGTCAAAGCGCGCATCCAGGTTTCCCGCCACGCCGGGGTCAAAGCCGCGATCAATCCGCGCCTGCACCAGGCTGTAGAAATGCCGGCCGAGGGTAGTGTCGATGAAGAACGCGAGCCGCGGGTTGAACAGTACGTCATCGTCGCTGACCAGGATCGCCGGCGGGCGCTGATCGATGTAGTAGGCCTCCACATCCCACAACACGCTGAGATCGCTGCGGAACCTGCCGTCCGCGCTCTCCACGAACAAGGCTTCATCCAGTTCATCCAGTAATTGGGCCAGGGCAGGCTGCGCCGCGGCGAACAAGAGCGCCGCAAGCCAGGCACGGAAACGACGACGATGCGGACTCATGCGGGTTGGTCCGCGGTGCTCTCCAGCAGGGCGAACGCTTCGACGCTGGCGGCAAATCCCTTCAGTTCAATGATGCCGAGGGATTTTGTCTGCAGTCGATGGCGCACTTTTTCGTTCGTGGCGGTGTCGATGATGATTCCCATGCGTCCGGCCTTGCCGCACAGGCGCGAGGCCAGATTGACCCGATCCCCGAGCACCGTGTAGTTCAACCGATCCGCCGAACCCATGCAGCCGGCCACGACCGGCCCGGTAGCCACGCCGATCCCGACCTCGATCTTGTGCGCGGAGGTTTCATTCAGTTTCCGGCGTTCCTGGATCATGGCCAGCGCGCACTGCGCGGCATTGAAAGCATCGTCACCGTAGCTCTTCGGGGCGCCAAAGATGGCCATGATCAGGTCACCGACAAATTTGTCCACCACGCCGTGGTGCTGGTACACGAGTTGCGTCAATGGAGTGAAGTGCTCATTCAGTATGCGGATCACTTCGCCGGGATCCATGCCGTCGGAAAGCGCCGTGAATCCGCGGATGTCGCAGAACAGCACGCTCAGTTCCCGGATTTCGCCGCCCAGCGCGACCGTGCCGGCAACCAGTTCCCGGGCCACATCTTTGTCCGTCACCATGTCGAGGATGCTGCGCAGCTTTTCGCGTTGCGCCAGGCCCGCGGCCATCTCATTGAATGAGGCGCTCAGGCGGCCGAGTTCATCATTGCTGCGCGCCGGAACCCGATAATCGAATTCGCCGTTCTGGATGGCCGTGGTGCCGCGCACCAGATCGCGGATGGGATCGGACAGGCTGTGGGACATGAAATAACTGAGCAGCGATGCCAGCAGCAGTCCGCCGGCGCCAAAGTAAAGCAGTGTGCGTTGCAGATTCTGTTCCGCCTCAATGGCGCTGGCCATGGACAGCAGCGCCACGATCCATGCCTTGGGCAGTCCGGGTTCCTGATCCAATGCCTGATAAAGCACGCGGTGCGGAACGCCCTCCAAGTCGATGACAAGATCTTCGGCGCCGGGACGCGCCTGCGCAATTTCGCGGCTCAGGAGCGCCGCCAGCATGGTGCGCTGGTCCGGCATGAGACCCTTGGAATAAACGGTGCCCTCAAAAAACACGCCCGCGCGGGCGCCATCGCCGGTTGCCGCGCCGAGTTCCTGGACCCGCGACACCAGGCCGAAGGCGCCCAGGTTTTCAGTCGTGAAGGTGTCGCTAACCCGGGAAAACACCGCCTGGTGCAGTTCCGGCTCGCCCGTGTCGCTGGTCAGGGCCAGGTACGCGGTCAACGGCCGGTTGCTCTGTTGCAGCAGTGCGCCGATTTTCTGCAGCTCCGAGTAAAACGCGGTTTGTTCCGTAAACGGCCTGAGCCCACCGACCGGGTTCTCTGCCGGCAGCAGCGGCTGGCCGTCGGCATCCAGAAACAGGAACAGCGATGCGTGGCTGGGCCGGCTCGTCTCACCCTGTTGCGGCAGCAGGCCGCGAATGACGAGCTCATCCCGCACCAGCTCATACAGCGTCATCACATCGCTTTCCAGCAGGGCGAGCTGAATGCGCTGCTTCTGCAACAGGATCAGCAACTGCTGTTCCACGGCATCCATGGCCCAATGCTGTTGGCTGGAGAAGAGTTTGCTCTGCAGCGTGAACATGTCCTCAAAGCGAAGCCGGTAGTCCGCCTGGAATGTCCGTTGCGCGACAAACAGCGTGGAGCCGGTGACGGCAATCACCAGGCCAAGCATTGCCAGCAGCAGCTTGGCGCGAAAGCTTTGCAGGCGTGGCAGCCTCATCAAGGGCCGGGGAAATTCACGGTCAACGTCGCGCCGTCGTGGAGTTTCACCGGTTGCTGGTAAACCTTGCGGTCACTGATCCACGCCTTCAGGATGAAGTTGCCGTCCAGATTGTCCGGGATCTCGAGACGGTAGGAACCGGTGGCGGAGGACTTCACAAAGTACGGGGTCTCGAGCACAAGGATGGTGCCGCGCATATGGTCATGGATTTCGCAGCCCACGATGACGGCACCGGCGGCGTCAAACACGATCTTGGGGGCGGCCTCGCCCATGCGGTAGCGGCCGAGGTCGAAGGACTTGGTCTTGGAATAGGAGAAGACATGGTGATAGTCATCATCGAGGTTGGGAAACTCCACTTCGTCGCCGATCCGGATGGCCAGCAATCCCGGCGCAAACTGGTAGCCCTTTTGCGCCAGCGGTGTCGGGCCGGGTTTCCCTTTGGCGCCCACGGAAAAGGAGCCCTCCAGGAATAC
>MGYT01000023.1:5453-5926 GCA_001801865.1 Gammaproteobacteria bacterium RIFCSPLOWO2_02_FULL_61_13
CACCGGAGATCTGCTGGTAACGGGCGGCAACCGCCGGTGGCCGGGCTTCCGGCAGGGCAACCTTTCCTTCGATGACAATCCCGGCCCAGGCACTCTGGGCGAACAGCAGTGCGAGTAGCGGTAAAAGGGACAGGCGGTTGGGTCTTGCGGGCATTAGCTTGCTGTCTGACGGCGCGAACGGTGCAGGGGATTGTTCCATTTATCCACAACGGCGCGCAACCGCATATCGATGCCGAAAATCAGGAGTCAGCGCCATGGAAACCCTGAACAGGTCCGCTTACCGTCATGCCGTTGCAAAACGACATCCAGTAAAGAATCGTTTTCGCTGGACCCCGGCCCCCGCTTCCGCGGGGGTGACGTACTTTCGCGGGGGTGACGGAGAGAGAGCGTCAGGGGTCAAAGCTCAAGCCTTGACCCCTTGAGTGCCCATAACCCGCTGATTGGCCAAGATTTTGCACTATCCGTCGTAACTG
>MGYT01000023.1:5961-6647 GCA_001801865.1 Gammaproteobacteria bacterium RIFCSPLOWO2_02_FULL_61_13
GTATCGCCGTGAATCCCGATGCTAGAAAACTACCTGCCGATCCTTATTTTTCTGTGCCTCGGCCTGATCCTGGGGGCTGTATTTCTCGCGCTGGGTTTCGTGCTCGGCCCACACAAGCCGGACGACGAGAAAAATTCCCCGTACGAATGTGGATTTGAGGCGTTCGAAGACGCGCGCATGAAATTCGACGTGCGCTATTACCTGGTTGCCATCCTGTTCATCATTTTTGACTTGGAGATCGCGTTCTTTTTCCCGTGGGCGGTGGTGTTGCGGGAGGTGGGCATGGCCGGGTTCTGGGCCATGATGCTGTTCCTGGGTGTGCTGGTAATCGGTTTCATCTACGAGTGGCGCAAAGGGGCGCTGGAATGGGAGTAGTGGAACAGGTTGAGAATCGGGGCTTTGTCCTGACCAAGCTGGACGACGCGGTCAACTGGGCGCGCACCGGGTCGCTGTGGCCCATGACGTTTGGCCTTGCCTGTTGCGCCGTGGAAATGATGCACGCGGGCGCTTCCCGTTATGATCTGGATCGCTTCGGCATCGTGTTCCGGCCGAGCCCGCGCCAGTCGGATGTGATGATCGTGGCCGGCACGCTGGTGAACAAGATGGCGCCGGCACTGCGCAAGGTCTATGACCAGATGGCCGAACCGCGCTGGGTGATCTCCATGGGCTCCTGTGCCAACGGCGGT
>MGYT01000023.1:6657-10003 GCA_001801865.1 Gammaproteobacteria bacterium RIFCSPLOWO2_02_FULL_61_13
AACGGCGGCGGTTACTATCATTATTCCTATGCGGTGACCCGCGGTTGCGATCGCATCGTGCCGGTGGATATCTATGTGCCCGGCTGTCCGCCCACGGCGGAAGCCCTGCTGTACGGGATAATGCAATTGCAGAACAAGATCCGGCGCACGGGTCAGAGCATCCTGGCGCGCTGAACCAGAAGCAACCCTTTCCCATGTCGCAATCTTTGGAAGCCTTCCACGAGCGCCTGCGCCAGCGATTCGGCGATCGGCTGTCCGCGACCAACGTCGCGGTGAACCAGGTCACCATCGAGGTGCCGGTGCAGCAACTGATCGAGGTCTGCACCGCGTTGCGCGACGAGCCGGAGTTCCGGTTTGAGCAACTGCTGGATCTGTGCGGCATGGATTATTCGGGCTATGGCCAGGCCGAATGGGAGACCGATGACACCACCAGCACCGGATTCAGCCGTGGCGTCAGCGCAGGCGCGTACCGCGAGTCGAGGGTCATGTCGGCGCGGTTCGCATCGGTGTGCCAGTTATTGTCGGTGACCCACAACCGGCGCCTGCGCGTCCGCTGTTTTGCCCCCGACGAACCGCCGCGCATCCCCTCGGTCGTGGACATCTGGGCCTCCGCGAACTGGTACGAACGCGAGGCCTTCGACCTGTTCGGCATCCTGTTCGAAGGTCATCCCGATCTGCGCCGCCTGCTGACGGACTATGGCTTCATCGGTCATCCGTTCCGCAAGGACTTCCCGCTGGAAGGCAACGTCGAGGTGCGCTACGACCCCGACAAGAAGCGTGTCATCTATCAGCCGGTGACGATAAAGAACCGCGTGTTGGTGCCGAGGGTGATTCGGCATGACAACAGGTATGAGGCAAGTGAAAAGTAACAAGTCACAAGTCACAAGTTACAAGAGGTGCAAATGGACGGTATTGTCAGGGGAACTATCTTTCACATGTGACTTATTACTTATGACTTGTAACTTCACATTTAACAATTTGCTCAAGGCATCAGGCGGCCTCCATTGCCAGAGATAAGAAACATGACCCTCAACTTCGGCCCGCAACATCCCGCGGCCCACGGGGTGTTGCGCCTGGTGCTGGAGATGGACGGCGAGGTGGTGGAGCGCGCCGATCCGCATATCGGTCTGTTGCACCGGGGCACGGAGAAGCTGGCGGAGAGCAAGCCCTACAACCAGAGCATCGGTTACATGGACCGGCTCGATTACGTGTCCATGATGTGCAACGAGCACGCCTACGTGCTGGCCATCGAGCGGCTGCTTGGGGTTACGCCGCCGATCCGCGCCCAGTACATCCGCGTCATGTTCGACGAGATCACCCGCGTCCTGAATCACCTCATGTGGCTCGGCGCCCACGGGCTGGATATCGGCGCCATGACCGTGTTTCTTTACTGCTTCCGCGAACGCGAAGACCTGATGGATTGCTACGAGGCGGTGTCCGGCACGCGCATGCACGCGACCTATTACCGGCCGGGCGGCGTGTACCGGGATCTGCCGGCGGAGATGCCGCGCTTTCTGTCCTCAAAGTGGCAGACGCCGGAAGAACTCGCGGCGCTGAACCAGAATCGCGAGGGCTCGCTGCTGGACTTCATCCAGTCATTCACGGATCGCTTTCCCGGTTGCGTGGATGAATACGAGACGCTGCTCACCGACAATCGCATCTGGAAGCAGCGCACCGTGGGTATCGGCGTGGTGACACCGGAGCGCGCCCTGAACCTGGGTTTCACCGGTCCGATGCTGCGCGGCTCAGGAGTGGAATGGGACCTGCGCAAGAAGCAGCCCTATGAAGTGTATGGCAGCATGGATTTCGACATCCCGGTGGGCGTGAATGGTGATTGCTATGATCGCTACCTGGTCCGCGTGGAGGAGATGCGCCAGTCCAATCGCATCATCCGTCAGTGCGTGGACTGGCTGCGCCGGAATCCCGGCCCGGTGGTCATCGACGACAGCAAGCTGGTGCCGCCAAAGCGTGAAGAAATGAAGGGCGACATGGAGGCGCTGATCCACCACTTCAAACTGTTCACGGAAGGCTATTGCGTGCCTGAAGGCGAGGTGTACGCCGCGGTGGAGCATCCGAAAGGCGAATTCGGCATTTACCTGGTTTCCGACGGGGCCAACAAGCCTTATCGCGTGAAGATCCGCGCCCCCGGTTTCGCGCACCTGTCATCCATGAATGAAATGGTCACCGGCCACATGCTGGCTGACGTAGTGGCGGTAATAGGGACGCAGGACATTGTGTTTGGGGAGGTTGATAGGTGAGCAGTGGCATGAAAGAACCTTTGAAATGATGACAATGACAAACAACTGCACGCTGTCCGACCACGCTCGCACCGAGATTGACCGCTGGCTGGCCAAGTACCCGGCGGATCAAAAGCGCTCCGCGGTGCTGGCGGCGTTGCGTGAGGTGCAACACGAGAACGGCGGCTGGCTGTCGAAGGATTTGATGGACGCCGTGGCCGAATATCTCGGCATGCCGCGCATCGCGGTGTATGAAGTGGCGAGCTTCTACTCCATGCTGGAGACGAAGCCCGTGGGCCGGCACAGCGTCTCCATCTGCACCAACATCTCGTGCATGCTGCGCGGGTCGGACGCGATTGTCTCGCACGTGGAAAAACGGCTGGGCGTGAAGACCGGCGAGAGTACTGCCGACGGCCGCATTCACCTGAAGCGCGAAGAGGAATGCCTGGCCGCCTGTTGCGGCGGTCCGATGATGATGGTGGACCATGTGTTCCACGAGAACCTGACACCGGAAAAAGTGGATGCGGTTCTGGACGGACTGAAGTGATGAGCAAGGTCGAGATCAACCAGGTCTGTTATGCCACGCTGCAATTCGAACAGCCGTGGACGCTGGAGAATTACCGCAAGGTGGGCGGCTACCAGGCGCTGGAACGCATCCTGCGCGAGAAGGTGCCGCCGGCCTCGATCATCGATGAAATCAAGGCCTCGGGTCTGCGCGGCCGCGGCGGCGCCGGATTTCCCGCGGGCCTGAAATGGAGCTTCATGGCGCCGCCGTCGGACAAGCAAAAATACGTGGTGTGCAATTCCGACGAGTCGGAGCCGGGCACGTGCAAGGATCGGGACATCCTGCGTTTCAATCCCCACTCCCTGGTGGAAGGCATGGCCATCGCCTGTTACGCGATGGGATCCACGGTGGGCTACAACTACATGCGCGGCGAATTCATGGACGAACCCTACCGCCGCTTTGAGACGGCGCTGGCCGAGGCCTGTCAGGCCGGGTACCTGGGTGAGAACGTGCTCGGGTCCGGGGCCACCATCAATATTTATTGCAGCCTCGGCGCCGGCGCCTACATCTGCGGTGAGGAGACAGCGTTGCTGGAATCCCTGGA
>MGYT01000023.1:10014-10720 GCA_001801865.1 Gammaproteobacteria bacterium RIFCSPLOWO2_02_FULL_61_13
GGATGCCGCGGTTCAAGCCGCCGTTCCCGGCCCAGTTTGGCCTCTATGGCAAGCCCACCACCATCAACAACACCGAGACCTTCGCCTCTGCGCCGACCATCATGCGCAAGGGCGCCAAGTGGTTCATGGAGCAGGGCGTCCCCAACAGCGGCGGCACGAAATGTTTTTCCGTCAGCGGGCATGTGGCGAAGCCGGGTAATTTCGAGGTGCCCTTAGGGCTGCCGTTCCGCGTTCTGCTGGAAATGGCCGGCGGCATGTGGAAGGGACGCAAGCTGAAGGCGGTGATCCCGGGTGGCTCGTCCGTGCCCGTGCTGCCGGGCGAGATCATGCTCCAGTGCAACATGGATTATGACTCCATCAAGAAGGCCGGCTCGGCACTGGGTTCCGGCGCCGTGGTGATCATGGACGAGACCACCTGCATGGTAAGCATGCTGCGGCGCATCTCGCGTTTCTACTTCTCCGAATCCTGTGGGCAATGCACGCCCTGCCGTGAAGGCACCGGCTGGCTGTACCGCATGCTGACCCGCATCACCGAAGGCAAGGGCGCCATGGCCGACCTCGACAAACTCGTGGACGTGGCCAACAAGATCGAAGGCCGCACCATCTGCGCCCTGGGCGACGCCGCTGCCTGGCCGGTGCAGAGTTTCCTGAAACATTATCGGCATGAATTCGAATACATGATTGAACATGGCGGCAGAAGTATCGT
>MGYT01000023.1:10737-10869 GCA_001801865.1 Gammaproteobacteria bacterium RIFCSPLOWO2_02_FULL_61_13
GGGCGGCATGAGGGGATTGAACAGATGTAAGGCCGGATTTATGCGGCCAATGAATGGCCGGCTGAAGCCGGCCCTACGTGTAGCTTGTGGCTTGTAGCTGATTCCCAATGGCTGAAAATACGGTAAAAATCG
>MGYT01000023.1:10913-15020 GCA_001801865.1 Gammaproteobacteria bacterium RIFCSPLOWO2_02_FULL_61_13
ATCCAGGTAACCGACGCCCACAACATTTACGTGCCGCGCTTCTGTTATCACAAGAAGCTGAGCGTGGCGGCGAACTGCCGCATGTGCCTGGTGGAGGTGGAGAAGGCGCCGAAACCGCTGCCGGCCTGCGCGACGCCGGTCATGGACGGCATGAAGGTGCGCACGCGCTCGAAGCTGGCCATGGAGGCGCAGAAATCCGTGATGGAATTTCTGCTCATCAACCATCCGCTGGATTGCCCCATTTGCGATCAGGGCGGGGAATGCGAATTGCAGGACCTGGCCATGGGCTACGGCCGGGATGTGTCCCGCTACCAGGAAACCAAGCGTGTCGTGCGCGACAGGGACATCGGGCCGCTGGTGCAGACGGAGATGACCCGCTGCATCCATTGCACCCGCTGCGTGCGTTTCGGCGAGGAAGTCGCCGGTCTGCGCGAGCTGGGAGCCACCGGGCGCGGCGAGTTCATGGAGATCGGCACCTTCGTTGAGCAGAGCATGGCCTCGGAACTCTCCGGCAATGTCATTGATCTGTGTCCCGTGGGCGCGCTGACGTCGAAGCCGTTCCGTTTCTCGGCGCGCACCTGGGAAATGACCCAGAAGCCCGGGATCGCGCCCCATGACGGCATTGGCTCCAATGTCCACTTCCATATAAAGGATGACGAAGTGAAGCGGGTGGTGCCGGCGGAGAATGAGGGGATTAACGAGGTCTGGCTGTCGGATCGGGACCGGTTCAGCTATGAAGGCATGTACAGCGAGGACCGGCTGTCTGCGCCGATGATCCGCGCTGGTGCGAACTGGCGCGAAGTGGACTGGGATACCGCCTTTGATGCGGTCCGGGACCGGCTTGGGCCGATCCTGAAGTCGGATCCGGCGGCGGTGGGCGGATTGATCGCCCCCACGGCGACGCTGGAGGAATTGTTCCTGTTCCAGAAGCTGCTGCGCGGCGCCGGCTGCGGCAACATCGATCACCGCCTGCGCCAGCTCGATTTTTCCGACCAGGATGCCGCGCCGGTATTCCCGTGGCTCGGTCAATCCATTGCCGACCTGGAGCGGCTGGATTGTGCGCTGATCATCGGCGGCAATCCGCGCAAGGAGCAACCGCTGCTCAATCATCGCCTGCGCAAGTCGGCATTGCGCGGCGCGCGCATCCTGCAGATCAACCCGGTGGAGTTTTCCTTCAACTATGGGCTGGCCGCGGGGGTACGCGCGACGCCCGCGCAACTGGTACGCACGGTGGCCGGTGTGTGCAAGGCATTGGCGCAGATGAAATCCGATCCGCTGGCCCGGGAGCCGTGGCTCGAAGACGTGACCGTGAGCGAAGCCCATAAACAGTTGGCGCAACACCTGGCACGACCCGGCCGCAATAGTGTGCTGTTGGGGAACCTGGCCGGCTCCATTCCGGAGGCGGCTGCGCTGCGTTTTGTCGCCGGGCAACTGGCGACGCTTTCCGGGGCCACGTTCGGCTACCTCGGAGATGCGGGTAACAGTGCCGGGGCCTGGTTGGCTGGCGCGATCCCGCACCGCGGTCCCGGTGGGAAACCGGCGCCGCGCACGGGGTTGGATGTACGCGCCATGGTGCAAAAGGGCATGCGCGCCTTCCTGCTGCACCAGATCGAACCTGAGGCTGACAGTGTCGAGCCCGATGTCCTGCTGGGGGCGTTGCAGGGCGCGGAGTGCGTGGTTTCACTGAACTCTTATCTCACCGACGCGGCGCGGAAATATGCCCATATTTTGCTGCCGGTGGGGATCTACGCGGAAACCGACGGCAGCCTCGTCAATGTGGAAGGCGCGACGCAATCCTGGCGCGGTGTCGTGAGCCCGCCGGAGGAAGCGCGTCCCGGCTGGAAGGTGTTGCGCGTGCTGGCGGGATCCCTGGGTGTCTCCGGCTGCGATTATGAAACGGCAGAGGCTGTTGCGCAGGATGTCGCGCGGCTTACCGCCGGTGTCAGACCGGAGAACCGTGCCGCGTGGCGCCCGCTGTCGCGGCTGCCGGTGGCCGCTGCAGGACTGCAACGAATCACCACGGTGCCGATGAATTCCACCGATGCCCTGGTGCGGCGCGCGGACGCCCTGCAGCAGACCCCGGATCGCGCCGACGGGACCTTGCACATCAATCGCGCCACCGCCGGTCGTTCAGGGGTATTGGAGTGCAAGCGCGTCGCGGTGGGACAGAATGGCCACACCCTGACACTGCATTTGTCGCTGGATGAGACCGTGTGTGATGGCGCGGTGCTCCTGCACGGGGGTGATCCCGCACTGGCACGTCTAGGCGCCTGGTTTGGCCCCATTTCAGTGAAACCGGCATGACCCCCTACCTGACCCTCATTCTGGAGTGGGTGCGAGACCATGCGCTGAGTCCGCTGGCAGGGTTTCTGCCTGATCCGTGGCAGGCCGGCAGCGTCTACGCCATGGAGACGGTGTTGAAGATTTTCGCCATTGTCCTGCCGCTGTTGATCGCCGTGCCCTTCCTGACGCTGGCGGAACGCAAGGTGATTGGCTATATGCAGGTTCGCCTTGGCCCGAACCGGGTAACGGTGTGGGGGATTCCGTGGCTGCGCGGTTGGGCACAGCCCTTCGCCGACGCAGTGAAGCTGATGTTCAAGGAGATCATCATCCCCTCCGGCGCCAGCAAGGCGCTGTTCATCATTGCACCGGTGTTGTCCATTGCGCCTTCACTGGCCGCGTGGGCGGTGATCCCCTTTGAACACGGCATGGTCCTGGCGGACATCAACGCCGGCCTGCTGTATATCCTCGCGCTGACCTCCCTGGCCGTGTACGGCATCATCATCGCCGGCTGGGCCTCGAATTCCAAATATGCATTCCTCGGCGCGATGCGCTCCGCGGCCCAGATTGTGGCCTATGAGATCGCCATGGGCTTCGCATTGGTTAGCGTACTGATCGCCGGCGGCAGCCTGAATCTCAACCAGATCGTGCTGGCCCAGAACGGCAGCCTGTTGCACTGGTTCTGGTTGCCGCTGCTGCCGCTGGTCGGTGTGTATTTCATTTCCGGTTTGGCGGAGACCAATCGCTCGCCCTTTGACGTGGCCGAGGGCGAATCCGAGATCGTCGCCGGTTTCCACGTGGAATACGGCGGCATGGCGTTCTCGATCTTTTTCATGGCCGAATACGCCAACATGATCCTGATCTCGGCGCTGACCTCGATCATGTTCTTCGGCGGCTGGCTGTCGCCGTTGCAGGGCATCCCGTACGTCGGCGAGCCGCATGTGTTGTGGCTGCTGGCAAAGATCTCGTTCTTCCTGTTCCTGTTCATCTGGTTCCGCGCGACCTTCCCGCGTTACCGCTATGACCAGATCATGCGGCTGGGGTGGAAGGTGTTTTTGCCGATCACGATTGTTTGGATTGTAGTGGTAGCGGTGATGGTGGTGGGAAAAGTGCCACCGTGGTTTGATTAGAAGAAAGTCACAAGTTACAAGTCATAAGTGACAAGTAAAAGAAGGTTTCCTTGTGACTTGTAACTTATGACTTGTGACTTCTACAACAGAGGCATTAATGGAACAGATTAGAAATTACTTTAAAAGCTTCCTGCTCTGGGAACTGTTCAAGGGTCTCCACCTGACCGGTCAATACTTTTTCCGGCGCAAGTTCACGGTGCTGTATCCTGAGGAGAAGACCCCGCAGTCGCCGCGGTTCCGCGGCCTGCACGCGCTGCGGCGTTATCCCAACGGCGAGGAGCGCTGCATTGCCTGCAAGCTGTGCGAGGCGGTGTGCCCGGCGGTGGCGATCACCATCGAATCGGAGCAGCGCGCCGACGGCACGCGGCGCACCACGCGCTATGATATAGACCTGACGAAATGCATCTTCTGCGGTTTCTGCGAGGAATCCTGCCCGGTGGACTCCATTGTGGAGACCCGCATCTTCGAATACCACGGCGAGAAGCGCGGCGACCTGTTGATGACGAAGCAGAAGCTGCTGGAAGTGGGGGATCGCGTGGAAAGTCAGTTGGCGGCGGACCGTGCAGTGGACGCGTTGTACAGGTAGCTATAAGCGATAAGCCATCAGCGATAAGAAAAACAAGAAGAATTCGTGCTTGAACGATATCGAAAATGTTCCTTTTACTTATGGCTTATGACTTATAGCTTATAGCTCACA
>MGYT01000024.1:0-692 GCA_001801865.1 Gammaproteobacteria bacterium RIFCSPLOWO2_02_FULL_61_13
ATGATGACCAAATCCCATCGCTGTTGCCAGACGCGCTCGCGCACTTCGTCCTGTTTGGCGTAGTCAATCGAGGCGATGACTTGGTTGGAACGCTGCCAGGGATTTGTCAGTTGCTGCTGGTCCACTGCTGAAAAAATCATGTCGAACGACTCGCCAAACCAGCGAAGCATTTCGTCCTGCCATTGGATTGTCAGTGGCGAGGGGCAGAGGATGAGGACGCGCTCAATCGCTTCACGGAGCTTTAACTCCTTGATGAGCAGCCCGGCCATGATGGTTTTGCCGGCACCGGGGTCGTCGGCGAGCAAGAAGCGTAGGCGCGGCTGCGGCAGCATCTTGAGGTAAACCGCCTCAATTTGGTGCGGCAGCGTGCGGATGCCCGACATACTGACGGCAAAATGGCGGTCGTGCGTGTAGGCGAGCCTGATGCGGGCGGATTCGACGAGCAAACGAAGCTGTTCGGCGTCCACGAGCGGCACTTTCGCATCGGCGTCCGGCAAAGCGCCAGCGAGCGCCACCGCTTCTTCGGCGGAAAGAACGGCTTCGTCGAGCGTGCCGTCCGGCAGGCGAACGCGGCACTCGAAGCCCTTGCCGAGCGGACGCGCCGCTTCCAAGACAACGGGGACATCGAAATGCCCCGGCAGAGAAACCTGCTGGCCTATGGGAAGCACTATTTGCTCAGTGGCCATTTGACT
>MGYT01000024.1:789-964 GCA_001801865.1 Gammaproteobacteria bacterium RIFCSPLOWO2_02_FULL_61_13
GCGTTGTGCCAATCGCGCGTCGTTTTGTGGTGACCATAATACTCGGTCAAGGCGCTCCTTGTGGAGTTACATGCGCGACCGCAAAGCTTGTCGCACGCAAGTTGCCGGTTCGGGTGGATAACCGGCGCCTGGCGTCGGGTTGGCGGTGAAATCAATACGAGATGGATGTAAGGTG
>MGYT01000024.1:1023-9098 GCA_001801865.1 Gammaproteobacteria bacterium RIFCSPLOWO2_02_FULL_61_13
CCGCGCTCGGCAAAAGACAGCGTTGTCGTGCCGGCAACAATGAAGTGATCCAAGGTCTGAACATCAACAAGCGAAAGGGCTTGCTTGAGCGTGCGGGTGAGCATCTCGTCAGCGCTGCTCGGCTCGGCGACACCGGAGGGGTGGTTGTGGGCGAAAATCACTGCAGCGGCGTTTGCCCTTAATGCGGCTTTCACCACTTCCCGCGGATAAACGCTCGTTTGTGTCAGCGTGCCCCGGAAAAGCTCCTCGATCTCTATCACGTGGTGCTGTGCATCTAACAGGAGTACGGCAAAGATTTCATGCGGAAGGATGCGGCATTCATCCTGTAGGGATCGTCAATTCGCTACCGTTTTTTTCTGCGCCACTCCCACGGCGGTACAGGTGAATTGTCCGCCCACAATCCGCGCTTCGCCGCTCTCGCCTCGTCCTGAATCGAGTATAGCCCTCGGTCGGTGACATAGCGGTCATACACCCAGGCCATGCCGCGCCGGACTTGCTCGGCGTTCGCGTCGGCCCCGTCGCAATACACTCGCGCCAGCGTTCGCCCGTAGCGATCCTTTCCTTTGTCGTCCAGCCTGGCGGTCTTGTTGAAGCAGAGGTCAGAAAGGGATTGTTTTGATCTGTTGCCGAATGCCTGAGCTTTCTCAGGCGCATCGATCTCCACCAGGCGCACCTTTACCTGCTCCCGCTCTCTCAGCACAGTGATGGTGTCGCCATCGGCTACTGCTACCACGCGGCCAGTGAAGTCAGCCCAGGCCGGAAACGAAAGAGCCAGCGCAAGGATGACAGACGAGACGCAAGAGGTGGACAACAGTCCCTCTACGACGATGAGTTCGAGGGCTTGCGCTTACGAGCTTGGTATGAGACTGGAGGTGTGTAAGTTCCAATTTCCGGTGGGCGACCCGCTCTTCCAACTTCAATTTTCTCTTCCGTCGGTTGGTAGTGCGCAGGTTTCGCTACCCGGTCAAGGAGTTCATTGGTAAGAGAATAAATGCCGAGACGCTTACTCTCCCGAGGGCCAGCGACGTTTAGGATGCTAATCGACTCGCGCCGCAGCCAAGCAAGAACGTGTAGAACATCCTCATCGGAAATGCCGGAATCTAGCTGCAGAACCAGATGCGGTTTGCCCAGTTGCTCGGCGA
This sequence comes from Gammaproteobacteria bacterium RIFCSPLOWO2_02_FULL_61_13, assembly GCA_001801865.1. Classification (GTDB taxonomy): domain Bacteria; phylum Pseudomonadota; class Gammaproteobacteria; order Eutrophobiales; family Eutrophobiaceae; genus 2-02-FULL-61-13. The sequence continues at coordinate 2,166 of MGYT01000024.1, forward strand.
GACTCACCGTTTTAAGAGTCCCACCATCGAGTGCCCCTAAATTCAAAACAAGCGTTCCATCGCTGTCGATCACGTTTTGCCGTGTGCGCTGACGGTAGTCCTTCGACTCCGTTTCGCGCAGCTTGTACTTCGCGGGAAGCACGCCATCCTCTGCCTTCCTGCCGCGAGGGCACCAGCCGCCATGCGGAACGTCGTTACGAATGGCCCAGTCGAGGGCAGCGCGATCCGCGCCCGTCTGCCCACCGGAGACAATGCGAGAAACAAGGTTCTTAAGGACTGGTTGCATGGCAGCATTATGCCTCTACGGCACCGCCCCATGATCGAGTCAACCCCAGGCTGTGAACCCCTTCTCTAGGATCGCAGCCCGCGCGGCCTTGCTGAGTCGCTCTCCATGCACCGCGTACAGCCGCTCATGCGCGCCGTCCGGCAGCAAAGCCCCGCGCTTCGTCAAGTCACTGTTCACGGAGGGCTCGGCGCTCTCGTCTATTTCCTGACGATGACAATGGCCGGTGCGATCATTGCGAACCGCGACGCATTTAAAATATTTATCCTGATTGCGATAGCTCTGGTGGTGTTTGCCGCGCTCATTGCCCCGTCGTCGCCTCGATATAGCGGCGGTTGAATCCCGCCATGAATACACGCTTGCGGTCCTCAAGGGCCTTCTCGCGGTCTCTCCAACCCTCGGCTTTGTCCTTCTCGATCAGGCGTTCCTGCTTGCGAATGTGCTCCAGCGCGTTTTGAAGCATCTTGGCCTGGCCGATCAGCCGTAGTTCACCCGGATGTTGCTCGCGTATCAGTTCAATCTGTTTCGGGTCGCCGCGGTAGTGCTTCAATTCCTCCTGAACCGTCTGCACCGCACGCAGATGCTCGATGAAATTTCTCTCAATCTGATATTCTGGCTTCGCGCTGGCGAAGATGTTGACCACCGGAACCTCGCGGGCCTGGATCTCATCGCCAAGCGCAGCCTTGACCGGCAACGAGAACATCTGCAGGTAGGTCCGACCGGCCCCGCCGAGTAGCGAAGTCACGGCGAAGTCGAATGCCGCAGGGTTCATATTGATGAGTCCCGGCCGCACCTCGTTGCCGCCACTCGCGTCGTTCATGAACTCAGCGATGGCTTTGGCCGGCGCGCTGGTGGACCTGAAGCCCATCTGGTATTCAGGCTTTGGCACGCCGAACGGAAGCTGATCCTTGCGTAGCGGGTTGCCGGTGAACTTCTTGTTCTCTGCCCACTGGACGAACGGATCTGCAATCGTTGGTGCAGCGAATTGCAGAAGGCTCCCGTTTTGTCCCATCGGACTGAAGGCGTCTAGGAACACGTTGCCCAGGTTCACGGCGCTCTTGGCTGCGTTGTAGTTCTTCCTGAACATCGCCTCGCCCATCATCCTGCCGATCGAGGCAAAGAAGTTGTAGCCGTAGGGCATCGGGATGGTGATAGGCCGGCCAAAGTAGAACACAAAGTTGTTGGCCTTAGTGTAGTCCGGGAGTTGGTCGTAATCGTTCTCACTGTCGTCATCATCATCACCGGCCAGTCCGCGGTTTAGAACATCGAGCAGGAAAGCCGACGCGATCACGTAGCCAAGCATCTTCTGCACGTTCCGATTGCCCATCGCCTTAACGAGCCTGGTTGTGCCCTGAATTGATGCGTTCATGAACATGTACCACATATTCAGTTCGCTACTACGCGCCCCACCTTTGTTGAAGTTGACGGTAAGGTTGTTCGACAAAGATATTGCCTTGGCTTGCGATAGACCTGCTTTACGGGCATTCACGTAAGCCGACAGCCGCACGCCGTTTTCAACGGCCAGGTTTGCGTCTTCGATTAGATGCCAATAGGACAATGCCGTTTGCTTGGTGAAGTTCATCTTGCCCGGTCCCATATGGGAAAGTTGCTTCTCCAGGGTTGTGGCGCGCTCTCCGATGTCCTTGTAGTGCTGTACGAATCCGGTCTGACCTCCGGCATCACGGAATTCCCGCGCGAGTTTCGACCACTCTGAGTCCATCTTGCCACGGGTCATATTCCAAAATCCCCTTATCGCCCTCGGGATGTCGGCGAAAACCTGCTTCTTGGTATCGGCCAATTCGGTATCCGACAGGTTCACGAAGGCCGTCCCAACGTCCCGCATGAAGTTGCGCGGCATGAATACCGGATTCGCGGCCGTGTTCATCATGGCGACAAACCGGGTGAACTTTCCGACCATCGCTGTGATCTCGCCAATGTCCTGGGCACTCAGATTCTTCATCGACGCGGCGAGCCTCAAGGCTTCCGGATTGTCCTCGTTGAACGTGATGGTGTGCTCGTCGCCGTCGATCTTGAGCACCAGCACGTTCGGCTTGTTCCTGTAGAGCGGATCGACGCGGCTAACCACCAGCCCGGTCTTGGAGTCCACGTCCCGCACCTTCGGCGGCACGTCCAACTCGGCAACGTCATTACCTGGATGCGCTTGCAGGAAGGTATACATGGTCCTGTCTGCCTTGACCTTCTCGGCACGAATGATTGCGGCTTCGTGTGCCGCCATGACGTGCGCCAGAATGTTCGTGACTTCCTTTTCCGATCCGGTGGCTCGTTTCGATTCCTTACCGCGAACCTGAAAACCTTGCCTGACCGGCTGCGGGGTGCCGTCGACTACCTCGTCGAGGAAACGTGGCACGTAATGCGGATAGGCTGCCTCCCATGCGGCAATCTCTTCCGGCTTCGCTAGGCCGTTGTCCAACAGCACGGCCCTGGTCCTGGCCGTGATGGTGTCCACGGCGGTCGATACCTTTTCCAGTGCCTCAAACGTGCCATCCTGCTTCGTTTTGGCAATGATTTCTGCCGCCTTGGCGTTGCTCATGCCGGAAAGCGCCGTATTGTCGCCCTGGAACGGTTTGATGGGCTGGAGCGCCTTGAGCATGTCGATTGCCGCCGCGTAATCCTTCACAGACTGATTTTTGCGCAACGCGGTGATCTCGCCATTCAGAACCTCGACGGCGGACTGGTCTGCAATGCCGTCCTCGACATCCGCTTCGGTCTGCCTCAGTTCCCTGCGTTTGGAGACGAAATCCTTAACGGCTTGCTCTCCGGCCAGCGAGTCGCGCTGCGCCGCCAGATCAGCCTTTATGGCAGCCAGTTCAGGCGCAGTTGGATTCCGCGCCTTCATTTCACGGTTGCGGTCTGGTGCGTCCTTGGCGTTGACGTACTCCTGAGCTTTCTCAATGCTCAACTTGCTGTCGTGAAGCATTTTGACGAATGGTTTCACGTAGTCGTCGTGGAAATCCTGAACCTTGGCAGCCACCAACTTGGGATAGGCTTCGACGGCGAGATTAACGTCCAAGCGTTCGGGTAAGACGCCTTCATGCAACCGCTTCTGGATGCGAGGCAAGTCCATGAACTTGTCCTGATAGTTGTAGATCAGGTAGTCGGCGATCTCACCCATGCGGTTTCTGGCAAGTTGCGGGATAGCCTGCTTCATGCGCTCGATCATTGGCGTCCCTTCTGGCGTCAGCGCCTCGGTCACATTGCGACTGAACCGAATATCCGGGTTCGTTGGGGAGAACTGACCGGAATTTCCGAAGGCGGACTTGATCTGCTCGGGGTGGAAGGCGACCCACGTATCTGCGGAATGCTCGGCTTTGCCGAGTTCCTCCGTCACCGCTTTCGCTTCGCGTTTTTTCCGGATCAAGATGCCGTCGTTGCCATGGTGGATCGCCGATGCGACGAAATCCGACGCATTGTCCGCTGCCGCGAAATCATCAACCTCCGCAGTTTTGACGAATGTCCTCTCGAACGTGGACCAGTTCATAACAACGGGATTATTTATCGCTAGGTACACGGGCATGATGGCCCCGGTCTTGTGGACAACCCACTTCCCTTTTATTTTGTCCATCTCGGTTTCGTCGAGAAACATCTCGGCGATGTCGTGGTCCGCGGTGAAGAAGAATCCGAGCCCGCTCGAAGCGTGACGCCCATCGCGAGCTTCAAACTCTGAAAAATCTGCCCCGGTCCCGTGGTACACCATCAGCGGCTTACCCTCTGCGTCCACCACCTTGCTGTCTCCGAACCAGCGTTTGAACTCCGGCGTCTGCGTCAGGTTCTGGGACCGGGAGAATGCTGTTGGTGACGTTACCGGCCCCTGCGCGCCGCGCTCAACGAACGCCCGCGCCGGCAGGATGAAATGGGCGATGATGTCGTCGTCGTTGAGCTTCAGATCCACGCCGATATCGCGCAGGAACTGCCGAATGGCTGCAATGGCGCGGCGCACGACGGGCAGTTTGGGATTGGTCGAGGCCATCACGGCTAGAATTTCCTCAGCCGCCGCGCGCACCTGTTTCTGATCTTTCAGGTCGAACTTGTAATGCGCGGCCTTGGCGGCGATTTCGTCGGCGCGCGACTTGGCGACTTCGTCCAGGATCGAGTCGAGGCGGGCGCCGAACTTGCCGTTCAATCCCCAATGGCCGACAGATTCATGGAAGATCGTCTCGATTGTTTCCTTCACGCTCCCGTTATTGCCGGCTACAACATACACGGAACCACGCTCGACGAAGCCACGGATGACGCCTTTGGCCCCCTGGCTGCGCTTCAATGCCTCGTAGTCGCGTACTCGCGCGGGCGCCTGGTCCATCGTCGCAATGACTTTTATCGTGGGACCGTTCGCCCACTTAGAGGACATGCGATCCACGATGCGTTGAACGAATGGGGCGGGGATGGAGCGGGCCGGGGCTGGAGAGAGTGACAATGCAGGTGCTTCATCTCCTTCCATTTGCACCACCGGCTTGCTCGCCGTGATGCGATCGAAGACGGCCTCGGCGTTCTCGTCAGACGGTATGAAGATCCGCTCGTTCCAGCCGATGCGTTCCTTGAATGCCCCCTGTTCGTTCAACAGCCGTTCCTCGGTGGCCGTGAACGAGCTCGGGGACGTGATTTCTATGCGCTTGTCACCGGACACACGCGCCGACTTGATCATCCAGCCGTTCGACAGGATAGCGATTTCACCCTTATCGACCCGGGCCAATATGGACTTAGAAGTCACCCCCTTGAGGGCGTTGACGCCCAAATTGCGCAGGGTTGTCTTGAGGTCCCTGGTTGCTACCACGCGGCCAAGGAAACGCTCACCGGTGTTGGTGATCGCCCGCGCGACCTGCGTAGCGCCTTCGGGGAACCGGTCCCAAATCGGCAGGATCACCCCGGCAATCATGTGCGTGTGTTCGGAGTACGTCTTGGGCGCAGCGTTGAGTTGCGCTTCCCAATCCGCTTTGGCCTGTTCCTTGCCTTTGATCGCCGGGTAATTCAGCTTGGTGTAGTGATCGATCTTCTGATCGACTTCGGCGGGCACGATAAAGGGCTGCATCTTTGCCCATAGTGTCTTGGCGGCCTCTTTCTTCGGCCCTTCTTTTTCAGCTTTTAGCTCCCTCTCTATCCACGCTCGGCCTCGGTCAGCTACCTGTGCTGAGAATGACGACGCCCTCAATGGCCGTTCGTATGATCCCTCTGGGGTGTATAGGACGCGCAGATCATGGTCGCCTTCGTACCGCTCTCCCTGAATCGTCTTCGTGATTTGCGGTTGGCGATCGGCCTCGATCACGGCCACGTTGTCCACGAACCGTCGGCGACCAGACACGTCCCACCGCTCGCCTTTGATGTACTCCTTCCCATCCGCATCGACGCGCCGGCCGCGGCGCACGATCATGAATACCTGGTCTGTCTTGTTGTCCTTGTAGAACCCTGAGAAGTCGTCCCCCGCCGCATCCGCACGCGCCACGACGTTTTCCCATGAGTTCAACTGCGTCGGGTGCGTCAACTCCAGATCGACGTACTTCGTTTCGGCCCCGGTGCGCTTATCCGTATGAACGCTTTCCTCCGCAACCTTGGTGATCTTCTGCGCGTGCAGGGTCTGCATGCCGTCGTCGAAGGTCCCGGCATCGATCGCGGCGGCAACCAATTCGTCCATTCGCTGCCCAAACTCGTCAAACAGCGCCGATTGCGTGTCGATCGTCAAGGACAGCAGGCGATTGAGGAATTGCGGGATGCCTGGCATCTTCGATACGGCAAGTCCTCCGGTGTTCGGATCGATCAGATCCAGCCCCATTTCATCCATCAGGCTGGCAAAACTCATGTTCGGGATGCGGTTCGCGTACAGATCGTTGATCGTATTGATCAGGGCCGTCTTGGCGTAACCAGACTCGAGGTTGTCCGCCGCGGTGAACAGCCCTTGTGATCCGGTCTTGCGCTCGCCCTTGGTCAAGGCGCCCAACTGATCCAGCCGGCGCGCGATCGAGGAAATGAACCGCTTTTGAGCCTTCAGGTCCGTCGTCACCAGGATGTATTCGGGGGGCTGCTTCTGATTGGTCCGGTGCGTGCGCCCGAATCCCTGCACGGCGGTATCAGCGCGCCATCCCGCTTGAACCAGGTAGTGCTTGCGCAGCCGGGTATTCTTCTGTGTGTTGTCGGCGTGGAATGAAAAGCCCGTGCCGCCCGCGTCGGAGAAGATCATCACCCGCTTCTTGTCGGCCATGAAGTTCGAGGCGTCAGCCGCCGCCGCGTGCTTCCCGCGCTTTTGCTCGACCGTCTTTTGCCCGCCCTTGCCATCCGGCTCGCGCACAAACCGGCGCTTGCGGCCAGTGACCTCGGCCACCTTGTCGGCGCCGAATGCTTCCACCAGCAGATCGATCGGGTTGCCTGGAATCGCCTGCGACTTCGCAATTTGCTCCAGATCATTGGTCAGGGCATCGCGCATCTTGATGGCGTCTTGGGAGAACACAGGATTGCCGTTTGAATCGACCACCGGCCGCGATCGCGTGGTGCCATCCGCGTCCTCGTATTCCTCGTATTGCTGAACCGGAAACGCGGTGCGGACGTAATTGATCAGGCCATCCATGGGGCCGAACTCGAAATCTTCTTCTTCCTCGATGTCCTCGCCGGCCATCTGCTTGCGCTTGCGCTCCGCGGCCTGGCGT
>MGYT01000024.1:9331-11831 GCA_001801865.1 Gammaproteobacteria bacterium RIFCSPLOWO2_02_FULL_61_13
GGTCAATTCATGGGTGATCCGGTCATATTTCACGCCGTCGTACGACAGGCTGCGGGCCATGTAGGCTCCCATCGCCTTCATGTCGCGTGCCACCAATTCCATTGCCGAAACGCCGGCCGCAGTCACCTTGTTCACGAAATCACTCAAGGCGGCAAACGACGTTCCCTCTCCCCACAGACCCAATCTGTGGGCGTAGCTGAGATTGGATACCTCGGTCGCGGCTGTGGCTGACACGTACACCACCCGGGCCTTGGGTAACAGCTTTTGCAAATCGACGCCAGCGAGCGCTTGTGCACTCGGCTTGGTCATGCCGCGCTTGCCCCGTATAGGGATCGCGTTGCCCATGAAATGCGCCTCGTCCATCACCAGCACACCGTCGAAGTCCGAACCCGCCCATGCAACGATCTGATCAATGCGACTGATCGCCTTTTTCTTGCTGGCGTCACTTGGCTGTAGCTTCTGGCCGCCTCGCAGAGTCGAGTACGTTGTGAACAGGATTCCCTTTGTGGCGGGTATCTTCAGTTCGTCGGCTTTGGTCTTGTTCTGGTTGAAAATAAGATCCGGATTGCCTGACACACCCAAGAAATCGCGCTTCGCATCCTCGATCAGCCCCTGCTTCGCGGACATCCAGATTGCCTTGGTGCGACCCTGGCGGAAGTTATCGAGGATGATGCCGCTGATTTCCCGCCCCTTGCCGACGCCGGTGCCGTCTCCAATCATGAATCCGCGCCGGGTGCCGTCTGGCAGGATTTCCGAGTGCGCTTGACCGGCGTACACCACCGCCTCGATCTGCGCGAGGGAGAGCATGCCTTTGGTGATGACTTCCTTCGGGAGATTCGGCGTGTAGGTGACAGGTGGCGGCAACACCGCGGCCATCGCGGCCGACTGCACCAGTGCACCGGGATGCGGCTTGGAACCTTCAACCTTCAGCCGTTGCGGCTGATAGTGCTCGAAGATCGAGGAAGTGAATTCGCCTTCCGGAACGACCTCGGTCTGCTCGATCGTCGCCCCGGTTACGGGGCGGTTGCCAGCATTTTGTCCGCGAGCGCCTGCACCAAGAACTGCCCCGCCTCTTGCAGGTTCAGCCCCTTTAGGTTCTCCGCGCTCACCACCTGGTCCCCCGAGTCGCTGGTCGTCAAGAATTCCAGGGCGTCCCGCGGGTCGTCCCTGTCCAGTTTGCCCAGCATCGCCAGCAGGCTTTCCGGTCCCGGTTTGTAGTTCGGATCCAGCCCCCCCTCCTGCACCGCCCAGCGCGTCAGCGACAGGACGTGCAGCTCCGCCGGATTGCTCCAGTCGTTCGGCAGCAGTTTGAGCGCCGCCCGGTTCAGCGGCGACTGGTTCAGTAGTCGCCCCGTTCTCTGGTACGTGGCTAACTGCTTCGGGTCGGTCATTTCTGATTCCCTCCAGGAGAGGGATCGTCTCGGCGACGGTTGCCACTTTGCCAGTGACTACTTCCCCCTTCGTCGGGCCGTCCTTGTCGATCACCAGGATCTGGTTGTTGAAGGTCGTGCCGTACTTGACGTATCCAGCACCATCGACCCCGATGTTCGCCCTTACATTATAGGTTTTCTGGATGTTCCGCCACCATTCCTTGAAGGCTGGCCGGTCTGCTGCCATGCCCTCGCCCACGATGGCCACTAGGCGCCCGTTCGGCGCGAGCCGGCGCAGGGCCTGCTCGATGTGGCGAGCCCCCTCCATGGTATCGCGCGCCCCCTCCTTGCGGCCCGCGGTTGCGGAGAAAGGCGGGTTCATGACGATTACCGTCGGGACGAGGTCGGCCGGCAGCACGTTGTCGATCTGGGCGGCATCCTCGGTAAAGTGCCGCGCGTTGGGGAACAGCGCCTGGAGCAGCGCGGCCCGGCGCTTCGAGAGTTCATTGAGCACGAGCGAGGCGCCGGCATTGTCGGCGAAGATCGCAATGCCCCCCATCCCTCCGGATGGTTCCAGCGCGAGCTCGCCGGGCCTGACCTTGGCGACCCAATTCACCGCGTAGGCGTAGGCTGGCGGCGTCGAGAATTGCTGGAATTCGTCCATTTCCGCCGTGCGCTTGGTCTGCGTCGGCATGAAGTTCGTGATGGTCTGCAGGGCCGAAATCGCGGCCTGCGCACTTTTCGCCGATTCGTCCTTGCCGGATATCGCGGCGTCGCGCAGGTACAGGTTCATCCCGAGTTCGGCTGCGTCGTAGGCGTCCTTGACGTTGTACTTGCCCTGCGCCTGCGTGCCCTCGAACGCCTTGTCGGCCTCGTCGAACAGTTCTTGCCACCCGATTTGGGATCGGTTCTGCAGCTTTGTCAGCACCCACTTGGCGACCGTCATCGACGGCTGCGCGGGCGCCGCAAGCTGCGCCGACAGGTTCAGATCCTTGGCGAAGCGCATGGCGTAGGGTTTAATCCCCTCGCCGAATTGCTGGATCAGGAACTTGAACAGGTCCTTGAGCGTCTTTCCTGCCTCCTGGAACTTGCGCAGCGCCGCCTCGAAGTGCGGCTTGGCTTGCCGGTAA
>MGYT01000025.1:0-16046 GCA_001801865.1 Gammaproteobacteria bacterium RIFCSPLOWO2_02_FULL_61_13
ATGTTGAACCTGTTGCGGCCCATATACAGGCAGACTGCCGCCTACGGACATTTCGGGCGAATCGACATCGACGTGCCGTGGGAAAAGACCGATCGGGCCGCGGAGTTGCGCGATTTGGTGGGTCTCGGCGCCGCGGCTTGATCTGCGTTCGGGCAGCGCAATAGGTTTAACAGAGTTTCCATCGTGGCTGCGTTAATCTGCGGGTCCATGGCCTTTGACACCATCATGGTGTTCAAAGACCGGTTCAAGGCGCACATCCTGCCGGATCAGATCCATATACTTAATGTGTCGTTCCTGGTGCCGGAGTTGCGCCGCGAGTTTGGAGGCTGCGCCGGGAACATTGCCTACAACCTGGCGCAACTGGGCGAGAAGGCCTGGCCCATGGGCACCGTGGGACATGATTTCGGGGTCTATTCCGAATGGTTGAAGCGCGTGGGCGTGCCCCAGGATTACCTGCGCGTGATCGATACGGAGCACACGGCCCAGGCGTTCATCACCACGGACCTGGATGACAACCAGATCACCGCGTTTCATCCCGGCGCCATGAATGCCTCGCACACGAATGAGGTGCCGGTAAATCAGGGTATACGCATCGGCATGGTGTCGCCGGATGGCCGGCAGGGGATGCTGGATCATGCGGCGCAGTTCGTGGCGGCGGAGATCCCGTTCATCTTCGATCCGGGGCAGGGGATGCCGATGTTTGACGGGGACGATTTGAGGCGCTTCATCGATCAGGCGACCTGGGTGACGGTGAATGACTATGAGTGGCAGTTGCTGCGGGAGCGCACGGGCTGGGATGCGGCGCAGGTGGCGGAGCGGGTCGAGGCGCTGGTGGTGACCCGCGGCGCCGAGGGTTCGCAGATCTTCGCCGGCGGAAGGCGCGTCGACATTCCGCCGGTCAAGGCGGCGAGACTGGCCGACCCCACCGGTTGCGGTGATGCCTATCGGGCCGGGTTGGTATATGGTCTGCTGAAAAAACTGGATTGGGAAATCACGGGCCGGATTGCGTCCCTGCTGGGCAGCATCAAGATCGAGCATCGCGGCACGCAGAATCACAGTTTTACGCTCGCGGATTTTCGGAACAGGTACCGTTCGGAGTTTGGCGCAGCCATGTAGGGCCGGCTTTATGCCGGCCATCTATCGGCCGGGATAAACCCGGCCCCACATGGGTTGTGAAAATTTGCATTGAGGAGTTACTGGAATGAGCACAGTGAAGGCCGCAGAGATGAAGGCAAAGCCGGACTACGTGGTCAAGGATATCGGGCTGGCGGATTTTGGCCGCAAGGAAATGACGCTGGCGGAGCACGAGATGCCGGGCCTTATGGCGACACGGGAGGAATTCGGACCGAGCCAGCCGTTGCAGGGCGCGCGCATCAGCGGCTCCCTGCACATGACCATCCAGACCGCGGTGCTGATTGAGTCGTTGAAGGTGCTGGGCGCCGAGGTGCGCTGGGTCAGTTGCAACATCTACTCCACGCAGGACCATGCGGCGGCAGCCATCGCGGCCACCGGTACGCCGGTATTCGCCTACAAGGGCGAGACCCTGGAGGAATACTGGGAATTCACCGACCGCCTGCTGGACTGGGACAATGGCCTCGGGCCCAACATGATCCTGGATGACGGCGGCGACGCCACTCTGTTTGTGCACCTGGGGTACCGCGCCGAAAATGATTCGAAAATCCTGGATCGAAAACCGGGCAGCGTGGAGGAGGGTTTCCTTCTGGCCCAGTTGAAGAAATCCCTGGCCCGGGACCCGCAACGTTTCCATCGCATCGTCAAGGACATCCGCGGCGTCACCGAGGAGACCACCACGGGTGTGCATCGCCTTTACCAGATGGCAAAGAACGGCGAGTTGCTGTTCCCGGCCATCAACGTCAATGACTCGGTGACCAAGTCCAAATTCGACAACCTCTATGGCTGCCGGCATTCACTGGTGGACGGCATCATGCGCGCCACGGACGTGATGATCGCCGGCAAGATTGCCGTGGTTGCCGGTTATGGCGATGTCGGCAAGGGGTCATGCCAGTCGCTGCGCGGCCAGGCGGCGCGGGTCATCGTCACCGAGATTGATCCCATCTGTGCACTGCAAGCGGCCATGGAAGGCTATGAGGTGATGACCATGGATGAGGCCTGCAGGATCGGCGATATCTTTGTCACCGCGACAGGCTGTCTTGATGTCATCACCGCGAAGCACATCGAACAGATGAAGGACCTGGCCATCGTCTGCAACATCGGCCACTTCGACAACGAGATCCAGGTGGAGCCGTTGCGCAAATACAAGTGGACCAACATCAAGCCGCAGGTGGACCAGATCACCCTGCCCAGTGGCCGGCGCATCCTGCTGCTGGCCGAGGGTCGGTTGGTAAACCTTGGCTGCGCCACCGGGCATCCGAGTTTCGTGATGTCCAGCAGCTTCACCAACCAGACCATCGCGCAAATTGAATTGTTCAACCGCACCAAGGACTACCCGCTGGGCGTGCACACGCTGTCGAAGACGCTGGACGAGAAAGTGGCGCGATTGCACCTCGCGAAACTGGGTGTAAGGCTCGAGACGCTGACCAGGGCTCAAGCTGATTATCTCGGCGTGCCGGTGGCCGGACCTTACAAGCCGGAGGCGTATAGATACTGAGTTACGCCTGTCGAGCCTTGCACAATTGGTGAATACTTCTTCGTCATTCCGGAAACCGCGCGTGAGCTTTAGCCCCGGACTTGATCCGGGGGTTATGCGGAACCAGTCCGCCCGGTAATCCCGGCTGGATTCCGGGTGCGGGTCCTGCGGACCTTGGCCCGGAATTACGTGCTCAATGTTCAGGAATTCTGCAAGGCTCAATAAGTACGCACGACAGCGATTTCCGGAACCCCCGCGCGGCGCATTTGCCGGTATTGTTGGTCCGCTCCCGGCACACCTCACTCCACGAGATCCCGGCCTCCCCCGGAAAGCGGGGTGGTTTCGCTGCCACCGAATTGTCCGCCGTTTGACCCAGATCAATTCCAGGTTGCGACGACTTGGGTAGCTTGCTGACGCAAGAATTCAAATTCAGCGCTGTCGGCAGTGACGCGCGCTGAAACTGCGGGGGTATGCATCGATGGCGGGAAAAATGAAACGCCGCGATTTCCTGGCAATGGCCAACGCGGTGGGGTTGGGTTCAGCGCTTACCACAAGCGATTTGTTTGCCGCCTATGGCTATCTCGGACCGGTGTCCGTGAAGAATCCACTGGCCGATTATCCGGACCGTGACTGGGAGAGGATTTACCGGGACATCTTCCGCCACGACAAGACCTTCGTCTTCTTGTGTTGTCCCAACGACACGCACAATTGCCTGCTTAACGCCTTCGTCAAGAACGATATCGTCGTCCGCATCGAACCGACCTATGGGTACGGCAAAGCCCGCGACCTGGACGGCAATCGATCCAGTCACCGCTGGGATCCGCGCTGCTGCCAGAAAGGGCTGGTGTTGGCGCGCCGGTTCTACGGTGACCGCCGCGTCAACGGCGCCTTCATCCGCAAAGGGTTCAAGCAGTGGGTGGATCAGGGTTGCCCGCGTGACCCGAAGACCGGGACAGTTTCCAAGTCGCTGGTGCAGCGCGGTTTCGACAGCTTTGTAAAGGTTTCCCACGAGCAGGCGTATGCCTATCACGCCAAGGCGCTGCACAACATCGCCAAGACCTATTCCGGTGCGGAAGGCAGGACGCGTCTGCTGGCCCAGGACTATGACCCGGACATGGTGGAGCAGGTCGGGGACGCCGGAACCCGGGTGTTGAAATTCCGCGGCGGCATGGCGAAGCAGGGCGCCCTGCGATTGTTCGGCTGTTTCCGCATGGGCAACAGCATGGCGCTGCTGGATCAGCACCTGCGCCGCGTCCCTCCGGAGGAGGCCAGGGGCGCGGGTTCGTGGGATTCCTATTCGTTTCACACGGATCTGCCGCCCGGCCATCCCATGGTCACGGGCGATCAGACCAACGATTTTGAATTGTTCGACACGGAGAATGCCAACGTTGTGATCTCCTGGGGCATGAACTGGATCACGACCAAGATGCCGGACAGCCACTGGCTCACGGAGGCCAGGCTCAAGGGGGCTAAAACCATCGTCGTCACGGTGGAGTACTCCGCCACCGCCAACAAGGGCGATGAGGTCATCGTCATCCGTCCGGGCACCGACCCGGCCCTGGCGCTGGGTGTGGCTCAGGTGATGATAAAGGAGAAGCGCTACAACGCGGATTTCGTGAAGAAATTCACGGACCTGCCGACACTGGTGCGCATGGACACGCTGGAACGACTCAAGGCCAGCGACGTGTTCCCGGACTACCAGAGCAGGCCGTTGGCCGACGGCACGGCAATCATAGCGAAGGATCAAAAGGCACCGCCGACGCCGAAACAGACCGGTGTGCAGATCCCCGCGGCCCTGGTGCCGGAGTTTGCCGACGCGGTCATGTGGGATGCGAAGAAGAATTCGCCGGTGGCCGTGTCCCAGGGTGATATCGGCGCACACTTTGCCAAGCTCGGCATTGATCCCGCCCTGGAGGGAGAGTTCGAAATCACGCTGGCCGGTGGCGGACAGGTCAAGGCGCGCACGGTGTTTGATCTGACCCGGGAATATCTGGATGCCAACCTTACTCCCGCACAATGCAGCAAGATCACCTGGGCGCCGGAGTCAGCCATCACCAGTCTCGCCAGGACGATTGCGGGGAGCGATGGACGCACCCTGATTGCGGTGGGCATGGGGCCGAACCAATTCTGGAACAATGACAACAAGGACCGCGCGCTGTTTCTGGTGCTGGCGTTGGCGGGCAGTCTGGGCCGGCACGGCGGCAACATCGGCAGCTACGCGGGTAATTACAAGAACACACTATTCTCCGGTATTCCCAAATGGACCACGGAGGACCCGTTCCATCCGCAACTGGACCCGGCGGGCGAGGTGAAGACCAAGTACTACCTGCGTCCCGAGTCCATGCATTACTGGGCCAATGGCGAACGCCTGGTCAAGGCCGGGGACAAAAAGATTACCACCGGCGCCCACGTGCCCACGCCCACCAAGGCCATCTGGCAGGTGAATTCCAATTCCAGCCTGGGCAATCAGAAGGGCCATTACGACGTGGTGTTCAACACGTTGCCCCGCTGCGACCTGGTGGTCTACAACGAATGGTGGTGGACCGCGTCCTGCGAGTACAGCGACATCGTCTACGGCGTGGATTCCTGGATGGAGTTCAAGTTCCCGGACCTGACCGCGTCCAACACCAATCCCTTTCTGCAGCCCTATCCGCGTACACCGGCGCGGCGCGCGTTCAACACCGTGTCGGACAACGAGACCTACCTGGGTGTGGCGCGTGAACTGACCAAACTGACGGGCGACAAGCGCTTTGCGCAGATGTGGCACTTTATCGCCGAGAACAAATCCGAGGTCTATCTGCAGCGGATTATCGACTACTCGGCGCCTTTGAAGGGTTATCGGTTCGAGGATATCGAGGACCTGGGCAGGAAGGGCATTCCGGTTTTGATGAACACGCGTACCTATCCGCGCATCAACAGCTACGAGCAGGTGCAGGAATCCAAGCCCTGGTACACCAAGACCGGCCGGCTGGAATTCTACCGCCCGGAAATTGAGTTCGTGGAGGCGGGCGAGAACCTGGTGGTGCACCGCGAACCCTCGGAAGCGACCTTTTATGAACCCTGCGCCATCCTCGCCGCGCCGCATCCCGCCATCCGGCCCAAGCGGCCGGCCGACTGGAATATTCCCGACGGTGATTGGGATCATATTACGCGGCAGATGCGCAATACGACGCTGACCGCCGACGAGCTGCTCAAGACCACGCACCCGCTTAGCGCGCAGGGATTCCGGCACGTGTTCCATACGCCCAAGTACCGCCACGGCGCGCACACCATGCCCGTTGACACGGATTTCATGGCGGCATTGTTCGGGCCGTTCGGCGACATGTACCGGCGCGACAAGCGCATGCCCGGCACCGGCGAAATGTACGTGGACATCAACCCGCAGGATGCGCGGGACATGGGCGTGAACGACGGCGATTATGTCTGGATCGACGGGGATCCGAAGGACCTGCCGTTCCGCGGCTGGGATGATCCTGCGCGCAAGGATGAATACAAGGTGGCGCGGCTGATGGCGCGCGCCCGCTACTACCCGGGCACGCCCAAGGGCATCACGCGCATGTGGTTCAACGGCTACATGGCAACGCCCGGTTCCGTGAAGGCGCACGAGACGCGCGCCGATGGCGTCGCCAAGAATGAAGAAACGAAATATCAATCACTGTTCCGCTACGGTGGCCATCAGAGCCTGACGCGGTCATGGCTCAAACCCACCCACCAGACGCATTCGTTGATCTCGCGCAAGTCCTGGTCCCATGAGGTCACCAAGGGCTTCAACGTGGACGTGCACTGCGTCACCGGTGCGCCGCGCGAATCATTTGCGAAGTTCACCAAGGCGGAGGATGGCGGCATCGGTGGCCAGGGTCTGTGGCGCCCAGTGGCGCTGGGATTGCGGCCGGGCGTGGAGACCAAGGCCTTCAAACAATACCTGAACGGCGGGTTTGTCAGCATGCGCAAGGCTTGAGACGGGGGACGGAAAATGGCCAAAGTTTACAACTGGCAGATCGGGCGCGAGATGGACTATCTGTACGAGGGCGCCAGGCCGAAAAAACAATTTGCCATGGTGATGGACACCAACAAGTGCATTGCCTGCCAGACCTGCACCGTGGCGTGCAAGACCACCTGGACCCCCGGTCGTGGTCAGGAGTACATGTTCTGGAACAACGTCGAGACCAAGCCCTACGGCAATTACCCCCTGGGCTGGGACGTCAATATCCTTGAGAAGCACGGCGTCCAGAACGTGGATTCATTTCCGTACCAGGGCAAGACCCTGTTTGAAAGCGCGCCATCGGGCGAGCGCGTGCTGGGGTATCTGCCCGCAGATGCGGATTACGCCTATCCCAACGTGGGTGAGGATGATTCCCTGGGTGACATGGCGCAGGGCGCCCACATGACACTGCCGCACATGCAATGGATGTACTACCTGCCGCGCATCTGCAATCACTGCACCTATCCCGCATGTCTTGGCGCCTGTCCGCGCCAGTCCATTTACAAACGCCCGGAAGACGGCATTGTGCTGCTGGATCAGAAGCGCTGCCGTGGCTACCGCGAGTGCGTCAAGGGTTGCCCGTACAAGAAGGTGTACTTCAACGCCATGACGCGAGTCTCGGAAAAATGCATCGGCTGCTATCCCGCGGTGGAGAACGGCCGGCAGACGCAATGCACGATGAGTTGCATCGGCAAGATCCGATTGCAAGGATTCATCACGACTCCGGACCAGGCACGCGAGGACAATCCGCTGGATTACCTGGTGCACATCGCCAGGATCGCCAAGCCGCTGTATCCGCAATTCGGGCTGGAAGGCAATGTCTATTACGTCCCGCCAATCCATGTGCCCCCGCCCTATCTGCGCCAGATGTTCGGCTGGGGCGTGGAAGAGGCCATTGCCACTTACCGCACGGCGCAGAGCGACAAAAAGCTGCTGGGCGTACTCCTGCTGTTCGGCGCGACGCCGGAGATCACCCACCACTTCAAGGTTGAAGGCGACGCGGTTTACGGCTACGACGAAAAAGGCACGGAGATTGTCCGGGTGCCCATGCGCGAACCGATTCACGTGCGCGCCGCTTATGACGAGAAATACGAATGCCACCGGACCAACACCACATGACCCGGGCAAGGCAATTGAAATGAAAGTCACAGGCAGGCTCTTTGCAGGACTCGCTGCCGGTATGTGCGGCTTGGCCACCGGGATCATTTGGGCCGCGGAAACCGGCATCACCGCCGTGCGGGTCCCGGGCACACCTCCATTCATGGATCCGGAATCTGCCGTATGGCGGGCGGCAGCGCCCTTCAATGTCACCATGTTGCCTCAGGTCATCACGACCCCGAGCCACCCCAACCCCGCCATCAAGTCACTGACGGTGCGGGCCGCGCACAACGGCAAATGGGTCGGCGTGCTGGTGGAATGGAAGGATACAACCCGGAGTGATCGGCTGGTCGTGGATCAGTTTGGTGACCAGGTGGCCGTGGAATTTCCCGTGCAATACAAACCGGATGAAATGCCGAATCCCATGATGGGCAGCCCGGGACGGCGGGTGGACATCTGGCAGTGGCGCGCCGCGTTCCAGCGCGATATCGACGCAGGCGAGCCGAAAATCAGCGACATTTATCCGTACATCCTCGTGGACGTGTATCCCGACGAGGTATTGCGCGCTACCGATGCCCGGCCGTACATGGGCGCCGTGGGCGTGGACAACCTGATTTCGCATCCCCATGGCATGTCGCCGGTTCTGGAACAGAGCGCCGAGGGGTTCGGCACGCTTACCGCCCTGCCCCAGGATCAGGACACCGACGGTCGCGGCGTCTGGAAGGATGGAACCTGGCGCGTGGTCTTTACCCATCCATTGACGCCACTCAGCAAGAACAGCGCGCGGTTCGCGGAAGGGGGCGCCACGGTGACGGATTCGCGGTCTGGGACGGCGGCAACCGGGAGGTCGGTGCGCGCAAGGCCTGGGCCGGCTGGGTTCCATTCAGGCTCGCGCCATGATCGATCCGATCCAGGGTGGAATCGGTTTGGCGTTGCTGCGCGCCGGTATCTACCATGCGCTGGTCAAGGCGCTGTCCTATCCTGGACCGGTTCTGCTGGAATCATTGCGGGAGAATTGCATCCGCCTGACATCGTGGCAGGGCGAATGGCCGGAGGGCATGTATGAGGCCATGGTGGCGCTCAAGGAATGCGCAGGGGAGGCGGACGTTTCCGTGCTGGCCGAAGACTACGTGCGCCTGTTCGGTCCCGCTGCCCGTGTACCGCTCACCGAGACTTCGTGGGGTGACATGGGCCGTATGCTGGGCAAGGCGGCGCAACTGGCGGATATCTCCGCCTTCTACCATGCATTCAATGCGCGTCCGCTGGTCGGCAGGGAGACGGTGCCCGAGGATCACCTGGTCATGGAACTGGAATTCATCAGCATCCTGTGCCTGAAGGAAGCCCATGCACTGAATCAGGGATTGGAGCGTGAACTCCAGATAACCTGTGATGCGCAGAAAAAATTTCTCCAGGATCATCTCGCGACGTGGACCGGCGACTGGATGGAGCAACTCGTGGACCAGGCGCCGGCGCCGTTCTATCAGTGCGTGGGCGAGGCGTTGCAAACATTGATCCGGGCGGAGATCGCGAGACTGGGCGTCGAGCCGGTGCCGATCCATGGTCGCTGTCGGGACCGGGAGCTGGGCGCGGATTCCTTCACTTGCCCCATGGCTCCCCGGGGGTGACCGGCGCGACTACTCCAGTGCCAGCGTCGATAGGTACCGGGTTCCGGACCGACTTCCTGCTTGCGATCAAACCCAGGTTCTGGGCCGATGTTCAGGTGGAGTTCTGACCACCCCTTGGATTCTTCAGCCGCGTCTCCGCGCGGGATTTTGCGTCAACTGGTTTTCTCTTCGGCCCGTGACGCTGCCTGCGGCGCCGCACCGCCGGCGCCATGGCTCATTTCGTGCAACTCACTAACGTCGAGTAATTTCACCGAGCGGCGCTGCGTCGAGATCAGCCGTCGTTTCTGCAGGCGCGTGAAGCTGCGGCTTACCGTCTCGATGGTCAATCCCAGGTAATTGCCAATTTCCTGCCGTGACATGCTCAGGCGAAATTCGTTTTGCGCATATCCCAGGCGCCTGAAGCGATGGGATATGGAGATTAAAAACGTGGCAATGCGTTCGTCGGCGGATTTCTTGTTGATGGTCAGCAGCAGTTCGTTTTCAATGGACATCTCGCGCCCGATCAGGCGCAACACCTGTTCCTGCAGCGACGGCACGCTGCGGGAGATCTCCGCCAACTGGGAATAGGGCAGCGAGCAGATACTGCTGGTCTCCAGCGCCATGGCGGAGCAGGTGTGGCGGCCGGTATTGATAGCGTCAAAACCCACCACCTCGCCCGGCAGGTAGAAGCCCAGGATCTGCTCCTCCCCCTTGCTGTTACCCATCACCAGCTTGGCGCTGCCCGAGCGCACGGCATGCAGCGAGCCCAATGCGTCACCGCTGCGAAACAGGTAGTCGCCGCGGCCCAGGGGTTTCGGGTGGCGCACGAATTGATCCAGCTTTTCCAGGTCGGCCTTCGACAGGCCATGGGGCAGGCACAACTCGGCCAGACTGCACTTCTGGCAGGAAACCTTAAGCTTGGTGAAATCGATGAGTTCCATGAATCTTTGGATCGCCCCGCATGATTATATTGTATACGTGAGCGCTGGGCTTCGCATTCAGTGCCCGCGCAGGCCGGGGAAATGTCCCACTTGCCGAGCCCAAGTGCCCCTAGCTAATCATCCTGGTAAGCGGCAAGGGGCACAGCATTGAGGAGGAGGGGCCACAATGATTCCCCAATTCCCCGCAATCCTTGGATTGACTTGTTTGCTATACCGTCATAAATTCCGCGCGTGAAACGCAATTCACTCATATTCATTTACCTGGTCCTGTCGATGCTCTGCCTGCGGGTCGCAGGGTTGCACCTTCACGTGCATCACCATGTCGCGCCCCATGCCGCAACGGAATCGGAAGGCGTGCATCTTGCGAGTGACCTTGAGCATGACAGTACCCATCAACAGGATGTGGATGCGGATATCCTCGAGTCCGGCCTGGTAAAGAAGCCCGGCCAGGGTTGGGAACCGAATGCCATATTGGCCGGCGCGATGGCGCTGGTACTGGCCCTGCTCTGGCGCCCGGTTCGACACCGACCGCGACGACAACTTGAAGTCTACGTTTCTCTCCTCCGTTATTTTCTGCCCCCCTCGTTAGCGCCGCCACGCCCAGCCTCCTGATTTTCAGCTGAAGCTGTTGATCCGGGCGATTAGGTCCTCGCCCATTTTTCGGAGGCTGTATGAATCAATTTTTTGCGCGCCCCCTGGGTGCCGTAATACTGTTACTTGCAATCACAGGTTCGGTTTTCGCGGAAGAAAATTCCCCCGCCGGCGCAATAACCCTGCGCGAATCCCTGGCGCGTGCCGCGGAATCCAATCCCGGGCTGAAGGCGCTGGCCTACGAACTGCGCATCAGCGAAGCCCGGCGCGAGCAGGCCGGGTTGCGGCCCAACCCGCGCCTCGGCCTGGAACTGCAAAACTTTCCCGGCAGCGGCGAATTTGCCGATGGCGGGCGTGCTGAGATAACCCTTGCCCTCAGTCAGATCATCGAACTCGGCGATAAACGGCAGTTGCGCGTCGGCGTGGAACAGGCCGGATACGGCGTCGCCGAAACCGGCATCGCCATTCGCCGCCTGGATCTGGCGGCCGAGGTGGTGCGCCGCTTTATCCGCGCTCTGGGGGATCAGGAACTCCTGGCGGCGCAGCGCCTGAGGCTGGAACTCGCGGAGCAAACCCTGGTGACGGTGGAAGCGCGGGTGCAGGCCGCCCGTTCACCTGTCGCCGAACTGCATCGCGCCCGGGCCGCCCGCGATCGCGCGCTGTTGGATCAACGGCGAATGGAAACAGACCTCCTGGTCTCGCTGCACCGGTTGAGCGCGCTATGGGGCGAGACGCAGACCTCCATTGCTTCGGTAAGGGCGGATCTTTACGCCCTGCCCGCTGTATCCAATTTTGACCAGTTGCTGGCCGCGACACGGGAGTCCGCGGATGTGCAGAACCTGCTAAGCGAGGCGCGGATGCGCGACGCCGAACTGCGGCTGGCCGAGGCGCAGCGGCGGCCGGATGTAACCCTCGGCGCGGGGATCCGCCGTCTTGAAGAATTTGATGATGTCGCCATGGTTTTCTCCATGGAATTACCTTTGACGCTTTACGACAAAAACCAAGGAAATATCCGCGCAGCCCAGGCGCGCCGTGAGCAGGCGGATGCCGTGTTTGAGGCCAGGCTTAATCAGGCGCAGGCGGAATTGTTCGGTTTCCACCAGCAATTGCTGCAGGCCCGGGCCCAGACGGAATTCCTGCGCGGCCAGGTTTTGCCGGAACTGGAACTGGCCCTGCAACAGACCCAGACGGCCTATGAACGCGGCCGCTATTCCTACCTGGAACTGGCGGACGCGCAGCGCAACCTGATGGAAGTCCGGGAAGCAATCATTGATTCGGCGACCCGGTACCACGGCATCCTTGCCGAGATTGAACGAATCACCGGTCAGCCCATGGCGCTGCCGGCAAACTAAATGAGGAATGAATCATGAAGCCAGCGTACTTCATTATTTTTGCAGCCCTGAGTTTTTGCGGATGCACCAGTGAAACCGGCAATGCAACGGCGCCCGCCGATGAGCATGAAGCCGGGCCGGCGACGGAGGTGGAAAAGGGACCGCACGGCGGGCGCCTGCTAACAGACGGGGAAGTCCGGATCGAGCTGGTCATCTTCGAAACCGGTGTCGAGCCACAGTTTCGCGCCTATATTCAGGTGGATGGACTACCCGTGCCGCCGGAAGCTGGGCAGTTGGAAGTGCAACTGAAACGGCTGGGCGGGGCGATGGATCGCTTTCGTTTCGCACCTCGCGAGGATTACCTGCTCGGGGATGGGGTGGTGCGCGAACCGCATTCTTTCACGGTGAACGTGCTCGTCTCCCACAAGGGCAAACTGCATCAATGGACCTATGACTCCTTTGAAGGACGCACAACCATTGACGCTGCCGTGGCGAAACAAGCGGGATTGGAATCGGAAACTGCCGGGCCGGCGCGCATCCGCGCCACATTGACACTCCATGGCACGGTGGTGCCGGACCCGCAGCGCGTGTTCAGGGTCAATGCCCGTTTCCCGGGCGTGGTGCGGGAAGTGCGCAAGCGCATCGGGGACAGGGTGGTTGCTGGTGAGGTCCTCGTGTCCATCGAAGCCAATGAAAGTCTGCAACGTTACAACGTCGTTTCCCCCGGGTCGGGGGTGGTCGTCTCCCGCGAGGTCAATACAGGACAGGCGGTCCAGGATGAATCCCTGCTGACCTTGGTTGACCTGTCCAGCGTCTGGGTGGAGCTGGCGGCATTTCAGCATGACCTGGGCGGTGTGAAGGCCGGTCAATCGGTGACGATCCGGGATGTGGATGGTCACCAGAGCGCGGAAGGCCGCATTGAAAGTATTGCGGCTGTAGGGTCCTCAGCCAGCCAGAGCATGTCTGCGCGCGTATTACTGCCGAATGAGGACGGACGCTGGCGACCGGGCCTGCTGGTTACGGGCGAGGTGGTCGTGGAGGAGGTTGATGTGCCCGTGGCCGTGCGGCGCAGCGGGTTGCAGACATTCCGGGATTGGACCGTGGTATTTGAACGCATTGGCGAGACCTATGAAATCCGCCCGGTGACCCTGGGCCGGAAGGATGGGGTCTGGATCGAGGTGGTGGAGGGTCTCGCACCCCGCGCGAGCTATGTCAGCGCCAACAGCTACCTGGTCAAGGCGGACATTGAAAAATCCGGTGCGTCCCATGATCACTAAGGCGACGGTGGGTTTCGGGAGGCTCCAATGATTGACGCCATCCTGAGATTTTCCGTCGAGCGCAGCTGGTTGGTGTTGTTGCTGGTGTTGGGATTGGCCGCTCTGGGTCTGTGGGACTTTCAGCGCCTGCCCATTGATGCGGTGCCCGACATCACCAACGTGCAGGTGCAAATTAATACCGAAGCGCCCGGCTACACGCCCATCGAGGCGGAGCAGCGCATTACCTTTCCGGTGGAGACCGCCATGAGCGGCCTGCCGAAACTGAATTACACTCGTTCCCTGTCACGTTACGGCCTGTCCCAGATCACCGTTGTGTTTGCGGACGGCACGGACACTTATTTTGCCCGGCAACTGGTTGCTGAGCGTATCCAGGCGATCAAGAGCGAATTGCCCCCGGGTCTCGAACCGCAGATGGGACCCATTGCCACGGGTCTCGGCGAGATTTACATGTATACCGTCGACGCATTACCGGCGGCCAGGAATGCAGATGGGTCGCTGGTCACCCCCACTGATCTGCGCACGGTCCAGGACTGGATCATCCGTCCGCAGTTGTTGCAGGTGCCCGGTGTCACCGAGGTCAACACCATCGGCGGGTTTGAAAAACAATTCCACGTCACACCCAATCCCGCGAAACTTCTCGCCTACGATCTGACCCTGCGCGATATCGTGCAGGCGCTGGAGCAGGGCAACGGCAACGTGGGCGCCGGCTACGTGGAACATCATGGCGCTCAATATCTGATTCGCACGCCCGGACAGGTGACCGATCTGGAGGAAATCCGGCAGGTCGTGGTGGCACGCAGGGACAATGTGCCCATCCGTCTGGAAGATGTCGCGGCAGTGGCCCTGGGCAGGGAATTGCGCACCGGCGCAGCCACCCAAAACGGCCACGAAGTGGTGTTGGGCACGGTGTTCATGCTCATGGGCGAAAACAGCCGCACCGTTTCGAGACTCGTCGCGGCGCGGATAGGGGAAATCAATCATTCCCTGCCGCCCGGTATCAAGGCCAACACCGTGTATGACCGGACGGTGCTGGTGGACAAGACCATCGGCACTGTTTCGAAGAATCTGGTTGAAGGCGCGGTGCTGGTGATCGCGGTGCTGTTTGCCTTCCTCGGGAATTTCCGTGCTGCCCTGGTGACGGCGCTGGTCATTCCGCTGTCCATGTTGTTCACAGTGACAGGCATGGTCGCGAACAAGGTGAGCGGGAATCTGATGAGCCTGGGCGCCCTGGATTTCGGGCTTATCGTGGACGGGGCCGTCGTCATCGTCGAAAACTGTCTGCGCCGCATGGCCGAGGCCCAGCGTCACCACGGGCGCGTGCTGACCGGGGAAGAACGGTTTGTCGTGGTCTTCCGCGCCACGCGCGAGGTGTTTACCCCAAGTCTGATCACGGTGATGGTCGTGGCGCTCGTTAACATCCCGATATTTGCGTTGACCGGCGTCGAGGGAAAGATGTTCCATCCCATGGCATTCACTGTCGTGGCCGCGCTGGCCGGGGCGCTGCTTTTCTCCGCAACGTTTGTGCCCGCGGCCGTTGCGCTGCTGGTCCGTGGACGAATCAGTGAAAGCGAAGGCATGCTCATGACAGTCGCCCGCATCGCATATGCGCCAGTACTCCGGTTTGCAATGACACATCGCTGGAAGACTGTTGTGGTTGCCGCCGGGCTTGTACTGTTGAGTGCAAGCCTGCTTCCCCGCATGGGCACGGAATTTGTGCCCAGCCTGGACGAAGGGGACATTGCGCTGCATGCGTTGCGCATCCCCGGCACCGGGCTGGAACAGGCGGTTGGCATGCAAAAACAACTGGAGGAACGGATACGTGGCTTCCCCGAGGTGGAGCGCGTATTTTCCAAGATCGGAACCGCGGAGGTTGCCACCGACCCGATGCCGCCAAGCGTTGCAGATACGTTTCTGATCATGAAACCCAGCGAGCAATGGCCGGAGGCGCGCAAGACCAAGACAGAGCTGGTCACAGAGATGGAGGCCGCGGTTTCCCGGTTGCCCGGAAACAATTACGAGTTTACGCAACCCATCCAGATGCGCTTCAATGAATTGATCTCCGGCGTGCGCGCGGAACTGGCTGTAAAGGTGTTTGGCGATGACTTCGACACCCTGGTCCGGATCGGCGCCGAAATCGAAGCTATCGTGAAAGCCACGCCCGGCGCGGCCGATGTGTCGCTGGAGCAGGCCACCGGCCTGCCGGTGCTGAGCATCCATCCCGACCGGGTCGCGTTGGCGCGTTATGGACTCAATGTTGCCGACGTGCAGTCCGTGATCCGCACGGCCATGGGGGGTGAGAATGCCGGCCAGGTATTTGAAGGCGATCGGCGCTTCGACATCGTCGTCAGGTTGCCGGAGAGTCTGCGCACCAATCTCGATCAACTGGTACGGCTTCCCATCCCGCTTCCGGATTTGGAGGAACATGGCGACGATATGCTGCCGGCGGCCTTCAACGTGCTCAAGGACCTGGGCGCTCATGGCAGGACCTGGGTGCCGCTGGGTGAAGTTGCGAAAATAGACATCGCCCCGGGACTCAACCAGATAAACCGCGAAAACGGCAAGCGCCGGGTCGTCGTCACTGCCAATGTCCGCGGGCGCGACCTGGGGTCATTCG